>NZ_NFIF01000024.1:0-51605 GCF_002161645.1 Blautia sp. An46 | reverse complement strand
AACACACTCTTTGTCTTTGTGACTTTCCTGTATTGACGGTTCAGCCCTTCTATGATGTTTGTGGTATACATAATTCTGCGGATATCTCCGGAAAACTGGAAGAAAGAACTCACATCTTCCCAGTTGTTTTCCCAGTTACTGATCGCATAGGGATATTTCTTTCCCCATTTCTCCTTGATCGTTTCCAATTCCGAAAGAGCCGCAGATTCATTGGGCGCATTATAGACTGCCCTGAAGTCTGCTGAAAACTTCTTCAGATCGCTATAATTCACATATTTAAAGGAATTGCGCAGCATATGAATCACACAGCGCTGAATCTGTGCCTGTGGGAAAACAGCCTGAATTGCATCTTTAAATCCGGGAAGACCATCTACGCAGAAGAACAGAACATCCTGCACACCCCGGTTTTTCAGGTCATTGAGCATTCCAAGCCAGAATTTACTGGTCTCGTTCGCTCCTACGGTAATACTGAGAATCTCCTTATAGCCTTCCACCGTAACTCCCAGTACAATATAAGCAGCACGGCTGAGGATTCTGCCGTCTTCCCGGACTTTGTAATGGATACAGTCCATAAAAACAAACGGATATACAGGGTTCAGCGGACGTGACTGCCACTCTTTCACTTCCGGAAGGATCTTGTCCGTGATTTTACTGACCATTTCGGCGGAAAGTTCAATCCCATAAAGTTCCTGCAGCTGGTCATGAATATCCCTTGTGCTCATTCCACGGGCATAGAGAGAGATCACTTTCTCCTCAATCCCGGAAATATCCCGCTGATATTTAGGGATCAGCTTTGGTTCAAACTCACCATTGCGGTCACGGGGAACATCGATCTGGAATTGAGTATTCCGTGGCTTCAGAGCCATTCAATCCGTTACAGAGAGCCATCCATTCCGAACGATAGAGCCACCTGAATTATAAGGGCAATCCGCTGTTGAGAGCCACCTCTTGAAGCAATACAATCATCCTAACGGATGAATCCGTAATACTTTGAGAGGAGGACGATCAAATGTCCAAAGAAAAACAAATTTTACATATGCTGCTGGATGGTTATAGCCAACGGCGCATTGCCAGTACCTTGTGCGTATCCAGGAATACGGTTGCTAAGGTGGCGAAAGCAGCCTCAGATCACCAGTTATCGAAAGATGCACTGGAATCCATGGAAGAAATGGAAATCCACAATACACTTTTTCCAGAAGAAGCATTGCTCCCAACATTGGTCACGCCGGATTTTCCTTATATTCATAAGGAATTATTGAAAAGCGGCGTAACATTAAAGCTGTTATGGCAGGAGTATGTTGATACCTGCCGGGATGCCGGAAAACCGCCATACGGCTACTCCCAATACTGCAAGTTATATCAGGATTATGTTTCGAAAAATAAGCTTACCATGCATATCCAGCATAAACCTGGTGACAAACTGATGGTCGATTGGGCCGGGACCGCGCTGCCCCTTTATGATAAGATCTCTGGGAACAGCAGCAAGGTTTATCTGTTTGTAGCGACGCTGCCTTTCAGCATGTACTGCTATGCGCAGGCATGCCGTACCATGAAAGAGGAGGACTGGATCAATGCGCATATCGCTATGTATGAGTTCTTCGGCGGTGTCACCAGGATCCTGACCCCGGATAATCTGAAGGTTGGGATCCTCAGCAACAGAAAATACGAGGATCCAGTCGTAAACCGCTCTTACCAGGAGCTTGCGGATCACTATCACACTGCATTGCTTCCCGCCCGGGTATTGGCCCCGCGTGATAAAGCAGCTGTAGAAGGGAGTGTTGGGAATCTGACTTCCCACATCATTGCCCGTCTGCGGAACCGGAAATTTTTTGACATCCATACCATGAATGCAGCGATCCGAAAGGAACTGGATCGGTTCAATGAGGCTCCTTTCCAGAAAAAAGACGGTTCCCGTCACTCTGTATTTCTGGAAGAGGAACTTCCCTTTTTACAGCCGCTTCCCAGATATCCATATGAGTTTGCCCAATGGAAATCCGCTACCGTTCAGCTGAACTACCACATTGCCATAGATTTTCAGAACTATTCGGTCCCTTATGAGTATGTGCGCAAGAAAGTGGATGTCCGGTACACCAAGAGCAGCATTGAGGTTTATTACAAAGGGAATCGGATCTGCAGCCACAAACGTCTTTATGGACGCCGCGGGCAGTATTCCACGATCCCGGAGCACATGCCTGTCAACCATCAGCTGTACAGTGAATGGGATAAGGCAAGGTTCCTTAAGTGGGCATCTGGTATCGGTGAGTCAACCCATCAGGTGATCCAGGGGATCTTTGATTCCTACCGGATCGAAGAGCAGGCTTATAAGGGTTGCCTGTCTCTCCTGAAACTGGCTGATAAATATACTCCGGAAAGATTGGAACATGCCTGCAAAGCAGCTTTGGAGCGGATCCCCAGCCCGCGTTATAAGAATATCCGCCTGATCCTGGAATCTGGCAATGACAAGGCTGCTGGCCCATCAAACCAATCCTTTGAGGCTATCCATGACGAAAGCTATGCCCTGGTCCGTGGGGCTTCTTATTACGGAGGTGGCAGCCATGAAAAATGATACGGTGAAAAAGTTAAAGTCCATGAGGCTGCCTGCCTTTGCGGAAGCTTATGAAAAACAGATCGACCAGGAAGCTGAATACGGCTCCATGTCCTTCCATGAACGTCTCATGCTGTTGGTTGATGCGGAATACGATTCCCGGCATAATAACAATATCAAAAGATTGATCAAGAACGCGAAGTTCTCTGACTCATCTGCATTTCTTGGAAACATTGATTATCTGCCGGACCGGCACCTGAACCGGGATCTTCTGGAGAGCCTGGCGGATAATGACTACATCCGCCAAGGGCTGAATGTCATCCTGATCGGGGCTACAGGTACCGGCAAAAGCTTTATTGCTAATGCACTGGGAGTCAACGCCTGCCAATCCGGATATAAGACCAGATATATCCGTCTGCCGGAACTGTTCAGCGAACTGGAAGCAGCGAGGATACAGGGAAAATATCATCAAGTGATGAAGCAGTTTCAAAAGCTTCCACTTGTGATTCTTGATGAATTCCTTTTGATCCCTGCTTCCGAGCAGGAGCAAAGGGATCTGTTGGAACTGATGGAATACCGCTGCGGCCAGGTCTCCACCATCTTCTGTTCCCAGTTCATGCCGGAAGGCTGGCACGAAAGATTAGGAGGCAGTGCCCTTGCCGATTCCATCCTTGACCGTATCATCCCATCTGCCTATACCATGCGGATTGACGGGGATGTTTCAATGCGGCAAAGGAAAAGGATGATCAAAAACTAAATCATCCTACTGGGAGCCACGACACGGGTCATGGCTCCCACCATCGGACGATTGGCTCTCGATAACGGATTCCATGGCTCTATTCCAGGAGATTGGGTGGCTCCGCCACCGCAGAATATTCAGGAATTCCCCGTACTGGCTTTTGAGTGTTTTGGGAGAGTGGCCATTCCTCTTATTATCGCTCTTAAGATCACCCTTACAATTTTTTTCATAGCCCAGAGTTGCATCCATCTCGGCTTCCAGAAGCTCCTGCAATATATCTTTGAAGCTGTCTTTGAGAAGGGAGTAAACATCAGCCACACTGGTAATGTTGTTTTCTGTAATAATCTGTCGGATTTGGTCTTTTGCTACTGCCATAAATAAACTCCTTTTCGATAAGAATTGTCATATCTGTAATTCTTACCAAAAAGGAGCCATTTTTTACCAAAGCCACAAAGTTTTTTACACTACCGGCCAATGTGCCCTTCCCCTTTATTCCTATACAGATTACCCTGATTGACGCATGTATAGAAGCTTATCCATCCTTTATTACCATTGTGGAATCTGACACTAGAAGGATAAAAGGAAGTTTTTTAAAAACAGCTCTTATGAATGCCCTTCCCTTTGGCCTGACAGTGACGGGAATGATCATATTGGTCAGCCTTTTGGGTCCTTTTACCGTTGCTCAGAGACAGACCCTTATGTATCTGGTTTTGATCATTATTTCCATGACTGCTGTTATCAAAAGCTGTGTACCATTTAATCTCCTTCGGGGATTTATCTGCATTTGATATTGTCAAGATTAGTTGACACATTTTTCTCAAGGATATCACTGACTATGCAGCCACCTCCAAAGCCTCATAGTACTGCCTGCGTTTTACCATGGGAGGAAGGCCGCCATTGGCAGAGCAGATCCTCCGGTTGTTCCAGTAGCTGAGAAAGTATCTCCAGATAAGTACCTTTAGTTCTTCTACTTCCATCTGCTTTGTGTCATAACGGTCATAAAGAAGCTCCGTCTTCATTCTGGCCCACATGCTCTCGCAGCGTGCATTATCATGGCAGCGCCCTCCGGCACTGTTCATGCTTTGATGGATATGATGCTCCCGGATGGTCTGACGGTAGGACTCGCTGGTATACTGTGTCCCACGGTCACTGTGGATGATAGCGCCTTCCAACGCAGGATAGGCAGTCAGGGCGTTTTCCAATGTATGGATACATAGATCGGCTTTCATATTTGTTTCCATTGCCAGACCGAGGACACTAAGATCAAAGCAGTCAAAAATCGCAGATACATACAGTTTCCCATTGGATGCCGGAATCTCCGTGATATCCGTAATACATTTTTCTAATGGGGTATCAGAACGGAAATCCCGTTTTAGCAGATCATCCGATTTCATGGCTTCACGATCAGCCTTTGTGATCCCGTTGGGTTTTCTCTTAGGTCGATGGCTAAGGCCAATCTGATCCATAACTCGGTATACGGTTCTCTCACTGGGAATATGCACTCCTTCCGGCTGTTTCAGCAACAATGCCTGGTACATCCGGATTCGACCATAAGTATCGTTACATTCATCTTCACTGACGATTTCTTTCATGGCATCTGCCAAATCCTGGTACTTCCAGGGACGGTCTTTATTTGCGAGATATTTATAGAAGCCTTGGCGGCTGACCCCAAGCATTCTGCAGTAAAACGAGATTTTCCCGGTAATCCTGCCGTCTTCTGTCTTCAGGGCCAGAAAGATCATTCTCTGGTTTTTGCCGACTTCCGACGGCTGGCGGCGAAAAAAGCACTGGCTTCCTCCAGGAATTCGTTTTCTTCCTTCAGGCGACGGATTTCCTTATCCTGTTCCTTTACCCGTTTGCGCAGCATGGTAATTTCTTCTGCCAGGCTCATTGCGCTGGTGGGAGTATGGGAGCCTTCCCCGATATCCAGCTTACCGGCTCTAACAGCTTTCAGCCAGGTATGGATGGTTCCTTCTGGGATTCCTAATTCTTTAGCAGCCTTAGCGCCGCCGATTTCCTTGGCAAGTTTTACTGCCTGTACTTTGTATTCATGGTCATATTTACGTGCCACTTTGAATACCTCCTTATTCTCTTGGTTTTATTATGAAATCCTTGAGAATAAGCTGTCAACTTTTTTTATACCACACCAATTACAATGGTTCTGGGTACCTTTGGCGCTCTGCTGATACTGCCCCAGCTTTTTGAGGTCGCCAGTTTTCAGCCGGCAATGTTCATATTCCTGGCTGTGAGTGTTCTGGCCTCCTGGGTACTGCTCCTGATTTTGGAAGGAGTGAAGAGGAATCTTTCGGGGAAAGAAGGAAAGAGGATTTCTGGAATCTAAAATGTATATGGAAAAAGGGGAAAAGCTGATGTATGATGGTAGAAAAAGTATAAAGTGAGGAAAAGACATGTCGTTAAAAAAGCGGATGTTCCGTTCCAATATGATGATTTTGTTCTCTGCCCTGGTGGCATTAATGCTGATTCTGGTAGGTGTATTGATAATTTTTGAGGACTCTTTTGAAAGCCAGATTCATTCTCTGGATCAGAGCAGACTGGACAGCCATATAGAAGAGGCCGCCAGGCTGGTGAGGAATTCGCAGCCTGGTGAGGAAGATGCTTTAAGCAGGGAGCTGTCTTTGTGGGGTTACCAGACCGCATTGATTTCTCAGGGGACAGTTGTCTGGGGAGATGAAAGCGAAAATATGAAAGATCTGGCAGAGCATTTCACTATGGAAGAGGAAAGCAGCGGAGAGACAGAGATTTATTTCTGTGGGAATGCTTCAGTAGCAGGAAAATATGTAGAAGAAAAAAAGGCTGTTCTGGTGGCTGTCTATTTCCCGGAGGAAAGCCGGCTCTCCTCTTCTTTGAGGCCTCTTTTTCTTACTTTTCTCATTATATTGCTCCTGACAGGAACAGGAGCAATTGCAGTCCTTCTTTTTCTGGCTTCTTTTTTTACCCGGCGGATGAGCCGGGTAGTCATGGAGCCGGTGGGAAAACTGGTAGCGGCTGCACAGCGGGTACAGCAGGGAAATCTGGAAGAGAAGATCGTATATCAGGGGGAGACAGAATTTGAACATGTCTGTCAGACCTTTAATGCCATGCAGGATACCATTCTGGAGGACCAGAGACAGAGAGAAAAGAACGAAAGAGCCAGAACAGATATGATTACCGGAATTTCCCACGACCTGCGGACGCCGCTTACCTCTATACAGGGATATATCAAAGGAGTGCTGGACGGCATTGCAGATACAGATGAGAAGAAGGAACTCTATCTTCGGACTGCCTATGAATCTACGGAGGAAATGAATGTTCTTCTGAAGAAGCTTTTTGACTTTTCAAGAGTGGAAAGCGGCCAGCTTCCTTTTCATATGGTAAAGGTAGATTTGGCGGAGTTTACTTCTGCTTATATAGCTCAGAAAGAAGCAGTGATGGATCCGGAAAGGGTACAGCTGACTTTTGCTCTGGAAGAGGAAGGGCTTCCTGAGATTTCCATAGACATTGAGCAAATACCAAGGATTTTCGATAACCTGCTGGAAAACAGCATAAAATATGCCGGGAAACGTCCGGTCAGAATCAACGTCCGGATTTTTCGGGCGGAACCCTGGGTGGCTCTGGAATGGAAAGATAATGGGCCAGGAGTGGTCCAGGAAAAACTGCCCCGGATTTTTGAGAGATTTTATCGCTGTGATGAGGCCAGAACTGTCAAAGGCAGCGGGGTGGGGCTTTACATTGTAAAATATATTATGGAGCGTCATCATGGCGGGGTAAAGGCGGAAAATGACCAGGGGCTGAAGATTACCCTGTATTTCCCGGAAAGGAGCGAGGATGGAGAGAATATTGATCGCAGAAGATGATGAAAAAATTGCCTGGCTGGAAAAGGACTATCTGGAAAGCAATGGTTATGAGGCCAGGATTGTGGACAGAGGTGATAAGGTAATCCCGGAGCTTATAAGGGACTCCTATGATCTTTTGCTGCTGGATATCATGCTTCCTGGATTGAGCGGATATGATATCTGCCGGCGAATCCGGGAGGAAATCGATATCCCCATTCTCATGGTAACAGCCAGGACAGAGTCGGTAGATGTTATAAGAGGGCTGGGTCTTGGGGCAGACGACTATATTACCAAGCCTTTCGACCCCTCTCAGCTGGTAGCCAGAGTCCGGTCTCATCTGCGCAGATACGCCCGGCTTACAGGAAAAGGAAAAGAAGAGGGACTGGGAAGTGCCGGAAGAATCCTGGTCCAGGATATTATTATTGAGCCCAAGACCTGGAAGGTATGGAAAAAGGATCAGGAGATCCGGATGCCTAACCGGGAATTTGAGCTTCTCCGTTTTATGGCAGAGAACCCCAATATTGTCTTTTCCAAAGAAGAATTATTTGAAAAAATATGGGGCTATGACTATATTTCTGACGGCGCTACGGTATCTGTTCATATTAACCGGCTCAGAGAAAAGATTGAAGACGACGCCAGAAATCCTAAAATCATAGAAACCGTGTGGGGCGCCGGATACCGGCTGAATTTGTAAACCAGTGCCGGCTGCCTGATCATAGAATGAAAAGAAGGCCTCTGCCCTGACTGGAATATGGGAGGCTGTTTGAAGAAAAAGAGGAGAGAGGGAATTTTTATGTGGCTTTTGTTTGCTGTAGGCTCAGCTTTTTTTGCAGGAGTGACTTCTATTCTGGCAAAATGCGGAATCCGAAAGACAGACTCTACAGTGGCTACTGCGGTGCGGACGGTGGTAGTTCTGATTTTTTCCTGGATTATGGTATTTTTCGCCGGCTCCTGGGAACAGCTTTCTTCCGTAAAGGGGAGCACACTGGTTTTTCTGATTCTTTCAGGGGCAGCTACAGGAGCCTCCTGGCTGTGCTATTTTAAGGCTCTTCAGATAGGAGACATTAACAAGGTGGTCCCTCTGGATAAATCCAGTACAGTCCTTACTATTCTCCTGGCTCTGATCTTCCTGGGAGAAGGAATTTTCTGGGAAAAAGCAGTGGCGGTTCTGGGCATTGCCCTGGGGATTTTTCTGATGATCGAGAAGAAGGACAATCGAGAAAATGAAAAAAAGGAAGGGATGGGCTGGCTTTTCTATGGAGCCGGATCTGCTTTGTTTGCCAGTCTTACGGCCATCCTGGGAAAGATAGGCATCTCTGATATTGAATCCAATCTGGGAACTGCCATCCGTACCTGCGTGGTCCTGATCCTGGCCTGGGTGATGGTAGGGGTCCAGGGAAAAGGAAAAGAGGTCCGGAAGATTCCCAGAAAAGAGCTGGCCTTTATCTGTCTGTCCGGAGTAGCCACAGGAGCCTCCTGGATGTGCTACTGGAGAGCTCTTCAGGAGGGGCCTGCCAGCATCGTAGCTCCGGTGGATAAACTCAGTGTTCTGGTGACAGTGGCCTTTTCCTACTTTGTTTTCGGAGAAAAACTGATCAGGAGAGAAGCCCTGGGCCTTGTTCTTCTTACAGCAGGAACTGTAGTCATGGCTTTGCTGGGGTAGTGTATAGGGACATTTTTCCGCTTTCTATAAAAGGCTTTTGGCCCCTTGTACACTGAAGGGATTCAGAGAGGAATAAAAAAATGGAAATATTAAAAGGAATTTTATTCGGAATTGTGGAGGGAATCACAGAATGGCTGCCTGTAAGCAGTACAGGACACATGATCCTTCTGGACGCTTTTGTAAAGCTGGAAGGCTCCCCTGACTTTGTCAGCCTTTTCCTGGTAGTGATCCAGCTGGGAGCCATTTTGGCGGTGGTCCTGGTATTTTGGAACAGGCTCTTTCCTTTTCAGTTCCGTGATCGGACAAAACCGGTAATCGAAAAAGACAAAATGATCCTGTGGGGAAAAATCCTTCTGGCCTGTATTCCTGCCGCTGTGGCAGGGATTTTGTTTGACAGTGTTTTTGAACGACTGTTTTATCATGGCGGAACGGTGGCTTCAGCCCTGATCATTTTCGGTGTGGGATTTATTGTCATTGAAAGATGGAATAAGGGAAGAAGTCCTAAAATGACTTCGGTGGATCAGCTTACCATACCGGCAGTGCTGCTCATCGGAGTTTTTCAGCTTATCGCCGCTGTCTTTCCGGGAACTTCCAGATCGGGCGCTACCATATTGGGAGCCCTCCTTATTGGGGTATCCAGGCCAGCAGCCTCGGAATTTACTTTTTATCTGGCGGTACCTGTAATGCTGGGGGCCAGCCTGCTCCAGGTCCTGCACCATGGGCTGTCTTTTTCTTCCCAGGAATTGACCGTACTGGCTGCAGGCATGGTGACAGCTTTCCTGGTATCTCTGGCAGTTATCCGGTTTTTGATGGATTATGTAAAAAAACATGATTTCCAGATTTTCGGCTGGTACCGTATCCTTATGGGAGCTGGCGTACTGGGATTGAATTTGCTGGGAATCATCCAGATTTGAAAACAGGAGGCAGAATATTGGAGAAAATTTTAATCATTGAGGACGATGAATTGATCGCAGACCTGGAAAGAGATTATCTTCTGGCAGAAGGAATGGAAGCGGAAATTGCTTCTGACGGAAATATGGGTCTGCTGAAATTTAAAAAAGACAATTATGATGCAGTGATCCTGGATCTTATGCTGCCAGGAAAAATGGATTCCAAATCTGCCGGGAAATACGGCAGGAATCAGATCTTCCGATCCTTCTGGTCACTGCGAAGAAAGAAGATATTGATAAGATTAAAGGCCTGGGACTGGGAGCAGATGATTATGTGGTAAAGCCATTCAGTCCTATGGAATTGGTGGCCAGAGTAAAGGCCCACATCCAGATTCATCGGTCACTGAAGGAAAGAAAGAAGGAAAACTGTCTGAAAGCGGGGAACCTGGAAATCTATCCAGAGTCCTACAAGGTACTAAAGAAAGGCAGTCCTTTAGAGCTTACTGGCCGGGAATTTGAGATCTTGATGCTTTTTGCCCGAAATCCGAACATTGCTTTTACCAGAGAGCGGATCTTTGACCGGGTCTGGGGCATGGAAGCTGTTGGGGATATGGCTACGGTTACGGTCCACATCAATAATCTGAGAGATAAGATTGAAGAGGATCCCTCTAATCCCCAGCTGATCCAGACCATCTGGGGCGTAGGATACCGGTTCCACCCGGCATAGATTTACTCTGCCGGGATCAGATTGCTGATATAAGGACGCTTTCCGGAAAGCACGTCATCATAAAAATCCTGTTTCCAGTCAATATAATCTACACAGCCCTTCAATTCTTCAATAGAAGAAAGAAGGGCCTCCCTGTAGAACAGCTTCTTTTTGTCCTTTTCATTTTTATCCAGGTCTTCTTCCTCCTCTCTTCCGTTCCTGACTCTGAACTTCTTTACAGGTCCATTGTAAACCAGGATTCCCGGCTCTGGGGAATCCTGGTATAATCGGGACGTTGTCTGGTAAAAACGGCAGAATAGAGAGAAAAAAAGACAGAATAAATATATTATACGATATATCACAGGCGTTATAATGATTACAGGTAGATGGTTGCCAGAAAGGAGTATGAAATTGGAACTGAATTGTAGAATAGCAGAAACAGAATTAGAATGGGCAGGGAAATTAAATCCGGGAAAATGGATAGAACATTCCCGTTTTGTGGCTCTTGCCTGTAAAAATATTGCCGCACAATGTGAAGATTTATCTGCGGATCAGGCATATTGTTTTGGATTGCTCCATGACATCGGGAGATACGCCGGAGTGACTTCGGAGAAGCACTTAATAGACGGATATCGCTTTTGCATGGAACGGGGCTGGAAAAAGGCGGCACAGATCTGTATTTCCCATGCCTTTATGATACAGGATATAGAAACCTCTATTGGAACATTTGACGTATCTGACCAGGACTATTTATTTATGAAGCATTTTATAAAAAATGCTGTTTACGATGATTATGACCGACTTGTACAGCTGTGCGATGCACTGGCGCTTCCATCTGGATTTTGTCTTTTGGAAAAACGATTTGTGGATGTTGCGATCCGTTACGGAACGCCACCCGTAACCGTTGCACGTTGGAAAAAAATCTTAGAAATCAAGATGCTGTTTGAAGAAAAAATAGGTGGTTCTATTTATAAACAGCTTCCTGGAGTAGTCGAAAATACTTTTAAATAAAAAAGGAGAATGACTGTGTATTACATACAAGAAGATTTGGTTGATACCGCAAGAGAGGAAGATTTAAATCGTATTGCAAATGCAAGAAAATTAACTAGAATGTATTATTCTACCGACTATAAAGATACAGAGGAAAGACGGGCCATTCTTGCCGAATTATTAGGCGGCATAGGAGAGAATGTTGCCATTGATACGCCGTTTCATTGTGACTATGGGAAGAATATTATATTGGCAATCATGTGATCATTAATATGAATTGTACATTTGTAGATAACAAAGAGATAACAATAGGCAACTATGTGTTAATTGCTTCTAATGTACAGATTTATACATCTTCTCACCCGGTATTGCCTCAGGAAAGATTGATTTTTGAGAATACAACAGGACCTGAATGTTTTTTCAAGACATTTGCACGTCCTGTTGAAATACAAGATAATGTGTGGATTGGCGGAGGCTGCATTATACTTCCGGGAGTCACCATTGGAAAAAACAGTGTGATTGGAGCCGGCAGCGTTGTCACACGTTTCATTCCTGAAAACAGTGTTGCAGTTGGCAATCCCTGTAGAGTGATCCGGCAGTTTGACTGACTCGTTGAACTGCAGGCTCGGAAACCTGCAGACAATATAAAACAGACACGGTGATATGTTATTGCCATTATTGCCTGGAAGGGATTCTTCAAGGAAATGTTTGCTCAAAAAATAATAAAAACTTTAATGTAACTATTGATATTACAATAAAAGAATGCTATTTTAATATTGCAAGATGAAACAACGAATATTACAACAAAAAGAAAAGGAGAATTCATTATGAGCAAAGTAGTAGAATTTTTACAGGCAAACCCAGTACAGTATCTGGCAACCGTGGGAAGAGATAACAAGGCAAAGGTAAGGCCCTTTATGTTTCTCTTTGAGCAGGAGGGAAAACTCTGGTTCTGCACGAATAACACAAAAGATGTTTACAAAGATATGCAGGCAAATCCTGAAGTTGAAGTATGTGTGTCGGATCCCACTTATGCATGGATCCGTATCCACGGAACAGCAGTTTTTGAAGACAACATGGCCGTAAAAGAAGGGGCTATGAACAACCCTATCGTAAAAGGGCAGTATGAAACAGCAGATAACCCGATCTTTGAAGTGTTCTACATAAAGTCAACGGAAAAATTGTTGTATATATGGAGGATAACAAATGAACGCAGAAATATGTTTAAAAAAATTACAATATGTGGGAGTCCTGGCTTTTGCCACAGTGGATTCCCAGGGCAATCCTCAGATAAGAAATATCAGCGCCATCCATTATGAACCAGATGCTCTGTATTTTTTCACTGCCCGGGGAAAAGATTTCTGCCGGGAGCTTCTGGAAGACGGCAGGGTACAGATACTGGCTTATACCAGATACAAGGAGATGATACGCTTAAGCGCAAAGGCACTGCCGGCGCCCCGGGATGAACAGGACCATTGGATAGAGAAGATTTTTCAGGAGCAGCCCTATCTAGCCAATGTATATCCGGGAAATACAAGAGAAATAGGTATTGTATTTGAAATCCGAGACGGGGCTATAGAGTACTTTAACCTGGGAGTCCGGCCAATCTTCCGGGAAAGCTATACAATAGGACAGGGTAATGTTACACTGAAAGGGTATCAGATCACAGAAGACTGTATCGGCTGTGGGACATGTATAGAGCACTGTCCTCAGGGATGTATAGAGGCCGGGCAGCCTTACCGGATACAGCAGGAGCACTGCCTTCACTGCGGAAGCTGTTTCGAGCAGTGTCCGGTATCTGCAGTGAAAAGACTGGGAGGTAGGGAATGATGTTTCCAAATATATTAAGAAAAGATCAGGAAGAATCGGATTTTCAGAAAATCCAGAGGTTCAGGAAGGCGCTGGAGAAAGCGGAGGCAGTGATCATCGGTGCAGGAGCAGGGCTTTCTACCTCTGCGGGATTCTCCTATACCGGAGAGAGATTCCAGAGATATTTTTCAGATTTTGCTCAAAAGTATGGTTTTCATGATATGTATTCCGGGGGCTTTTACCCTTATGAAACCCTGGAGGAACATTGGGCCTATTGGAGCCGGTATATCTATCTGAACCGGTATATGGACCCGCCCAAGCCGGTGTATGAAAACTTGCTGGAGCTGGTGAAAGAGAAAGATTACTTTATCCTGACAACCAATGTGGACCATTGCTTTCAGAAAGCGGGATTTGAGAAAGAACGGCTTTTTTATACCCAGGGAGACTACGGACTGTTCCAGTGCTCAGAGCCCTGCTGCCAGGAGACCTGGGATAATGAGGAGGTCATCAGTGAAATGGTCCGGCAGCAGAAACAGATGCGGATTCCCACGGAACTGGTGCCCCGCTGCCCTCATTGCGGAAAGCCCCTTACCATGAACCTTCGTTCCGATGATACCTTTGTTCAGGATAAAGGCTGGTATCAAGCATCGGAGCGGTACAGCAGGTATATCCGAGAACATCAGGGAAAGAAAATCCTGTTTCTGGAGCTGGGGGTGGGATATAACACCCCGGTGATCATCAAGTATCCTTTCTGGCAGATGACGGCACAGAATCCCAAGGCGGTTTATGTCTGCATAAATTATGGAGACGCGGCAGCGCCAAGAGAGATTGCAGAGAGGTCTATCTGTATTGACGGGGATATTCTGGAGGTGCTAAAAACTAAAGTAAAAAAATAAATTCAACACCATTTTAGTGCGAAACACACTCTATGTTATTTGCTTTTTTAATCGAGGTATTCACCAAACTTATCATAGTTGGAAAGTGAATCTGCGCTTCAAGAAAAAATCAGCAGAAACTCTTTTGTAGAGTCGGAAAAACAATTAAGTGATGAAGAAAAGAAAATATTAGAATATATCCGAGCACATGGAATTATTACCAAAAATGACGTTGTCGGATTACTGGAAGTAAGTGCATCCACGGCTACCAGAGTCATCAGAAAAATGGTAAAAAACAACTTGCTAAAACAGAATGGAAAAGCAAGAAACACAAATTACACTATAAAATAAATTCGGCATTTTAAAAATGGTGCGCAATAAACGTAACACTTCAGTAATCATCAAGAATCCTTCCTAACCAGCCCCACCCCCTCCATTCCATGAAGGATCAAATTGGTAGTCAGAGGAATCATATCTTCCATAGGGATCTGCTGCTGGCCATTGGCTTCCCATTGACGGAAGATCACACCCAGACAGACAGAAAAATAGGTGATGATAAGGCTGCTCTCAAAAGGTCCGTATTTCGCAATATGGTCATATTTTTTGAACAGCTGCTCCTGGATCAGATCGGAAGGGCTCTTTTTTTCCGGAAAGTCTCCTTTTGTAGAAAGGACAATTTTGTCCACATTATCTAGGGAGGCCATGATTTTAAAGCTTCTCCGGATAATGATCTCTATATCTTCCGGAAAACTTGTCTCTGCTATCATCTGGACAGCAGGGTCCATAATTTCAAGCTGCAGTACAGCCAGAAGATGATCCAGAGAAGAATAGTGGAGATAAAAAGTTTTTCGGTTGATCTGAGCTCTCTGGGTAAGCTCTTTAATGGAGATTTTGGAATAATCCATTTCGCAGATCATCTTTCGAAAGGTTTCACGTATAAGATTTTCGTTTTTTATAAACCGCAGATCCTGTTTTGAATGCTGTTTCATCTTTTGGCACTGCTCCTTTATACCACAATTTTTGAAAAATGTATAATAAGCCACAAATAAAAACCTGTGTCTATTGTTGTAATCGCTTTTTTAAATTATAATACTATAGTGATGAACAATCAACAGGAAGCCATTATTATATTTGTGAGAATTAATCAACGGATGTGGCTTAACTGTTAGAAGATAGAGGAGGTATAAGGATGAAATATCGATATATTACAATTGAAAGAGAATATGGAAGTGGAGGATCGACTATCGGAAAAGAACTGTCAAAGGTCTGCAATGTGCCTTGCTACGGACGGGAAATCCTTGAAACTGTAGCCCAGAAACGTGGTATTTCTGTAGAGCGGATTAATCAGTATGAGGAGAAGGCTACAGGAAGCCTGATGTATTCTCTTTTCCTTATGAATCGTGTTCAGGCAGGGGATGCTAACATGCTGCCGGAAGAGGGAAAAGTATTTTTGGACGAGCAGCTTGAGATCAGACGTCTGGCCCAGAATGGACCGGGGATTTTTATGGGACACTGTGCCGCATATGCACTGAAAAATCAAAGAGGTGTGGCAAAGGTCTTCATTTATTCCAGTGATGAGCAGGCAGTTAAGAAGAGGATTGAAAAAGAGTATGGAATTGACCCTCAGAACATAGATTCCACCAGGAAGTATTATAATAAAAAGAGAGCTGCCTATTTTCGGGCAAACACAGGAAGAGTATGGGATGATAAGAAAAACTATGATATCGTCCTTGACTCAGCAACCCTGGGTGTAGAGGGATGCGTGAAAGTGCTGAAAGGACTTTTTGAAGAATAAAAAGATATGAAAATAGAGAAAGGGCTGTCCCGCTGAACAGTTAAAGTTTAGCAGGGCAGCCCTTTCTTTTTATCCCTAGCTCTTCAGAAAGTTCAGGGAACCTGGCGGATTGCCGGTGCCTTGTTCCAGAAGAGAGATCAGAGCACTGATGGTAGTTTCGATTTCTTCTTTTGAAGAAGGAACCAGTGTGTTATCCATCTTTACCGTCAGAACGATCAGCACGATTTCTGCCAGAGATTCCGGGTCATCAAAATGAATTTCTCCTGACTCCACGCCCTGCCGGATGATTTCCGCCAGTACAGGCTTCAGCTCAGTGATAATGTGATTTACATATTTTTGATGAAGGAATATCTTGGACTGGGTGCTGGAGTCTGTGCTGTCCTCTGATTTTAGAAATTCAGAGGAAGAATTCCTGCAGGCCTGGAATATCATCGCCATTCTTGTAAAAGGAGAGATTTCGGTTTGATATGCCAGAGCTTTTGCTGTCTGAAGAGGCTTTTCATAATTGCGTTCTACCAATGCCTGGAGGATTGCATCTTTTGACGGAAAGTAATAGTAGATGCTTCCTTTTCCAATCCCAGCCGTGTGGGCAATCTCACTGACCGAGATATTCTGTAATTCCTGGTTTTCCAGAAGCGTCTGAAGGGCATCCAGGATCTTATGGTATTTTACCGGATTTGGCATATACATCACCTTTCTGAGTTTCCGTAATAATAAAGATAATATAACACATACAGATGAAAAGGACAAACCATAAAAACTTACAAAAAAACAAAAGAAACCTAGGAATATTTTGCAAGTACCGCCAGTTGACCGCTGGCCGAAAAAGTGTTAATCTAACATAAAAAGAAATATGACCATTGGTCGAAACGGGCCGAAAAAGGTCGAAAAGGAGGATGCTATGACCTACGCAGATATGTTTTCAAAGGTGAAAGGGATGCTGATGGACGCAGATGTAAGCGACATTCAGGAACATCTGGCATATCAGTTCAATATCACAGGCGAGGCAGAAGGGATTTTTTATGCTGAGGTAAAAGAGGGAAAGCTGTATGTGGAACCTTATGAATATTTTGACAGAGATGCGATGTTTACCTGTTCTGCAGAAACCCTGTTTAAGATCGCAGATGGAAAGGCCGATCCTATCCTTGCGGTAACTCTGGGAAAATTAAAAGTGGAAGGCAATATTGACAAAGCCTTAAAACTGAAAGATCTGATCAACAGTAAAAAAAAGAAGAACAGCAAAAAATAATTGAGTAACTGAAAACAGGATGTTCAGAAAAGCAGGTGAAGAAAATGGGTAATTTACTGAAAGGAGCAGCAGGACTTCTGGGAGCCTTGGCGGCGGCAGAAGCAGCCGGTACCGCATATTTTTACAGAAGGACCATGAAACGCTATAATGCCAAGACAGAACGTACCATGAAGATGTCCGGTGTGGACTGGGAACAATATTTTCCCATTATGCACAAGAGAAGCGCCTGGATGATGGAACAGCCACATCAGGAGGTATGGATCCGATCCAGAGATGGCCTGAAACTCCACGGCACCTATTTCAAAGGTGATGGAGGGACAAAGGCAGTCATCTGTTTCCATGGCTATACCAGCAAAGGGTTGAATGACTACGGCAGTCTTTCTTATTATTATCTGAAACATGGATTCCGGATGCTGCTGATTGACGAAAGGGCTCACGGAGAAAGTGAGGGAACATATATTGGCTTTGGTACCATGGACCGGTATGACGGAATGGAGTGGATCAAATGGATGATCCAGGAGATCGGCCAGGACGCCCAGATTCTTCTTCACGGAAATTCTATGGGAGGCGCTACTGTCTGCATGATGGGAGGAATGGAACTTCCGTCCCAGGTGAAGGGAATTGTCTCTGACTGTGCCTTTACCTCCGCAAAGGATGTATTTACCCATGTACTGCACAGCATGTATCATCTTCCGGCTTTTCCCATGATCCAGATCGCAGATAAGCTGAATAAGAAAAATGCCGGGTACGGCCTGGATGAGTGTAATGCCGCCAGGGAAGTGCGCAGGGCAAAAACGCCGTTCCTTTTTATCCACGGAGAAAAAGATGTTTTTGTTCCCTGCTGGATGTGTGAGGAAATCTACAAAAACTGCGCAGCGCCGAAGACGAAACTGATTGTAAAAGATGCAGGCCACGGAGAGAGCTATTATAAGGATACGGCAGCATATGAAAAGGCCCTTGATTCATTTATCGGAGGAATAATGAAATGATGAGAACAAGAAAAGGACACAAAGTATACCCGTTGACTGTAGCACAGAAATTCCATCTGTACTACCTGCCTTTCTGCCCCAGTGCAGCAGTGCTGAATATCGGTACCAGCGTGACGATTGAAATCGAGATCGACTGGGACCTTCTGGCAAAATCCATTAATAAGGCTTATGCAAGAAGCGAAGGCATGCGGATCCGCTTTGCAAAAGATAAAGAGGGAAACTGGTATCAGTATGTGGCAGACCCGGAAGAGATGAAGATTGAGTTTGCAGATTTCTCTAAAGGAACCATGGAAGAGGCTGAATCCACCATGCAGCAGTGGACTACAGTACCTTTTAAGATGGAAGATTCCCAGATGAGCCGGATCGTTATGATCCAGATGCCTGACGGATTTAACGGAATCTATTTCCTGGTACATCATATGATTGCAGACGCCCAGTCTCTGATCTGCTTTATGAAAGACATTATTGAGCTCTATTGTAATGAAAAATATGAAGGAGTTCCTTATCCGAAGGATATGGCTTCCTACATCGACCAGCTCAAGAAAGATCTTGCCTATGAAGCGGGAAGCAAGGCACAGTTAAGAGATATAGAATTTTTCCAGAGAGAGATAGAAAAAGGAGAGCCTATTTACAACGGCATCCATGGAACAGACAAGCTGGAGGCTGCCCGGGCCATGTTTAAGGACCCGAAACTGCGCACTGCATTTAACGCTTCTGACGATACAAAGTCTGCCCTGGACATCTTTCATCTGGAAGCAGATCCTACTAAGAGACTTATGGATTTCTGTGAAAAATATCATGTGTCTCTGGCCTGTCTGCTCCTTATGGGACTGCGTACATATTTCCAGAAGATGAACGGTTTTGAAGATGTGTCTATCAATAATGCCATTGCAAGGCGGGCTACTATTCGGGAGAAAAAATCCGGCGGCACAAGGATCCATTCCTTCCCTATCCGGACAGTCTTTTCCGAAGATATGAAATTTATTGACGGAGTCTATGCTATCCGTGACAAACAGAATGAGATTTTCCGCCATGCAAATTATGACCCTACGGCATACTTTGCTTACCGTTCCAAAATCTATCCCCAGCCTCATGCAGGCCTGACCTATGAACCAATCTCCCTTACTTATCAGCCGATGACCCTTCAGGAAAATGGCCTTACAGAGCTGGGGGATATCCGCTATAAAACAAAATGGTATCCCAATGGAACCTGCCCTCAGGGAATGTATCTGACGGTTATGCACCGTCCGGAAGACAACGGACTGGACTTTAATTTTGAACATCAGATCAAGGCAGTGTCCAGAGAAGAACTGGAATATCTCTATTATTATCTGTGCAAGATCATGTTCAAAGGAACAGAGAACCCGGATCTGACTATTGGTGAGATCATCAAGCTGATATAAAATAAATTGAGAAGGAGAAAAGCTCATGTTTGAAAAATTAGTTGATATTATCTGCAGTTATGTAGAAGTGGAAAAAGATAACATCCGTCCGGAATCCCGGTTCATGGAGGATCTGGGATTTACTTCCTATGATTTTATGAGCATGCTGGGAGAAATTGAGGATGAATTTGATGTAGAGGTAGAGCAGGCAGACGCTATGAATATCCGTACTGTACAGGAAGCCGCAGATTATCTTGAAAAACTCACTGCCGGGAATTGACCCTGCCCGGAGAAAGGATGGAAAGAAATATGCTTTGCAGTACTGTCCGCCAGATTCTGGTCAATACAGAGCAAAAATACGGGCCGGAAGATGCCATACGTTATAAAATAAGCAAAAATGAAATAGAATCGAAAACCTATACCCAGCTCAGAGAAGACAGCGAAAGCTTTTCCTGTGTTCTCAGGGATCTGGGAGAGCAGGGAAAACATATAGCAGTCATCGGAACCACTTCTTACCCCTGGCTGACTGCTTATTTCGGTACAGTGAACAGCGGAAGCGTGGTGGTGCCTCTGGATGTAAACCTTTCCGCAGAAGATGTATGCGACCTGATACACAGGTCGGATTCCACCGTTCTGGTCTATGACGAGGCAAGAAAAGATGTGGCAGCTATAGCAAAAGAGCGGTGTCCACAGCTGAAAATCCTGATCTCTATGCAGCAGCAGGACCATAATGAGCAGGCCTATGCTTTCTGGAAGCTGCTGGAAGAGCACAGGGGAAGCTTTGACTATATGCCGGACCCTGATCAGCTTTGTACCATTATGTTCACTTCAGGAACTACCGGAAAGAGCAAAGGGGTTATGCTGACCCACAGAAATGTAGCGGAAAATGCTACCTGTCTAGACATGAAGATCCCTGAGAGGATCGTTATTATGACGGTGCTTCCTATTCATCATGCATACTGTCTGAGTATGGACATTCTGAAAGGGGTATCTCTGGGAGCTGTGATCTGCATCAATGATTCTCTCATGCGTGTGGCTAAGAATATTAAGTTGTTTAAGCCGGAGATGATCCTCATGGTGCCTCTGATGATCGAGACCATGGCAAAGAAGCTGGAGGAGGCCGCCCTTCTTCCTGCAAAGATCGTAAAGAATCAGGTCTTTGGAAAACAGTTCCATACCATCTGCAGCGGCGGCGCTTACCTGGATCCTTCCTATATAGATTTATTTGCGAAATATGATATTATTATCCAGCAGGGCTATGGCATGACTGAGTGTTCTCCGGTGATCAGCACTACTCAGAAATGGAATATCCGAAAAGATGCAGTGGGACAGCTGCTGCCCAACTGTCAGGCAAAGACTGTAGACGGAGAACTCTGGGTAAAAGGCAGCAGCGTTATGCAGGGATATTATAAGATGCCGGAGGAAACGGCAGAGACCCTGGAGGACGGCTGGCTGAAGACCGGCGACCTTGGCTATGTAGACGAGGATGGTTTTGTCTATCTCACTGGAAGAAAGAAAAACCTCATTATCACGAAAAACGGCGAAAATGTTTCTCCTGAAGAGCTGGAAAATGCCCTTAGCACCAACCGCCTGGTAGGAGAAGTCCTTGTTCGCGAGCATAATGGTGTGATTGAGGCAGAGATTTATCCGGATCAGGATTATGTGAAGAAAAAAAGGATCAAAGATGTAAAGGCAAGTCTTCAGGAAGTGATTGATGAGTACAACAGGACGGCGGCTCCTCAGAAAAAGATTTACAGTCTGATCGTCAGAGACACAGAGTTTGAAAAAACTACCACAAGAAAAATTAAAAGATTTTAGCACAGCAGGGGCCGTGGGAGAAAGCCATTTTAGTCCCTGATAGATGAGAGAATAAGAATCCCTTAGTTGGACGAGCTGTTTCCTGACAGTCCGACTGAGGGATTTTTTGTGACTGCGGCCTGGAATGAGGAAATCTTGGGGGAGGAGGCAGAAAATGCCAGGCAACTGCGGCCCAGTGTGACTTACATGAGCTACACAAGCCACTCCATTCAGAGGGGGCGGCAGAACATGCCCCTGGAAATTTCGGCAAAAATGTGGTATACCATTATTCTGTAAGATTTTTCTTTGCAGGCAGGAGAATAGCTGTTCCAAGCTATCCCAACAGGCAGGGAGGCCTGGCCTGCTGCTGCAAGGACTATGGACTATTTGAAGACTGGAGGATATAGGATGTGGATTGCAGACAAATACATTGATCATGTAAAAGAACAGACAATGGAACATCCCGGGGAAAGCTGGGAAAAGATGCTTCTTGGATTTAAGGCAAACAAGCTCCGTACAAAGCTCCTTCCTAAAAAAGGTATCTCCAAAGGATATCAGAAGCTGGAGGCCATGATGATGTCTTTTGTGGCTGATTCTTTAGGAAAACCGGACAGTTATGTATGGGGAAATATTTTTGCTCCTTCTGAACTGATTGGATGTTTCGGCCTTAACACACTTTCTATTGAGTGTCTTTCCTGCTATTTCAGCGGTTATCATCTGGAAGATTTTTTTATAGACTATGCCCAGAATACGGGGATTGCTCCGACTCTGTGCTCCTATCACAAAACCTTTGTAGGTGCTATTGACAGCGGCGCAGTTCCGGTTCCGGAATATGCAGTGACCACTTCTCTTTCCTGTGACGGAAACCTGAATACTTTCCGGTATCTGGAGAAGAAGAAAGGCGTACCCTTTACTTTCCTGGACGTTCCTTACAGAGATGATGAAGAATCTGTAGAGTATCTGGCAGAGCAGTTAAAAGATTTTGCCAGGGAGCTGGAAAGCCGCTTCGGCAGAAAATTCGAGGAAGAAAAGCTCCGGGAGGCCATAAGGATTGAGAATGAGACCAGAAGAGCCCTGATGGAATTCTTTAAGCTCCAGAGCGAGAGATACTATCCCGGAGAGCTGATCAGCCATCTTTATATGATGATGGGCATGCATCTTCTCATTGGCAGACAGGAATTTCTGGATCTGATCCGATTTATAATCCAGGATATTAAAAACTATCCTAAGTTTGAGGGAAAGAAGATCCTGTGGATACATCTGCTGCCCTTCTATCAGGAAACTCTTCAGAGCTATTTTAATTCCAGCCGGAAATATCAGATCATTGCCAGCGACATTATTATGGATTCTATGGAAGAAATGGACGAAGCAAAGCCATTTCATGCCCTGGCTAAGAAGATTATACGGAATCTTTATAATGGTTCCTATTCTCATAAAGCAGAAATGGTAGGGGAACTGGCCCGGACCCTCCAGCCAGATGCCGTGATTCAGTTCTGCCACTGGGGATGCAAGCAGTCTTCCGGAGGCAGCGTGCTTCTGAAAGAAAAGCTGCAGGAGATGGACATTCCTATGTTGATTCTGGACGGAGACGGAATTGACCGGAGGAACAGCCATGACGGACAGATCAAGACCAGGCTGGAGGCATTTCTGGAAATGCTGGGAGCTGGAGACACAGAAGAGACAGTTGAGAAGGAAGAGAAGAAAATATGCTAGGATATATTTGTAAGTATGCTCCTGTGGAGATTTTTCAGGCTATGGGAGTGGAAATGGAGCGGATTGAGCCCGATGTGGCAAATTTTAACCAGGCGGAGATCCGAATGCACCCTAATATCTGCAGCTTTGCCAAGGGAGTTCTGGAAGAGGTCATGAAAAAAGACTATGAAGGCGTTATCCTCACTACCTGCTGCGACAGTATCCGCCGTCTGTATGATGTGCTGAGAGAAGAATTCCCTGAGAAGTTTATCTATATGCTGGATACCCCCAGGATTACCAAAGAGGCGGGAATTGCTCTTTATGAGCAGCGGATCCGGGTGATGATCCAGGAGTATGAAAAATTTTCCGGGAAAAAATTCCAGGAAGACAAGTTTCTGGAATATCTGAAAGAGCGGCAGGAAGAACAGCAGTACGCTATAAAAAACAATTCTGTCAATATCGGTATTATCGGTGCCAGAGCCAACGAAAGTATTAAAAAAATCCTGGAAGAGAAGGGGGCCAATGTGGCCTTTGATCTGACCTGTACCGGACTTGGAAGAAAGATTCTGGCAGATGAAAAAGAAATCCTGGGCGGCTATGTCCGGGGACTTTTAAGCCAGTTCCCCTGTATGCGGATGGAACTGGCATCTAACCGGGATGAACTGATCCGTCGGTTTGCAGGAAGTGTGGACGGTATTATCTACCATACAGTGCAGTTCTGTGACAATTATGCCTATGAATATGCCTGGGTGAAGGAATGGCTGGACCGCCCCATGCTCCTGCTGGAAACAGATTACACCCGGCAGAGCAGCGGACAGATACGGACCAGAATCGAAGCTTTTCTGGAGTCTCTGACTCCAGACATACCACAGCCGAAAAAAACAGGAAAGGGAGACAAGACAATGTATGTAATGGGAATAGACAGCGGTTCCACCTCTACCAATGCGGTGATCATGGACCAGGACAGAAAGATCCGGGCATTTTCTGTAGTGCGCACCGGGGCAAAATCCGGAGTCAGCGCCCAGAAAGCCTTAGAGGAGGTTCTGGAGAAAGCAGGCCTTTCCAGAGAAGATATTTCCTGGATCGTTTCCACCGGATACGGACGGGTCAGCATTGATTTTGCAGATGAAAATGTAACAGAGATCAGCTGTCACGGCAAAGGGGCCCACTACTTTAACCCAAAGATCCGCACCATCCTGGATATCGGCGGACAGGACAGTAAGGCCATCCATCTGAACGAAAAGGGAGAGGTAAAGGACTTTGTCATGAATGACAAGTGCGCCGCAGGAACAGGCCGCTTTCTGGAAATGATCGCCCGGACTCTGGAAGTTTCCCTGGATGAGCTGGGAGCCATCGCCCTGACTTCTACAGAGAAGATTGAGATTACAAGTATGTGTTCTGTTTTCGCAGAATCGGAGGTAATCTCTCTGATCGCCAACAATAAAGAGAAGGCAGACATCGCAGAGGGAGTCTGCCACGCCATTGCCAACAAAGCCTTCGGGCTTTTGCGCCGGGTAGGCATGGAGCCGGACTTCATGATGACAGGAGGCGTAGCCAAGAACCCTGGTGTGGTCCGGGCTGTGGAAGAGAAGATTGGCGCCAGTCTTTATATCTGTGAGGAACCGGAAATCGTAGGAGCTGCAGGAGCGGCCCTGTATGCTTTGGAGAAGTGCGGGTTCTGTTTCATTTAACATGGGTGAATAGAGCAGAAAAATTCCTTTTTTCTTTTTTGATGATATGGTAGGAATATTAAAGAAGGCTCTCCAGAGGAATATCACCTTTAAAAGCCATGGAAACGTAGGATATCAGGCCATGTGGTATTTTATCGCATGGATCGTGATTTTCCTGAGTGTAACCATCATCACAGGAGGAGTGTCTATGGTGATTTTTTTCTTTGTGCTTAAGATCATTTTCCCGGAGGGAGAGAAAAAAGAAGCTATCCCCTCATGCCGAGAACATATATGCCATGTCAGAGCGGGTAAGAATTCTATACAGAAAACGCCTTGAAAAAAGATTACATCTTTGTAATATATTACAAATAGACGCCTTTCGCAGTGCTATGTTAGAATAGTCTCAAAGAAAGGAGGCTCTTCATCACGGAAACAACGATTGCAAAAAACATTTCTACCGCTGATGAAAAAGCAAACTATGACGCATCCTGCAAACGCCTTCTGGCAGAAAAGATTATTCTAGTGTACTGTATCATTTACTTTCAGCATAATGACGACGAATGAACTTTTCACTCTGCAAGGCGGAGGAATGAGGCGTAGTGGTGGCTACGCCGATTGACGACAACGCCGCAGATGGAAGTTCAGGCAAGTCATTATGCGAAATGTGAGTGATACAGTACACTAACATGGATCATGAAGAGCTGCCTTTGGGAGTACATGGACTGCGAAATCAATGAGATTGCAGAAAAGTACATTGAAGAGAAACCACAGATCGGAGAGATTCCTGTGGCACCTGACGAAAGAAAAAGCGCTCCTGTGATACAGGGAACAGGAGTGGAAGACACTACGATAACAGAAGGCACAGTTACCTTTGATATCCGCTTTACTGCTGCTGTGCCTTCTGACTATAAAAGCTCTGGAAGCCCTGACAGAGAAAAAATAGGCCTGATCCTCAACGTGGAAGCCCAGAACCAGTTTTATCCCGGATATCCCTTGGTGAAAAGAGGAGTCTACTATTGCTGCCGGATGATTTCCAGCCAGTATGGGACGGTTTTTACCGGCAGTCATTATGAGAAGATTAAAAAGGTGTATTCTATCTGGATATGCACCACTCCCCCAAAGAACCGGGAACATACCATTACAAGCTATGCCTTGGCGGAAAACAATTTTGTCGGACAGGTAAAAGAGGAGCAGAAAAACTATGACCTTTTGTCTGTATTTATGATCTGTCTGGGGAATCCCGAGGCAGAGATAGGATGTGGGATATTAAAACTCCTTTCTGTGTTGTTTTCATCAGAGTTCAAAGCAGAGGAGAAAAAGAAGGTCTTAGAAGAAGAATTCCATATCCAGATGAGTCAGGCCTTTGAAGAGGAGGTGTCAAATATGTGTAATCTAAGCGAAGGTGTAGAACAGAAGGGCATTCAGATAGGCCTTCAGAAAGGGATACAGACGGGCATACAGCAGGCACTTACAGAATCTATTAAAAATCTTATGGATACCATGAATATGACAGCTAAGGAAGCTATGGATGCCCTGAAGATAAAAGAAGAGGACCGTTCTCAATATACAGAGCTGTTGAAAATTCAAAAATAAGCATAAAGTCCCAGTGTACTGACACGATTATAATTCAACTAATGATTTGTCCAAAAACATATTATTACAAAATCTAGAGTAGCTATATATCCTATAAAATGGGTTATAGCTACTTTTTTCATAACAATAGACAATCTGTAGGTGTGGAGCCTATTGTCTCCACAGGAACACAGGACAAGCGGCAAAACTACGGTTTTAATAATACGGAAACAATACGTAAATAAAACGGAAATGTGCTTTCTTTATGATAGTTTCATCAAGTGATAAAACTGAAAAATAAGAAAGCGAGGTCTTTTCTATGGGAAAAACAGTATATTTAGTAACCGGGGCAGCAGGATTCTTGGGCAGCCATGTATGTGATGAACTTTTGAAACGGGGAGACTATGTAAGAGCTCTGGTCCTTCCGGGAGACAAATCTATGAAATATATTCCAAAGGAAGTGGAGATTTCAGAAGGGGATCTCTGTGATGTAGATTCTCTGGAGAGGCTTTTTGCCATACCTGAAGGGGACAGCTCCATTGTGATCCACTGTGCCAGTATGGTAACCACCAATCCAGACTTTAACCAGAAGCTGATGGAGGTCAATGTTGGCGGAACGAAAAATATGATCGAGATGTGCCTGAAACATCCGGAGTGCAGGAAGATGGTCTATGTAAGTTCTACAGGAGCAATTCCGGAACAGCCTAAGGGCACTCCTATCAGAGAGACATACCAGTTTACGCCTGTTGATGAAAGCAGGCAGGTGGGCTGTTACAGTCAGTCCAAAGCCCTGGCTACCCAGGCGGTTTTAGATGCTTTCAGGGAAAGAGAATTAAAGGCCTGTGTAGTCCATCCCAGCGGTATCCTGGGACCAAAAGATTATGCGGTGGGGGAGACTACAGGTACAGTTATTAAGATCATGAACGGAAAAATGCCGGTGGGCATGGGAGGCTCCTTATTTTTACGTTCCCATCCGTATGGCCTATGTACTTGCCAGATATATGGAGAAGAAGGCCAGAAAGACCGGAGAGAAACCTCTGTTGACAAATTTTGCAGTGTACAACCTTGCAAGGAATAACCAGTTTGATTATTCTAAAGCAGAACGGGAACTGGGATATCATACCAGGCCTTATGAAGAAACGCTGAAAGACGAGGCCCAGTGTCTGGTAAAAGAAGGCTATATTGCGCATACAAAGAACCGGAAAAAGGCTGTAACGGGACATGGAGTACAAACTGCCTGATATTTGTTCTATACGAATCCGTACTCTTGTAAGCTGCCCCTCTTTTTGTGAACTGCCTACTTCATCAATGAGACGTTCCTCATAGGCATCCCCTATAATGCGGCAATCTTTTTCTTTTATGAAGGTAAATATACGGTCATATATTTCTTCTGTATTTTCCAGCCCGCCCTTTCCAAAAGCAGTTGCATAATATCCTTCAGAAATCATATTGTTTGCATACCGGATATCATTGACATAAACCATAATATTGGAAACCTTCGATATATGTCCACTTGAAAGCGTTTCTCCTTATATGAGATATCCTTCCGGATAGCCAAAAGAAACATGATTTTGCTTACACTTTGTATAAAAATTCAGCCATATATCATCAGGAATAGATTTACGGTCTGCCAGGAAAGGATCGCTGATGAAAATGGGAACTTTTTTGAAGTATTGTATCTGAACTCCGTCAACCCTGGCAGAAACACCTTCTTCCAGTTTCTGCAGTTTCATTCCAAGCATATCCTGAATGGACTGGAGCTCCTCAATTTTACTGACTAAATTCCTTTCCTGCTCTTTTAAGAGAGAGATTGCATTTTCCGGAGAGATATTCGCTGTATATTCTTTAATTTCAGATAATGGCATACCCAGTTCCTTTAAAAGATTAACTACAGCAATCACATAAATCTGATCATGGGTGTAATAACGGTAACCGTTAGGGGCAGTATATTTTGGTGAAAAAACCCCGGTATTGTCGTAAAAAATCAAAGCTTTTCTTTTGATTTCAGAGATGCGGGAAAACTCACTGATGGTCAGATAATTGTCTTTTTCCTGTTTTTTCATTAAAAGATCCTTTCAAAAACTGTCTGGTATATATACAGTGTTGTACTGAGATTGTCAATGGAACAGTTTATTTGTCTGCTTTGTTATCTGCCCTACAAAAACAGCTGCAGCTATAGTTCCTTCTCTTACCCCACTTAGTTCACCGAGAAACAGAAATGATAAAACAATAGAAATGCAGACTAAAATGATGTCAAATATCATTTTCATATTTCCAAATTTAATGGGTGTTATTTTACAAATGGAAAGGACTACGCCTTCACCAGGCGTGGTGACCAAATCAGCATTCACCTCCAGACTGACCCCGAATGCTATTAGAAAAGTTCCTAAAATACAGAATATCCATTGCTGAAAATAACTGGAACACATAATTGGATGTATGATACGCTGGGCTAAGTCAATTGCTGTTCCAAATAGAATAGCTGCCGGAAATTGTAAAAGCTGAAACCAGTCATACTGTTTCCGCAAAATTGCTATCTGCATTAGAACAAAAATAAAATTCATGATAATAGTAGTTGTTCCCACTGACAGTCCGGAAATTTCAGAGGTTACATAAGGGACACTGGAAATGGGAGAAGTACCCAATCCGGCCTTAATAGAAAAGGCGACTCCAAAGGCCATGATAATAAGTCCCAGACACAAAAACACAAGACGCTTTACCGAATGATTCATTTTGCTGCTGATATTTTCTTCCATGATTTTCCTTCCTTTCTACTTTTCTGCAGAGGAACTAAGTACACTGGAACATTAAAATCCAATGAAAAAAGTGGAACAAAACCAGTAATGGTCTTATCCCACTTCAACAATCTTATTGATTGCAAGTCCTCTGACAAGCGCTTTTTATTGTAACACCAGTGATTTTCAAAGTCAACGGAATTTATGCTTCTACATACTTGACTGTCAAGTAACTATACAGCGTATATTGAATGCACATGATTTTACCAGGAGGGACCATTATGAACTCAAGAAGCAAACAGATTTTATATTACATACTTCCATCGGCAGGCGGACTGTGCGTTACCTATCTGTATAATATTGTGGACGGGATTTTCGTAGGACAGGGAGTGGGAGCCCTGGCTCTGGCTGCAGTTAATATTACAGTACCCTTTATCACTGCATTAGTAGCCATTTCTACTTTATTCGCCATGGGAGGTTCGACGGTGATTGCCATCCGTCTGGGCCGGGGAGATAAGAAAGGGGCGAACGATGCGTTTATGACTGCCCTGGTGCTGACTTTCCTGCTTTCTATCCTGCTTTTGATCATAGGAATGACGTTTTCGGAGCAGATTGCACGATTGTGCGGAAGCAGCGAAAGGGTACTTCCTCTGGCAAAAGAGTATTTATTTTTTACACGGCATTTGCAATTCCTTTCCTTCTGAGTAACTGTCTTGCCATTTTTGTCCGCAATGACGGCGCTCCGGGCCTGGCATTTGGGGGAATGTGCGCAGGGGCTGTGGCAAATATTTTTTTGGACTGGCTTTTTATTTTCCCTATGAAGATGGGGATCATGGGAGCAGCAGTCGCCTCCGGACTGGGCCAGGTCCTTTCTTTTGTAATCCTGATCAGTCACTTTATCCGGAAAAAAGGAGACCTGCGAATCGGTAAATTTACACATTCCTTTGCATTAGTTAAAAAAATATGCAACCGTGGTGTGCCAGAGTGCTTTTCCCAGTTGAATACGCCTGTCACTGCATTCTGCTATAACTGGGTACTGGCTGGTACGCTGGGGGATATGGGTGTGGCGACTTTCAGTGTACTGAGTTTTATCTATTCTCTGGCAAATGGGGTTCTATCCGGCGTGGCCTAGGGACTTCAGCCTTTATGGGGGCAGGCTTTTGGTAAAAATGACAAAGAGGAGCTGAAAACAGATTTCCGGACAGGAATGAAGATTAATCTGGGGGCATCTGTGGTGATTTACGGGATTCTTGCTCTCTTCCGTATTCCGGTTGTGAGACTCTTCAACAGTGAACCTGAGCTGGTAGAGATGGCCTCCGGTGCGCTGCCGATATTTGCTATATCCTTTGTGTTTATGGCAGTGAATCTGATCTTTACCGCTTACTATTATTCAACGAAACAGACATGGAAATCCAATATTATCGCTGTAAGCAGGGGAATCCTTGTTAAGGCCGCAGCCATATTCCTGGTACTGGTTCTGCTGGGAGAAACATGGGTGTGGGCCTCTGCAGCAGCGGCAGAAGGGATTACTCTGGTCATTATTTTTATCATTGGAACCCATGAATACTGCTCTCGGAAATGAGAGCATTGTCTATGGTTTAGGGTAAAAAGCCATTCTTAAAGTGTAATAGTTCAGATAAGTTTTACTTATCTATAACGCCGGAAAATGAAATTGATAAATTGGTAAATGAGCATAAAATAGAAGCTGGTACAGAGGAGAACATATTATCTGAAAGTATTTTGAGACAGGAGAGGGTTATCATGAAAAAAGAGGTAATGATTTTAACAGGAGCAGGTCAGATCGGTATGGCTATTGCAAGGAGAATGGGCCATGGAATGAAAATCCTTATCGGGGACAAGAAGCCGGAAAACGCCCAGACTATTGCAAAGATCATGAAGGATGCAGGATTTGATACAGAGGCTGTGGAAATGGACCTTTCTTCCAGAGAGTCCATAAAAAGACTTATAGCAAAGGCTCAGGAATATGGAGATATTGCCATGCTGGTAAATGCTGCCGGAGTATCTCCCAGTCAGGCTCCTGTGGAAGCCATTCTGAAGGTGGATTTGTACGGTACTGCTGTGCTGCTGGAAGAAGTGGGAAAGGTAATCAAAGAAGGGGGTGTGGGAGTGACCATTTCCAGCCAGTCCGGACATCGGATGCCTGCCCTTACACCTGAAGAAGATGAGTTGCTGGCCTGTACCCCAACAGAAGAACTGCTGGATCTGGCAGTCCTTCAGCCGGAGAATATCCGGGATACTCTTCATGCTTATCAGCTGGCAAAGAGATGCAATGAGAAACGTGTGATGGCAGAATCTGTAAAATGGGGAGAAAAGGGTGCAAGGATAAATTCCATTTCTCCGGGAATCATAGTGACGCCTCTTGCTATAGATGAGTTTAACGGTCCAAGAGGAGATTTCTACAAAAATATGTTTGCTAAATGCCCGGCAGGACGTCCCGGAACTGCAGATGAAGTGGCAAATGTGGCAGAGCTGCTTATGAGTGAGAAAGGATCCTTCATTACAGGAGCGGATTTTCTCGTCGACGGCGGAGCAACGGCGTCTTACTTTTACGGGCCATTAAAGCCGGAAAAATCATGAGAGAAAGGAACTTGGGAAAGAAAGAGTTTTCTGTGACAACTGTCTGAGAATATGATAAAATATGAAAAGTATATTTTTAATATTCCTGAAAGGACAGCTGCATGAAGAAAGAACTTCAATATTTTAAAATAGAAGAGGCCTGGGGAGGCAGTCAGGAATGGTTTTCAGACCGGATGATGCGCCTGGGAGGATGTGCAGCTGTCACAGCATGTGACAGCTGTATTTTCTTTGACTTGTACAAAGGAACAGACCTGTATCCTTTTGACAGGCAGAAAATCACAAAAACAGAATATATGCAATTTGGAATGAAGATGAAACCTTATCTCCGTCCCAGGTGGTCCGGTATTGACACCTTAGATATTTATATGGAAGGATATGGCCAATTTTTGGCAGACCAGGGCTGCAGAGACATCCAAATGGAGCCTCTGTCCGGAGAAGAACCTGTGGAGATAGCAGAGAAGGCGGTTATAGGGCAGATCGACAAGGGATTCCCTGTGCCCTGCCTCACCCTCCGTCACAGAAATCCAGACTATGATATGTTTGAATGGCATTGGTTTCTCCTTGTGGGATATGAAAAACAGGCAGATAAATGTATGGTAAAGATCGTAACTTATGGGAAATATTTCTGGGTTGACCTGAAAGGCCTGTGGGATACAGGACACAGGAGAAAAGGGGGACTTGTTCTTTATCATGAAAAGATATAGGGGAAAGGACAGGTGATTTTTTGCTGTTCAGACAGATGAAATATTTTATTTCCGTGGTGGAATGCAACAGCTTTACAGAGGCGGCGGAGCAGTGCTACATTTCCCAGTCAGCCATTTCTCAGCAGATACGGTCTCTGGAGAAGGAACTGGGAGTAGAGCTGATACACAGAGAAAACCGAAGGTTTACCCTTACTCCAGCGGGAGAATATTTTTATGAACAAAGTAAGGGAATCCTGAATGAAGTAGAGGATATCCTCAGAGAAACTTTCCGCATAGGGAAGGATAAGGAGATGGAGCTTAAGATCGGATATCTGCGGTGCTACAGCGGCCAGGAGCTTCATCAGGCAGTGGCAGAATTTTCCAGGCTTTATCCGGAGGTTTCCATTCATATCGTAAATGGGACCCATGAGGAACTCTATGACCTTCTCCGCTTTGGCGGGGCCGACCTGGTCCTTACAGATCAGAGGAGAGCTTTTTCCGATAAATATGCCAATTTTCAGCTTTTGAAATGCAGCTGCTATGCGGAACTTTCTGTCCGCAGTCCTTTGGCGGAACAGGAATCGGTCACTATGGAAGAACTGAAGCGCCAGGCCTGTATCCTGATATCTTCCAGAGAACAGCAGAATATAGAAGAAGATTATTATAAAAATACCCTGGGCTTTGGAGGACGTTTTTTATTTGCGGAAAATCTGGAGGAGGGCCGTTTGATGGTGGCAGGAAACCGGGGATTTCTGCCTGTTGAAAGGGTAGGGACTCTTCCTCCCTGCGGAACAGGCGTAAAACGGCTGCCTGTCATGGAGCAAGGACAACAGTTAAAGCGGAACTACTGCCTTTTCTGGGTGAAGGAGAATGCCAGTTATTACATTGAAGAGTTTGCTGAGATATTGAGAAAACTTTTGAAAGAGTAAAGTATTTGTCTGGGGAAAATTTGTCTGTAAGGAAATTCCTATATGTGTTATGATTAGCATAGAAAGGAGGAGTAGTATGCTGAAACAGTTGAAGATTCCGGTAGGCGTGTCTGATTTTAGAAAAATCCGGGAAAACGGCTATTACTATATGGATAAAAGTGGTCTGATAGAAGAACTGCTGAAAACAGACGCAACAGAAGTAACACTGATTACCCGTCCCAGACGTTTCGGGAAAACTTTGGGAATGAGTATGCTGGACAATTTTTTGGATATACGAAAAGACAGCAGATATTTATTTTCTGGCCTAAAGATTTCTCAGAATCAGGAACTATGCCGGAAATGGATGAATCAGTGGCCTACTTTGTTTCTCTCTTTTAAAGATGTAGACGGAAGTACTTTTGAAAATGCTATGGGGCTGCTGAAATTTACTCTTTCTCAGATTTGCATAGAGCATCAGTATCTGGAAGAGAGCAGCAGGGTAAACCCTGCATACAAACAGATTTTTACCAGATTAAAGGAACAGACAGGGACTTTTACAGATGTGCAGAGCTCCCTTCTTGTCCTTATGAGAATGATGAAGGAATATTATAAAAAACCAGTGATACTCCTTCTGGACGAGTATGATGTACCTATGGCAAAGGCCAGCAGCAATGGATATTATGAAAAGATGCTGGAAGTGATCAAGACAATGATGAGTACGGCATTGAAGGACAATGAGTCTTTGAGATTTGCCGTGGTCACGGGATGCCTTCGCATTGCAAAGGAAAGTATTTTTACGGGAACGAATAACTTTACAACAGATACGATTTCAGATATACGTTATGACGAGTTTTTTGGATTTACTAGACCGGAGGTTGCTGAATTTTTAAAAGAAGCCGGATGCCAGGACTGTCAGGAAACAGTCCGCAAATGGTATGACGGCTATATATTCGGAAATATAGAAATCTACTGTCCCTGGGATGTGCTGAATTATGTGCAGAGGGTTCTTACAGAGGGTGTGAAAAAACCGGAAAATTTTTGGGAGCATACCAGTGACAATAAAATCATAGAATTGTTCCTGAAACGCAGGGATTTTGATGTGACAGAAAAATTTGAAAAGCTGCTGAACGGCGAAGCCATCCGGGAATCTGTCAATGAAAATGTGAGCTATGACTTTTTGACTTCTACAGAAGAAAATCTCTGGAGCCTGCTGTATCTTACCGGCTATCTTACCAAGGTGAAAGAGGAAACACAGGAAGAGCTGCCCCAGGAAAGAAATAAAATCACCTTAAAGATTCCCAATGCGGAAATCCAGGATATTTTTAGAAAAAGCGTGCTGAACTGGCTGCAGGAAAAAAATATGTATAGTGACAGAAAAGAACTTTTCGAAGCATTGTGGAAAGGGGATTCAGAAAAGCTGACAGAGCTTATCTCGGATTTACTTTTTGATACCATAAGCTATCATGACTATGCAGAAAGCTTTTACCATGCCTTTCTGGCAGGCTTATTTTCCGGGGCTGGTTATGTAGTAGAATCCAACCATGAAAGCGGACTGGGCAGACCGGATCTGGTAATAAAGGACAAAGTAAAACGCCGGGCGGCAGTTTTGGAGGTAAAGGTTTCCAGAAAGGAAAGTGAACTGGAGAGAGGATGCGAAAGAGCACTGGTACAGATACAGGAAAGGCAGTATAGAAAAAAGATAGAGGCATCGGGATTTAAAACAGTGCTGTCCTATGGAGTAGCTTTCTTTCAGAAAAGCTGCCGTATTATGTCCCATATTGCCTGGAGGAAAAAGAATGGAAAACTTGGAAATGCAGATTAAGGACAATTCCTTGCTGGAGAAAATAAAAAAGGGAAAAGAAGTCCTGTGGATCAACCCGGGGAAGATTCCTTTCCAGGAAGCCTCTGAGAATCTTCCTCTGACAGAGGAGGACATTGAAGAGGCCAGGAAAAGACTGGAACGGTTTGCACCTCTGCTCATGAAATATTTTCCGGAGACCAGAGAGCGGAATGGACTTATTGAGTCCCCTCTTACGGAAATCCCTTATATGAAAAAGCGGATGGAAGAAAAATACGGGAAAAAGTGCCGCGGCAGACTGTTCCTTAAAGAAGACAACCGTCTGGCTATTGCAGGTTCTGTGAAAGCCAGAGGGGGTATCTACGAGGTGCTGAAGCACACGGAAGACCTGGCCTTAGCCCATGGACTCCTGAAGCCGGGAGAGGGATATGAACATTTGGGTGACCCGGAGAAAAAGAGATTTTTCAAAGACTATACCATTCAGGTGGGATCTACAGGAAATCTGGGACTGAGCATCGGCATTATCAGTGCTGTTCTGGGATATAAGGTGATCATACATATGTCCGCAGATGCAAAACAGTGGAAAAAAGATCTGCTGAGAAGCTATGGGGTAGATGTCCGGGAATACCGGTCAGACTATGGAAAAGCCGTGGAACAGGGAAGAAAGCTTTCCGCCCGGGATGAGAAAAGTTATTTTGTGGATGATGAAAATTCAAAAGATCTGTTTTTAGGATATGCTACTGCGGGAAAAAGAATCGCAGATCAGCTTCAGGAAGCCGGCATAGCCGTGGATCAGGAGCATCCTCTGTTTGTTTATATACCCTGCGGTGTAGGCGGGGCGCCGGGAGGCATCACTTTCGGCCTGAAAGAAATTTACGGAGATCATGTACACTGCTTTTTTGCAGAGCCTGTCCAGGCTCCCTGTATGCTTCTGGGAATGTCTACAGGGCTTCATGACCGGATATCTGTAGAAGATGTGGGCCTTACCGGAAAGACCCAGGCAGACGGACTGGCCGTAGGACGGCCCTCCGCCTTTGTGGGAAAAGTTATGGAGCCTCTTTTAAGCGGAGCTGTAACTGTGGAAGATGAAAAGCTGTACCGCTATATGAAAGATCTGCTGGATACCCAGAATATCTTCCTGGAACCCAGTGCCTGCGCAGGATTTCAGGGTCCTGTGGGAATCTGGGGAAGTCCGGAGTTTGAAGCATATCTGAGAAAAAATCATCTTGAAGACTCCATGGACAGAGCCGTTCATGTCCTGTGGGCAACAGGAGGAAGCCTGGTGCCGGAGGAAATCCGCAGGAACTATATGAAAGAGGCTGAAAATTTGTAAATTATACAGGAATCACTTCCAAGATCAGGCAGCTGCCTTTTTCTTCAGAAGTTCCTTTCCGGAGGTCACTACAATAGTCACGCCCAGGATCATCAGAAGCACGGCGATTATAAGCTGGAGGCCTTCTACCATAAATACTCCCGTTCCTGCTGTAAAGGCATTGACCAGAGCGATAAATCTCTGCACCAAAGCAGTAAAGGTTACCACCAGCATGATCACGAAAGGAGGTACCAGAGTCCGCAGTTCCCGGCCTGTGACTTTCAGGAATACGCAGAGGGTGATCAGTACCAGAGCGCTGAGGAGCTGGTTGGCGCTTCCGAAGAGAGGCCAGATATTGGAGTAGCCTACCTGTGTCAGGATATAGCCGAATGCCAGTGTGATCAGAGTGGCAAAATATTTGTTGCACAGGACTTTTCTCCAGCCTTTGGCATGTTCCATGTCATCCACACTGAACAGCTCCTGGAAAGACATACGTCCGATACGTGCCACGGAATCCAGGGTAGTGAAAGCCAGGGCGGATACGCACATGGTCATAAAGCTCTGGGCCACAAATACAGGAATGTGGAACATTTCCAGGAAACCTGCAACTCCTGAGGAGAAGATCTGGAAGGGGGTTCCCACTGCGGCGGTTCCGTCTGCGCTGGCGGCGGCTCCTGCCACACACAGGGCGATGACAGCCAGAAGACTTTCCAGTACCATGGCGCCGTAGCCTACCTTCAGCATATCCTTTTCATTGGAAATCGTTTTTGAGGAGGTGCCGGAGGATACCAGGCTGTGGAATCCAGATACGGCGCCGCAGGCAACGGTCACAAACAGAATGGGGAAAAGAGTTCCCAGGTTTTCATTCTGGAATCCTGTAAAAGCAGGAAGGTTCATGGAAGGATGCGCAAAGATCAGTCCAAGGACCGCCCCTGCGATCATGCCGATAAACATAAAGGTGGACATATAATCTCTTGGCTGCATAAGGAACCACATAGGAAGTACAGCTGCCAGGAAAATATAGATAAAAGCAATATAGATCCACATTTCCTTGCCAAGGATCACAGGAAGGTTCATTCCGCATACAAAAGCCAGTACCGTAAAAACCAATCCCAGGACCACTTCTTTCCAGCCGGTAAACTTCATCTTTTTCTGTACCAGTCCGAAGACTGCGGCAAAGAGGATGAAGAACAGGGAAATACTTCCGGCAGCGCCGTTTACAGTGGCGTTTTCAGAGAGGGTCTGCACGCCGTCTGTTACCACGTAGGCGTTGAATGTATCTGCCACCATATCTGCGAAGGCAGCCATAACGATGAGGGTAAACAGCCAGCAGAATCCCAGGAACAGTTTACGGCCCGTCTTGCCTATGTATTTCTCAATGAGAAGTCCCATGGATTTTCCATCGTTTTTTACACTGGCGTAAAGGGCCCCGAAGTCTGTGACAGCCCCGAAGAAGATACCGCCCAGGATGATCCACAGAAGGACCGGCAGCCAGCCGAAGGCAGCGGCCTGGATAGCTCCCGTAACAGGGCCTGCTCCTGCGATGGAAGAAAACTGGTGGGCAAATACGGTCCAGCCGTCTGTAGGCACATAGTCCTGTCCGTCATTATGAAGGACAGCCGGAGTCTTTGCTTTGGGGTCGATGCCCCATTTTTTCGCCAGCCAGCGTCCATATAAAGCATAAGCTGCGATCAGACATACGGCGGCGATGAGTACGATTACAAGTGTGTTCATAATTTCATGTCTCCTTTGCTTATTTTCTGATCCAAGCCAAATAGCGTCCCAGGCGCTGTCCATCTGCCTGAAAGTTCCTGTACAGGAAGCCTGGCCTATTGCCTGCAGAAATAAAAAAACGCCTCCTGACAGATTGCTCTGTCAGAAGACGAATGATATGATCTCCGCGTTACCACTTCTAATTACCGGATTTACCGGTCTCTCAGTCCCGTCGTTCAGTTTCTGCTGAATTAACAGGTTTCCCTATAACGGAGGAATTCCGGTCCGGGTTACTGATTTCACGTTCACCCTGACTGCTCACAGGTGATAGCCGCCCTGGCTATGCTGTCTCCTCACACCGCCCGGAGACTCTCTGAAAACATAACTGCCTGGGAAGTCTTGTCCTGTTCTTCGCATTGGCTTTTCTCAATTCGCTATCATTATATCTCAAAAAAGCAGAATGTCAACAGGAAAATTTTATCAGATTTTTATGATTTTTTTAGATTTTGTCTGCTTTTATAAAGATCAGAAATCCGATAAGAAACATTACCGAAAGTGCACCCACGCCCAGATTCACGCTTCCGGAGACCTGGCTTACCAGGGATACCAGCATGGTTCCCATAAAGGATGCCCCTTTGCCGCAGATATCGTAAATACCGAAATATTCCCCGGATTTGTCTTCCGGGATGATCTGGGCAAAGTAGGAGCGGGACAGAGACTGGATAGCTCCCTGGAAAATTCCCACGCATACGGCCAGGATCCAGAACTGATACTGTTTGGAGAGAATGATCCCATAAAGAGAAATACAGAAATAGGCTCCGATACAGATCAGGATCAGCCTGGAGGCCGGAGCTTTTCTGGACAGTCTTCCAAAGGTCAGTGCTGCGGGAAAAGCCACGATCTGGGTCAGCAAAAGAGCCAGAAGGAGTCCTGTGGTATCCAGGCCGAGAGCGGTTCCATAGGCGGTGGCCATATCGATAATGGTGTAAACCCCGTCAATAAAGAAGAAAAAGGCGATCAGGAAAAAGAGGATTTTCTTTTTCTCTTTCAGCTCAGAAAAAATCCTGGCCAGACGTTTCAGACCTGAGGAGACAGGACTTTTGGTCACAGGGGTAAAGTTTTTCTGCCTGTAAGAGGTAGTCAGAGGCAGGGCCATACACACCCACCATATGGCGGTGAGAAGAAAGGCGCCGCCCATAGCCAGCTCCATGGAAATGCCAAGATTTTCATAGAACAATACCAGAAGCAGGCTGATGATAAAAGGTATGCAGCTTCCGATATAGCCCCAGGCATAGCCGTGGGAGGATACCTCGTCCATCCGGTCTTTGTCTGTAATATCCGTAAGCATGGAATCATAGACAACAAGACTCAGGGAATAGGCGGATTTGGCGATGACAAATACCAGCAGGAACCAGAGCCAGGATGAGGTGAATCCCAGGAACACACACCCCAGGGCGCCGATAAGCAGGACGGTCAGGAAGATTTTTTTCTTCCAGCCGGGGAAATCAGAAAATGTTCCCAGCACAGGTCCCAGTATGGCTACAATCACGGTAGATACCGATACGGCGTAGCCCCAGTAAGCCAGATAATCTACGTCGGATACTCCGGCATTTCCTGCCAGATAATTGAAATAGATCGGCATGATGGTAGAAACTAAAAGGGTAAATGCAGAATTTCCCACATCATACAAGATCCATTTTTTCTCTAAAGCATTCAGTTTGAATTTCATAATTTGTTTTCCTCCTTCATAGTAATGGTACTATAGATGGCGGGGGATTTCTATATAAAATATTTCAAATCTATGTAAAAAAATATACCTGTTCTGTAAAGTATCCCAAATATAATGAAAACGATATCGCTACCTTATTATTTACAGAAAATACTGTTCTTTTTTTAGAATACGAAGTATAATATAAACAAATGGCACATAGTTATAGTATCTTGAAAGGGGGTTTTTTATGGACAACCAATTAGCGTTACTTACTTTGTTCGGTTCTATCCTGGCCCTGGCTTTTGGGGCCAGCCGGGCAGCGAGAGTGCTGAAATTTCCCCAGGGAAATGAGCAGATGCAGAAAATATCATCTTCTATTCACCATGGGGCGATGGCTTACCTCAGGAGGCAGTACCGGATACTGATCTGCTTTTTCGCAGGTATGTTCGTCATACTTTTTGCTATGGCGGCTTTTGGCTATCTTACCTGGTTTGTGCCTTTTGCCTTTATTACCGGGGGATTCTTCTCCGGTCTTTCCGGCTTTGTGGGAATGCAGATCGCTACCAGGGCCAATGCCCGGACAGCGGCTGCCTGCCAGCAGGGGCTGAACAAAGGACTGAACGTAGCTTTTTCCGCAGGATCTGTCATGGGGTTTACAGTGGTGGGACTGGGACTTCTGGATATTTCCATCTGGTACCTTCTGCTCCGCCTGGTTTTTAAACTTCCCATAGAGGATATTACCAGCACCATGCTCACCTTCGGAATGGGAGCTTCCAGTATGGCTCTTTTCGCCCGTGTGGGAGGAGGGATTTACACCAAAGCAGCCGATGTAGGAGCGGACCTGGTAGGAAAAGTGGAGGCTGGGATCCCTGAGGATGACCCTAGAAATCCTGCGGTAATCGCAGACAATGTAGGAGATAACGTAGGAGATGTGGCTGGAATGGGTGCAGATCTTTATGAGTCCTATGTAGGCTCCATTCTTTCTGCCTGTGCCCTGGGAGTTATCGCTTTCAATAAAATCGAGTCTGTGGATCGTGTAAACGCAGTGGTAATTCCTATGGTCCTGGCGGCAGTGGGAGTTCTGGCTTCTATCATCGGAAGCCTTCTGGTGAAGACCGGAGAAAGTACCAAGCAGAGCACTCTTCTCGGAGCCCTGCGGAGAGGGACCAATACCAGCGCTATTTTAATAGCAGTAGTGGCCTTTCCTTTAGTATGGCTGGTTCTTGGAAGAGAATTTATCGGTTTTTATCTGGCCATTCTGGCTGGCCTTCTGGCAGGAGTGCTGATCGGATTTTTTACAGAATATTTTACCTCAGATACGTATAAGCCTACCCAGAATCTGGCAGATAAATCAGCCACCGGTTCGGCCACCATTATTATCGGAGGGCTGAGTCTGGGTATGCTTTCTACAGCTCTTCCAATTTTGATCGTGGTCATCTGCGTAATGGCAGCCTATGTATGTTCCGGAGGTTTTATCGAAGCTACCAGAGGTTTGTATGGGATTGCCCTTTCTGCAGTTGGGATGTTGTCTACTCTGGGAATTACCCTTGCCACAGATGCCTACGGCCCTATAGCAGACAATGCAGGAGGAATTGCAGAGATGGCAGGACTTGATCCGGAGGTACGGGTAAGGACAGACGCCCTGGATTCTCTGGGAAATACCACAGCCGCCACAGGAAAAGGCTTTGCCATCGGTTCTGCTGCTCTGACAGCTCTGGCCCTGATCGCTTCTTATGTGGAGAAGGTACAGGAAGTAGGAGGGGCATCTGTGGAGCTGGATATGAGTATTATGAATCCTACTGTTCTGTGCGGCATCTTTATCGGGGCCTGCCTGCCCTTTGTCTTTGCGGCCCTTACCATGTCCTCTGTAGGCCGGGCGGCTCAGAGTATCGTAATAGAAGTAAGAAGGCAGTTTAAAGAGATCAAAGGCCTGATGGAAGGAAAGGCAGAGGCGGATTATGAAACCTGTGTGGATATCTGTACCAGGGCCAGTCTTCGGGAAATGATCCTTCCTACTTTGCTGGCTATTGTTACTCCGGTGGTCACCGGCCTGATCCTGGGTTATAACGGGGTCATCGGCCTTTTGGCCGGATCTACGGCTACAGGCTTTCTCATGGCGGTTTTCATGGCAAATGCCGGGGGCGCCTGGGACAATGCTAAAAAATATATCGAGGGCGGCGCCCACGGAGGAAAAGGAAGCGAGGCGCATAAAGCAGCGGTGGTTGGAGATACGGTGGGAGATCCCTTCAAAGATACCTCAGGACCCTCCATTAACATCCTTATCAAACTTCTATCCATGGTATCCATTGTATTTGCAGCACTGGTAGTACAGTTCCATATATTCTGAGAAAACTAGAGAGGAGCTGCCGCGGCAGCTCCTTGAAAAATGTCCAGAATATGATATACTAATATGGACCAAAAATGGCCAGTTTCGGGCCGGATAAAAGAAAATATAAGGAGACAAAATCGTGAATTTAGAATTTAAGGAAATCACTGTGGAGGACAGTCCTCTGATGATGCCCTATTATAACATGCGTAAAAACAACACCTGCGACAGTGTTTTTCTGGAGAGCTTTATCTGGAAAGAATTTTATAATGTCCGTTATGCAATCTGGGAAAACAGGGCATTGCTGTGGCTTATGGAATACAACGGGAAATGTTTTTCTGCCATGCCTCTCTGTAAAGAGGAGGACCTGCCGGACGCATTCCATGCCATTGAGCAGTATTTTAATGAGGAACTGGGTTATCCTCTTGTGATCAACCTGGCAGATGAGTATGCGGTAAAATATCTGAACCTGCCGGAAGAGAAATACTTTGTAAAAGAGCAGGAGGATTCCAGAGACTATCTGTATCTTGGAGAGCCTCTGCGGAAACTCTCAGGGAAGAAACTTCATAAGAAAAAGAACCGGCTGAATGTATTTCTCCGCCAGTATGAGGGAAGATTTGAATACAGGACTCTGGGATGCGATGACAAAGATGACATGTGGAAATTCCTGGACCGCTGGAGGATCCAGAAAGGCGAGGACCAGGAGGAGCATTTAGACTATGAAGTCCGGGGAATCCACGACATTCTGAGAAACTGCTGTGAGCTGAACATCCACATGGGAGGAATTTATGTAGATGGACAGTTAGAGGCCTTCTCTGTGGGAAGCTACAACAAGATCGAGGATATGGCGGTGATCCATATTGAAAAAGCCAACCCGGAAATCCCGGGACTTTATCAGGCTATTAATCAGATGTTCCTGCTCCATGAATTCCCGGAGGTCCAGTGGGTGAACCGGGAAGACGATATGGGACTGGAGGGACTGAGAAAGGCCAAGATGTCCTATAATCCGGCAGACTTTGCAAGAAAATATCTGGTAGAACAGCTTCTGGACGGACAAAAATCTTATAAATGGGCGGAAGAAATCGAGAATACCGCTTCAGAAAACCTGCCGGAATATCTTCCCCAGGAAGAAAAGAAAGAGACGATTCCTCTCTGGAAATCCTGTTTTCCGGAAGATACAGATGCTTATCTGGACTTTTATTATCAGGAGAAGACCAGGGACAACCGTATTCTGGTGAAAAAAGAAGAGGGAAGGATCGTCTCCATGCTTCACAGAAATCCTTATAAAGTCCATATAGGAGAGAAATCGGGGATGGCCGACTATATCGTGGCAGTTGCCACAGAAGAGAGCCAAAGAGGCAAGGGATATATGAGAGAGGTGCTGACCCGGGCGTTAAGAGACATGAACCTGGAAGGGAGGCCTTTTACTTTCCTGATGCCTGCGGCAGAGGCCATTTACCGTCCTTTTGATTTCCGGTTTATCTGGAAAAGACAGAAGCTGCAGATGGTCTCTGATGCTAGGGAGAAGCTGGAGCAGATCCCGGTGTCAGAGAGCCGGGAAGACTGTGAGGCTGCCGGAGCATATATGGAACAGTGGCTTTCAAAGAGAAGCCAGGTCTATACCTGCCGTGACGAAGCCTATGTACGTCGAATGAAAAAAGAATTGGAAAGTGAAAAGAGAGAGCTGTATTTCCTCAGGGACAGCAGCGGAGAGATCCAGGGCCTTCAGGCCTTTGCAGAAGACCAGGAGAAAAAACATGTACTTCTGTATGCAGAGGAAAAATGGCATGTCCGGGAAGAAGAAAACCAGGGAATTATGGGAAGGATCACATCTGTAAGAGAATTTCTCCCTGTTTTTAGTCTTAAGGAATCAGGGGTTCTTACTCTTCGGCTGGAAATAGAGGACAAGCTGATTCCTGAAAACGAAGGAAGCTTTCTCTGGAGCCTGGATGAAAATGGAAGCAGTCTGAGCATGGGCGGAGGCCAGGAGGAGCTGCAGGCAGCCCAGAGGCTGTGGACATTGAAGGCAGATATCGGAGATTTAACTGCCTGGCTGTTTGGCTGCGAAGAAGCAGAGACTCTGTGGTCGGATATGCCGGAAGAGATGAGAACAGATTTAGATAAGATCCAGAAGATCCAGGGAATCTGGCTGGACGAGATCGTATAAAAATATATTTCAAGTTGACGAATATAGCCCTGGGGTGTATAATAGCACCATTAGAACTTTTGCGCAGTAAAGCGTAACGGTTTTTCGTGATAAAGCAACAGGGAGGAAATGAAAATGAAGTTGAAGAAAATATTGGCGATCATGATGGCAGCGACCATGGGTATGGCAATGACTGCCTGCGGAGGAAGTTCTGATTCCGGCTCAGAGAGCAGCGGTACAGAGGAAAGCGCGTCTTCTGAGTCATCAGGAAGCGGCGAAACTTATACTATAGGTATCTGCCAGCAGATGGAACACGATGCGCTGGATCAGGCTACCCAGGGATTTATGGATGCCTGTACAGAACTTTTCGGGGAAGGAAATGTAGAATTTGATCAGCAGAATGCTCAGGGCGAGCAGGCTATGTGTTCTACCATTATTAATAACTTTGTATCTGCAGATGTAGATCTGATCCTGGCAAACGCTACGCTGCCTTTACAGACAGCAGCCCAGGCAACGGCAGATATCCCTATCCTGGGAACTTCTATTACAGACTATGCTACAGCTCTTGGCATTGATGACTGGACGGGAGCTACCGGAGTAAATGTTTCCGGAACCAGCGACCTGGCCCCTATCGACCAGCAGGAGGATATGCTGTTAGAGCTGCTGCCGGATACCAAGAAAGTAGGAATTCTTTACTGTTCTGCAGAACCTAATTCCCAGTACCAGGCACAGCTTTTTGAGGAAGCTCTGGAAGAAGACGGAATTGAATACGAAGAATATACTGCAGCCGACTCCAATGAAATCCAGACAGTAGTGACCAGCGCCATTGAAACCTGCGATGCGATCTATATTCCTACAGACAATACTATGGCATCCAATACACAGATTGTAAATAACGTATGTATGCCTGCAAAGATTCCTGTAATCGCAGGAGAGCAGGGAATCTGTTCCGGATGTGGAATTGCTACTCTGTCAATCAGCTACTATGATATCGGATACACAGCTGGCGAAATGGCTTATCAGGTTTTGGCAGAAGGCGAGGATATTTCTACTATGGAAATTCAGACTGCTCCGGAAGTAACCAAAATGTATAATCCTACAATTTGTGAAGAATTAGGAATTACCATTCCGGAAGATTACGAAGCTATCGAGACAGAATAATAAATTGTTTTTCATATGCCGCAGCCGGCTAAAGCAGGCAGCGGACTGTCTGAGAACAGACAGGGAGCCGCCGCATTAAACTTTTACATTTTGTTTAATGCGGCGGCCTCTGTTGCTGTATTGAAAAATGTGATAGATTGATAAAACATAAAAATACACTGGAAAGGAATAAATGACATGACTATGACAATGCTGATGGCACTGGACCCGATGGCTCTGGTGCGGTCTCTCCCGGGTAATGCGGCCCAGGGACTTATTTGGGGAATTATGGCTTTGGGGGTATACATCACCTTCCGGATCCTGGATTTTGCAGATCTGACGGTAGATGGTTCACTGGCTACAGGAGGAGCCGTGGCGGTAATGCTGATACAGGGAGGCATGCACCCTGCCCTGTCTCTGATCTTTGCCTTCCTGGCAGGAATGGCCGCAGGCTTTGTAACAGGCTTTCTTCACACAGCCCTGGGAATCCCGGGGATCCTGGCCAGTATTCTGACCCAGATTTCTCTTTATTCTGTAAATCTGGGAATCATGGGAAAGGCCAATCAGAGTATGGGAATCGGACAGAAAGGCCTGGTAGCTTCTGCCCGTTATGTTACATCTGATAATAGTTATCTGTTTTTCATCGGCCTGATCGTGGGATGCCTTGTCCTTGTGGCTATTGTATATTGGCTTTTCGGAACAGAGCTTGGAGCTTCTATCCGTGCCACAGGATGTAATCCTCAGATGGCAAGCGCCCAGGGCATCAATACAAATTTCTGCAAAGTTATCGCCCTGATGATCTCCAACGGCCTGGTAGGTCTGTGCGGAGGCGTATATGCTCAGTATCAGGGAGCTGCAGATGTAAATGCAGGCCGTGGCGCTATTGTTATCGGCCTGGCCGCCGTGATCATCAGTGAGGTCATCTTCGGAAAGCTCTGTGCAGGAAAGAAAATTGCCTTTGCCTATACGCTGGCATCCGTTTTCGTGGGAGCTATCTTATATTACATTGCCTATGCTCTGGTAATGTGGCTGGGAATCGACTCTGACTACATGAAACTGTTTTCAGCAGTAGTCGTGACCTGTTTCCTGGCGGCACCTTATCTCAAAGGAAAATATCTGGTAAGAAGGAGGATGGCAAAATAATGGGATATATGCTGGAAATCAAAGATCTTCACAAGACCTTTAACATAGGAACCATTAATGAAAAAGTAGCTCTGGACGGAGTAAATCTGAATCTGAATCCCGGGGATTTCGTGACTATTATCGGTGGAAACGGGGCGGGGAAATCTACGACCCTGAACGCCATTGCCGGGGTCTGGCCCATCGACCAGGGAAAAATAATCGTAGACGGAGTGGACATTACCCGGCTGTCGGAACATAAGAGAGCCGTTTATCTGGGAAGAGTTTTCCAGGACCCTATGACAGGAACTGCCTCTACCATGTCCATTGAGGAAAACATGGCTATTGCCGCCAGAAGAGGAGAGCGCAGAGGATTCCGCTGGAGTATTTCCAGAAAAGAGAGAGAGTTCTATAAAGAACAATTAAGAGAACTGGATCTGGGACTGGAGGAGCGTCTTACCACAAAGGTGGGACTGCTTTCCGGAGGACAGAGGCAGGCCATTACCCTGCTGATGGCTTCACTTAAAAAACCAAAGCTTCTTCTTTTGGATGAGCACACAGCGGCTCTTGATCCAAAGACCGCAGCGAAAGTACTGGAGATTTCTGATAAGATCATTCAGGAACACAGTCTTACAGCTATGATGGTAACCCATAATATGAAGGATGCCATTGCCCACGGAAACCGTCTGATCATGATGCACGAAGGGAAAGTGATCTATGATGTAGCGGGAGAAGAGAAGAAGAAATTACATGTATCCGACCTGCTGGCTAAATTTGAAGAAGTCAGCGGCGGAGAATTTGCAAATGACAGAATGATGCTGGCATAATACCATAACATAAGGTGCGGAGTAATCTGTACACATGATTATGAAGCCTGTTGTTTTAAGAGGGGGACTTAAAACAGCAGGCTTTTTAAAAAATCGAAACGGGGAGATTTAAATGGAAGACTCTGAGAGAAGGAAGAAAAGACAGCAGGACCGGGAATTCCAGAGAAGAGAGATGGAAAGGAGGGAGAGAGAAAAACTTCCGAAGTGCAGCACGATGTTGGAATCGTTTATGGGGAAAAAACAGACTTTATCCTGTGTATTATGATTGATGAAATCACAAGTGAGGCAGAAAAATATTGACAAAGATAATGGGAATATGGTATATAAATACAAGGTAGACGCAGCTAACTCATTTATGAAGCCGCGCTTTTTTTAAGACTATAAGTTAAATATAACTAACCATTTAGAAGTTTTAAGGAAGAAACTCTAACAAGGTAGAAAGGAAAAATATGAAGAAAAATCCATTAAAGCTATTTTGGATGATACTTGGTTTTATATGCCTGGGTCTGGGAACTGTGGGAGTGGTCCTCCCTATTCTCCCTACAGTACCTTTTTATATGGCTACAGTTTTCTGTTTTGCCAAAAGCTCCAGAAAACTTCACGACTGGTTCATTGGGACCAGTCTGTATAAGAAACATCTGGAATCTTTTGTACAGAAGAAGGCTATGACTATGAAAACAAAACTGACCATTGTGGGAACGGTTACCTTGGTAATGGCGGCAGGATTTCTCATGATGAGCAATGTTCCTGTAGGAAGGATCTGTCTGGCGGTGGTATGGGTATGCCATCTGCTGTACTTCTTCCTCAGAGTTAAAACAGTAAGAGAGGGAGAAGGTGTATCTGCCTGATCTCCCGCAGAAAAACGAGGCTGAATATTTATGATCAAGACAAGACTGGTGAGACTGCTGTCTCACGCAAAAAAATATATAGTATATAACATTCTCTGGCAGTGGATCGCACTTCTGGCTCAGATCCTTGCAGTGTTCTCCATTGCAGAGCTTTTGGGTAAAGTGGTGGATGCCGAAAATCTGCCCCAGGCCCTGGGAGAACTGTCCCTGGGAAGGACAGTTTTCCTCCTTGTTCTGGCTGTGGCAGTCCGGTTTCTCTGTGAGCGGATGGCGGCCAGGGCTTCTTATGAAGCCAGCGTAGATGTAAAGAGGATCCTGCGGAAGAAAATCTATGAAAAACTCCTGAGGCTGGGAGCTTCTTATAAAGAGAAAACATCTACTTCAGAGGTGGTTCAGCTAAGCACCGAAGGCGTAGAACAACTGGAAATATATTTTGGAAAATACCTTCCCCAGCTTTTTTACAGCCTTCTGGCACCTCTGACTCTTTTTTTGATTTTATCTTTTGTAAACCTTAAGGCCAGCCTGGTATTACTGATCTGTGTGCCTTTGATTCCCATATCCATTGTAGCAGTACAGAAATTTGCAAAAAAACTGCTGAGCAGATACTGGGGTGTTTATACAGGTCTTGGAGACAGCTTCCTGGAAAACCTCCAGGGCCTGACTACTTTGAAAATCTATCAGGCAGATGAGCAGAAAGCAGAGGAGATGGACCAGGAAGCTCAGGAATTCAGACGGATAACCATGAAGGTCCTGACTATGCAGCTAAATTCTACCAGCGTTATGGACATTGTAGCTTACGGTGGCGCGGCAGTGGGGATGATCGTGGCTGTCAGCGAATTTCTTGTAGGAAGACTGGAATTTTCCGGGACCCTTGCCATTATTCTTCTGGCTTCAGAGTTTTTTATTCCCCTGCGGCTTCTGGGATCCTTTTTCCACATTGCCATGAACGGTATGACAGCCAGTGACAAGATTTTTCATCTCCTGGATCTGGAGGAACCAGAAAAGGGAGAAGAGAAAATGTCTCCGGAGAACTTTGATATAGAACTGCAAAATATACGGTTTTCTTACGAAGAGGACAGAGAAATCCTGAAAGGGGTCAGCCTGGTTATTCCCCAAGGTTCCTTTGTGTCTCTGGTAGGAGAGTCCGGCTGTGGGAAAAGTACCATTGCCGGTCTGCTTACCGGAAAGCTTCAGGGCTATCAGGGAGAAATCCATATAGGAGAAAAGCCCCTGGCCCAAATCCAGGAAAGGGAACTGATGGACCACATAACCCTTGTACGGCATAACAGTTACCTTTTTAAGGGAACAGTGGCAGAGAATCTGCAGATGGCAAAGCCTGAGGCTGAAGTGGAAGAAATGAGGAGTGTGCTCTCCAGAGTGAATCTGCTGGGATTTTTAGATGCTCAGGAGGGACTTGAGACAAAACTTCTGGAACAGGGAGCCAATCTGTCCGGAGGCCAGCGTCAGAGACTGGCCCTTGCCAGAGCTCTTCTCCATGACACCCCGGTATATATCTTTGACGAAGCTACTTCAAACATAGATGCAGAAAGCGAGGATCTGATCATGGAAGTGATCCGGGAACTGGCCAAGACCAGAACTGTCCTTCTTATCTCCCACAGACTGTCCAATGTGGCGGCTTCTGACAGGATTTACCTTCTGGACCAGGGGGAGATCCGGGAGGCAGGAACCCACGAGGAACTGATGAAGCAGAAAGGCGCCTACTGCAGACTTTACGAAACCCAGAAAAATCTGGAAATATATGGAAAGTCCAGCTAAGAAATGTCAAGAGGTGATATGAAAAAGATTAAATTTATTACAATAGAGCAAAAAAGGGTAACCTTAACAGACCATTCTCCAATATAGGACTGGTCAGAAACTAAATATTCAGAATGCTGTGTTGATTATGCAGCTTTCCTGATCTTATCGGGATGCTCTGCAGCAAAGCGTCTGCAGTGTTCTTCCGGAGTGATGATCTCAAAAGGTTTGTTATCCCGGAGCATGGCAAAGATGATGTTGCAGATCTTATGCATGACAGCGCCCATTGCTACCGGCTTTTTCTTGCAGGAACACTTCCGGGTGAAGTAGTCGTAAACTACAGGATTCACAGGTGTGCCGCTTCCTTTAGCAACCTTTACGTTATTGAGCGCGGCCATATGAAGAACCCGTCTGGCAAGGCTGGAGCCACGCTTGGACATATGTACTTTATCGCCATTGAGCTTTCCGGACTGTTTGACAGCGGGGTCAAGCCCAAAGTAGGCGTAAAGCTTTTTCGGGGAAGAAAAAAGTTTAAAATCCCCCATCTCTGCGACCAGGACGACTGCACTTAAGAATCCGATCCCGTACAGGGACTGCAGAAGGCAGATCTGGTCGTAGATCAAGGTATCCTGCAGTTTCTCTACCGTCTCATGAAGTGCTTTCAGGAGCGCGTCCAGATGCTTCTGGTATTCCTGGTAAGTGTCGATATAAAGACGGATGCGGACAGCATTGCTAGGAAGAGCCCTGCCGAAAACAGCGGCATCCTGCGCGGCAGAGATGATGGCGTCATACTTACGCAGGGCATAAGCTTCGCCAAAACGTGCGGTACTGCGGATGATATCCACAATGTCCTCTTTGGAGGCGGCAAGCATGTCCTCAGGAAGAGGATAAGAGCTTAACAGCTTTAAGGAAGACTGTGTGGTGACTTTGCTGAAGACCTTAGCGTAAGCGGGAAAAGATACTTTCAGTTCCGCAGTGAGCTTCAGGGCGACAGCAGACTGGAGGTCCTTGAAATAATAATAATCACGGACCAGGTTTCGCAGATCGACAACAGAATCATCCGGGAGGATGGAAGTCTTGAGAGAAACATTCAGGCCAACAAGGGCAGCCTTTTTTGAATCGAATTTATCATTATGCAGTTTCCTTATGTTGATGTTTGTGCTATTCTTAGTGATGATAGGATTAATGACGGAGCAGTCAAAACCCTTATCACGAAGGAAGCACAGGAGCGGGATGTGGTAGATCCCGGTAGACTCAAGGAAGCAGCGGCTTTTGAGAGAATACGTCTCTTGCGCTTCCTTTATTTTTGTGACAGCGAGATCTCTGGACCTGGGATCAGAATGGATGATCTTAAAAGGCTTCCCTATAAAAGAACCATTGGGGAGAGCAATCGACATCCAGGTAAAATCGGCGCCAACATCAAGGCCGACAGAGAGGTAAGAAGAAACGCTGTCAATCAATGAAAGTAATCTTTTGTAATGCATGATAAAAATCCTTTCCGGCAGGCATCCATTTCCATAAGGCGGATACACAACCTAGCGGCTTATACAGGTATAGCCTGAGGCTTCCCAACCAGCCAAACCATAAATCACCACCGAATGGACAGACAGACTTTCTAAGAGGTTTCTCCGGCGTAAGGCCGGGTCCCAAGGAGGAGTCGTCAATCGCCCTGCCTCAGTGATTATACCTCATGATCAGACTTGGTGCATCATGGAAGCCACAGACACGGTAAGGAAACAATAACTTCTGATGGAGAGAGAATCCCTCCTTCAGTTATTCATTTAGACTTT
>NZ_NFIF01000023.1:0-58317 GCF_002161645.1 Blautia sp. An46 | reverse complement strand
TATAGCTATTCAGTACAAGATACTATGACTGTTCATCACTTTTGGCTCTGTTTATATGAGGTAACAAGTTAGAAAAAGCCTGAAAAATCAACGATTTTAGGCTTGACATTATAGGAAGGGGTAACTATGTGTACAAGATTTGTATATAACGGAAAAGATACAATCACAGGATTTAATTTTGATATTGACCTGTCTGTATGGGACCACAAAGTGATTAAAAATGAGGATCGATTTTATATCGGAATCAAAATGCCGGACAGCCAGTATCACTCCTTCCATGGAATTCACCGCAATGGCAACGCAGGGACTTTACTCTATGTCCATGGAAATTCTCAGGGAAGATATGATGCTGGCTCTTATACCATTACTGACCTTACAGAAAATTATATCCGGGGATTTCTCTCTTTTGATGATGCTCTGCATATTGTGCAGGAGCAGCAAATTGTCTATGGGCCGGATACCACAATGCAGGCCATGCTTTCCGACAGATATGGCCGGGTGCTTCTTATAGAGCCTGGAATCGGATACCGGCTTGAACAGCGAAGATACTCTCTCATGACAAACTATTCTGTTTTAAATCCAGAAAGTACCCGGCCCTATATTGTTTCCGGTGATGACCGATATGAACAGGCAAAAGCGCAGCTTGAAAAACAGAAAGAAACTTTCTCTGTTTCCGACGCCTTTTGCATATTAAATTCCGTAAAACAGGAAGGTCTCTGGGCCACAAGAGTTACCTTTGTATATTCTGTGAAAGAAAACAAAGTTTACTATGTGCTGAATAATCGTTTTGAAGAAATAACTGAATATTCCTTCCATAGTTGATTTCATAAGACCCAAATACTATTTTTCAACACTGTCAAATAAAGTCAGATTTATAAGTTCCTCTACCTTAACTCTGTCCTGGAACTCTTCATAAGGCCAGAAACAATACCGAACCTGGTCTCCTGGGTTGTATGGATTTAAAGCAATGTCTTCCATAATAGACTCTTTGGAACAGTCCAACAGGATTTCTTTCCCGCCCTCCGTACTCTGAACCGTAATTTTTCCTTTTTCCCGGTCTATTTCCAGAATTTTTCCTTCTTTCTGTGACCGGTAAGTTCCTGGGCCGCCGGAATCCTTTCTTGGTTCTTTTCCTGCTGTTAGCCCGGCAGCAGTTCCCAGAATAACCAAAAACAGCATCCCGGCAATGCCGGCAAGCAGTCTTTTAGAAGTTCTTTTCACTCCATCACGCCTTTCTTACTCCATGGGGAACTTCATCCCCCACTGTGATCTGGCCTGGTCCATCAGCCCCATGATCTCCAGTATTTCCTTATGGGGCATCTGAGGACACTGGGTAAGGCCTTTTTCTATGGCTTCCTTGCAGGCTAAAACCTCATACTCATATCCGGTGATCTGTTCCGGACAATGATATTCGGCGGTCACCTGACGGTTCCGGTCATAGATTGTAAGGGTCTGGAAATTGTTGATATTTTCCACTACGGCAAAGCCTTCTGTACCATAAATAATACCCTGACGGTCAGAAAGTACCCGCATAGAACTGTTAAGAATCGCCATTTTCCCTCCCGGATAGATCAGAGTAATGCTGTTCTGAGCGTCTACACCGGTATCTGTCATAACAGCTGTGGAGACCATTTTTTCCACCTGATTGCCAAAGACCATCGAGGCGAAATTCATGGCGTATACTCCTACGTCCAGCAAAGCTCCGCCGCCCAGTTCCGGTTTCAGCAGCCTCGGTACATCTCCAATCAGATAGCAGAGATTTGCAGTAAGTGTCATAGGCTCACCGATGGCTCCCTCAGCCAATACCTGACGGATGGTATTCCACATAGGCATGTACCGTACCCACATAGCCTCGGCAAGCAGCACTCCTTTTTCCCTGGCCAGCTCTGTCATTTCTCTGGCCTGCTTCTGGTTTATGGCAAAAGCTTTTTCACATAATATATTTCTGCCGTGGGCAATAAGCATTTTCACATTCTCATAATGCTCAGACATAGGGCTTGCCACATAGACCAAATCTACATTTTCATCTGCCGCCATTTCCTCATAGGAACCATAGGCTTTCTCAATCTGAAACCGCTGGGCAAAGTTCTCAGCTTTCTCCAGACTTCTGGAAGCTACCGCATAAACCCTGGCCTCTTTCATTTTTGCCACTGTATTTGCCATAGTAGCTGCAATATTTCCTGTACTTAAAATACCTACTCTTAACTGTTCCATTTTACCTTTACCTCCCAATTTTAGTTCCACCCATATCGCAGAGAACGCATTTCTCTTTAGTCCATCTTTCCTGTTATTTCCAAAACATTTCCATCTGGATCTATAATATTAAAATAATAGTAGGGCCTATGTACATTTACATAAAGAATTTCTGATATCTCCCCAATGGATAGCCTTCAATCTTTTATATTCTGCTTCCAGATTCTCTACTTCAAAGTTCAAAATGAGAATATTATTTTTCTTTTGAGTCTCTTCTCTGTTAAGCGCATTCAGATATGCCTGATTAAAATGGATCTCCCCGCCTTCTCTTATCAGTTTTTCATCATATTTTCTGTTATAAAGAGAAATCCCGCAGGCAAAGCTGATCCATCTGTCATCATTGCGGTAAAGGGGCTCCTGCTGTAAAAGCTGTCTATAAAAATTTAAGGATTTTTCTATATCCTCTGCACAGATATAGGTTGTGCCTAATTCCATAATCTGCCCTCCAAAAATTCACCTTTAGCGTTCTGTCAGTCCATACGCTTCTGCCAAACTCTCCAACCCTTCCAAGATTTCTTCCCTGGAATAATTATGCTCTTCCAGAAAATCATCTTCAAATTCGTCCAGATGCTGGTAAAAATCTGCCACCATGATTCCGTACCCTGGCGTATTCTCTGAAAGGTCCCCCAGGAGAATATTTTCCGCTTCATTAATCTCGCCTCGGTCTGCCATTTCCAGGATCCGGGCATAGAGCTTTTCTTCCTCTGTCCGCTCCTGCTCCTTTGGCAGCTCATAGCGGACCTCCCGCTGTCCCGTAAGGACCAGTGCAAGTCCCCGGACAACGTCATTGATCATACGCATAAGATAATCCTGTTTAACACCCATGTGATTTCTTCCTTTCTTTATACCTTTATTGCATATTTGATCACGCCGTCTTGTTTCTTTTCAAAAATCTCATAGGCTTCCATAATATGTTCCAGAGAAGTCCGGTGGGTGATCAGAGGGCTGGTATCCAGCTGACCTTTCCCGATCAGTTCCATGATCTGTTCACAATAGCAGCCGTCTACCCCTCCTGTCTTAAAAATCAGATTCTTTCCATACATAGAGGGCAGAGGCAGTATCTGCTCTTCCTCATACATAGCCACTACAGTTACCACTGCGTTTGGTCTGGCGATCTTCCATGCAGTCTGGAAGGTGTCCTTTCCTCCTGCCACCTCAAAAACCCGGTCTGCTCCTCTCCCCTGAGACAACTCCAGAATCTGTTCTTCCAGTTCCTTTTCAGAAATTGCTGCAGGATTTATGCAAAAATCCGCCAGGTTATTTTCCCTGGCTGTTTTCAGGCGATCCGCATCCGTATCCAGAGCAATGATTTTTCCAGGCTCATACAGTCTGGCGCACATCATGGTACACAGCCCTGTAGGTCCTGCTCCGATAACGGCCACTGTATCTCCTTTACTGATTTCTCCGATTTTTGCCGACCAGTAACCAGTAGACAGAAGATCTCCGGTGAAAAGAGCGGCTTCATCAGACACATGCTCCGGAATCTTCGTAAGTCCGTTATCCCCGTAGGGAATCCGCACATATTCCGCCTGTCCTCCGTCAATCCGGCATCCCAGAGCCCAGCCTCCCAGAGGGTCGCTGCAGTTATTTACAAAGCCTCTCTCACAGTAAAAACAGCTTCCGCAGTAGGTCTCCACATTCACCGCTACTCTGTCCCCGGGCTTTACCTGTTTTACGGCTTTTCCGGTCTCTTCCACTACGCCTACAAACTCATGTCCCAGAATACTCCCCGGCACAGCCCTTGGCACTGCTCCATGCTTAATGTGAATATCGCTGGAACATATAGTGGTCAGAGTCACCTTCACCAGCACATCGGTATCCTTTTCCAGGCATGGCTTGGGGCGCTCTGTAAGAACCAGTTTCCCTTTTTCCTCAAAAACTACTGCTTTCATAAATGCCGCCTCTCTTTTATTCCTGAATGTTCTCCAGTTCCTCCATCCAGATTCTTACACAGGCATCGCTGGGCATCCGCAGGTCTCCTCTTGGAGATACTGCCACACTTCCTACCTTTGGTCCGTCAGGAAGACAGGAACGCTTAAACTGCTGGGCAAAAAACCTGGAATAAAAAGTCTTCAGCCATTTCATGATCACTTCCGGTTCATAGACTCCTGCAAAGGCCGCCTTTGCCATACGGTATATCTTGCCCGGTCTGAAATGGAACCTGAGCATCTGATATAAGAAGAAGTCATGAAGCTCATAAGGGCCTACCAGGTCCTCGGTCTTCTGGGAGATTACTCCATCCTTTGGCGGGAGAAGCTCCGGGCTTACCGGGGTGTCCAGAATATCCAGAAGGATCTGGGACAGTTTTTCTTCTCCGCAGGTATCTGCGTAATAGCGCACCAGATGGCGGACCAGAGTCTTTGGCACAGAGGCATTTACCCCATACATAGACATATGGTCCCCATTATAGGTAGCCCAGCCAAGGGCCAGTTCCGAAAGGTCTCCGGTTCCTACTACCATGCCTCCCTGCTGATTGGCAATATCCATGATCACCTGAGTCCGCTCTCTGGCCTGAGAATTTTCATAAGTCACATCGTGGACATTTTCGTCATGGCCGATATCGGAAAAATGCTGAAGCACTGCTTTTTTGATATCTACTTCTATAAGAGTGGCCCCCAGTCTTCTGGTCAGTTCACAGGCATTGGTATAAGTCCTGTCTGTAGTGCCGAAGCAGGGCATAGTTACAGCCGTAATGTGTTCTCTTCCCATTCCCAGAAGGTCAAAGGCTCTTGCTGTGACCAGCAGGGCCAGAGTAGAATCCAGTCCTCCGGAGATTCCCAGCACTGCTCTTTTGCAGTGGGTATGCTCCAGTCTTTTCTTCAGACCCATGGCCTGAATCATCAGGATTTCGTTGCAGCGCTTTTCCCGTTCTCCCTGACTATCTGGCACAAAAGGATTAGGGTCGATAAACCGCTCCAGCTTTGTTTCTTCTACAGGAAGAGAGAATTCCACAGTAAGGTACCCCTCTCTTTTTTCCTCATGCCAGGTGGAAATCCTTCTCCGTTCCTCCACAAGACGGTTCACATCCAGAACTGCCTCTACAGACTGGTTCTGGAACATTTCTGCTTCTTTTAATACGGCACCGTTTTCACAGATTAAGTGCTGTCCTCCAAATACCAGATCCTGCGTGGATTCTCCATATCCGGCAGTGGCATAAATATAGGCGCACAGCAGTCTGGCAGACTGGCTTTTTACCAGCTCTCTTCTGTAGTCTGCTTTTCCTACGGTCTCATCGCTGGCAGACAGATTTACAATGACATTTGCCCCGGCCATAGCATGAGCTACGCTGGGAGGAGCCGCTGCCCAGAGATCCTCGCAGATTTCCGCTGCTACAATAAGTCCCGGCATTTCCCGGCAGGCAAACAGCAGGTTTTCCATAACAGGCACCTGTTTTCCACCCAGTTCTGTATAACCCCAGAGATTTTTTCCAGAGGAAAAATGTCTTGCCTCATAGAACTCCCCGTAATTAGGCAGATACTCCTTTGGAACCAGACCCAGGATCTCTCCCTGGTTTATGGCCGCCGCCACATTATAGAGTTTTCCATGATACACATAGGGAAGTCCCACAATAATCAGCCCAGGCACCTCCTTTAATTCTTCTGCGGCCCTTAAAAGCTGTTCTCTGGCACTGTTCAGCAGAGTCTCCTGCCAGAACAGGTCCTGACAGGTATAGCCGGTAATGGAAAGCTCTGGAAATACCAGGATCCTGGCTCCCTTTTTGGAAAGTTCCTTTGCTTTCTTAATGATCTCATCCGTGTTGTGAATACAGTCGGCCACCCGGACGTCGATAGCTGCCGCTGCTGCCTTTATAAATCCATCTCTCATCTTCCGCCAAACCTCTTTCTATTATCTTTTACATTCCTTTAAGATCCTTTTCAGCTCTTCTACGGTAAATGTATAATTCTTATTACAGAAATGACAGTTCATCTCAATCTCTTTTCCCTCATCGATCATTTCCTGGATGTCCTTCTTTCCGATACTGATGAGGGCTCTCTCCACTCTTTCCTTACTGCAGTTGCAGTAGAACTGCGTTGGGATCCTGTCATTAAATTCAATATCAAATCCCTCCAGCAAAAGTTCCAGAAGGCTTTCGGGGGTATGTCCCTCTTCCAGAAGAGAGGTAACAGAAGTCACCTTTTTCAGATTTTCCTCCAGCCGGCTGATCACTGCTTCCTCTGTGAAAGGCATAAGCTGGATAATAAAACCGCCGGCCTGCTTCACTGTATTATCTTTTTCCATCAGCACTCCCAGGCCTACAGAAGAAGGTACCTGCTCGCTGGTAGCAAAGTAATAAGTAAGGTCCTCTGCGATCTCACTGGTCTGGAGGACTGTCTGTCCCACATAAGGCTCCTTCATGCCCATATCTTTGATCACATTCATAAAACCTACTCCTACGGCTCCTGCCACATCCAGCTTTCCCTGGGCGTTGGCGTGAAGGACCACATTGGGATTTCCCACATAGCCTTTTACATTTCCCTTGGAATCTGCAGTAACGGTGATTCCTTCCAGAGGGCCTCCCGCCTTGATCTGCAGTGTCAGCAGGTCCTTATCTCCTTTCATCATAACGCCCATCATAGATCCCGCTGTAAGCAGGCGTCCCAGAGCCGCTGTGGCTACCGGGCTGGTATTGTGGGCTGCTCTTGCATGCTCTACCAGGTCTCTGGTAGTAGCCGCAAAAGCTCTGATCTGATGATTAGCCGCTGTAGCCCTTACAATATAATCTCCCATATTTTCAAATCTCCTCTTTCTGCGAATTCTTTCCTTTTTCTCTGGCAAGTATATAAATCCTCTCGCTGTCTTTACGTGCCGGTTCTCTGGTAAACGCATCATAGGCGGCAATGTACTCCATACCTGCTTCTAAAAGCAGTTCTTTCGTCCTTTCCAGAGAATAGGCTTTCTGATAATGGGTCTCTTCATACTTCCGATAAAGAATTTCCCCATCTTTTTCCTCCGGGATAAAAAGAGCCAGATCATATTCGTTGATCTTCTCTTCCGGATCGTAATAATTATCCCAGATAAAACTGGCATCCTCCCGGTCCTCTGCTATAGTAGTGTCTCCCAGAATCTTTTCATACTTGTATTCTGTATTCAGATCAAAAATGAAAATTCCTCCCGGATCCAGATAGTTATTCACCAGCCGGAACACCTCCAGCAGATCCTCTTCTTCAATAATATAGTTCATACTGTCGCAGACAGACACCACCGCCCGGACAGTGCCATAAAGCTCAAACTCCCGCATATCCTGAAGAAGGTACAGGATATCCTGTTCCTCCTCTTCCTTCTTCTCCATGGCAATTTCCAGCATATCCACAGAGTTGTCCACTCCGATCATGTCATATCCCTTCTCTGCCAGAAGCCGAGTCATGTTTCCTGTCCCGCATCCCAGCTCCAGGACCAGTCCCTCCCGGATTCCCTGGTCTTCCAGAAGCCCGGCAAGATACTCACACCATTCTTCATAGGGGATATTGTCCATAAAAAGGTCATAGACCCTGGCAAAACTTTCATAAGAACTCATAGATTTCTCTCCTTTTTGTTCTTCCTAATACTACCATGAAACTTCTGAGGTGGCAAGGCGAAGGAAATCAGGAAAATATCACAAAACTGCAACATTCTTTTGGATAATTGAAATAATGGTGAGACCTTCCCCTGATAATATAAAACCATCAAAAGAAAGCAATCGCAAATGGGAGGTACTCATAATGAAAAACAAAGCGAATCTCTATAAATTTTATATATCCGCAGCCCTTCTGGCCCTGGCATTTCTCACCACTCTGCCAAGATTTTTCCAGATATTCCACAGTCTGGCAGCAAGCGGAGGAAGCTTCCTTCTCCTGGCTGGCCCCGGCCTGTGGCTCTTTATAAGAAAAATGAAATCCCTCCACCAGGAAGAAGCAATTTTCCTTTCTGCACAGTCAAAACAGATTATAGCCCCATAGAAAAACAGCGACAGAAGTCAAAAAACCTGGTGCAAGCATGCCCGCTTGGTTCGGTGCTCGCAGAAATGAAACAGAAAGAAGGCGTATCTCATGACATTGACAAAGAAATTAGAAGAAAACAAACTGACGATAATCGGCACTGCTGCTCTCCTCCTTACCCTCTGGGCAGGTTATCAAAGCGGCATCTTATCCTCTCAGGAATCCATGGAGCAGTTTCTCCGCAAGACAGGAACCCTGGCTCCTCTATGCTTCCTTTTCCTTCAGACCGTGCAGGTAGTGATCCCTGTAGTTCCCGGTGGCGTAAGCTGTATCATCGGCGTAGCAATATTTGGTCCGGTAAATGGATTCTTCCTGAATTATGTGGGAATGGTCACCGGTTCTGTGATCAGTTTTCTTCTGGCCCTGATTCTTCCAGGCATGCCCGACGACCTGTTATGTCTTATTGCTGGACTGACTTCTATGTCCTTTAAGAAATACCTGGTTTTCACCCTTCTGGGAAGACCCTTCTCCCTCTTTGCCTACAGCCTGGGAGGTCTGCTGGTCCTGGAAAACCTTCTCCCGCTGTTTTAATCTGTTCCCTGTCCGCTGCACAGGAAAAGCAATCTCACAAAAACAATACTTACTATTTACACCGAAGGTTCCCTATGTATAAAACATTATCCCTGTCCTACTGGAAAAAGATCTTTGCCAGTTTTCTTACTCTGCTGCCCCAGTTATTTTTGTTTGAGCTGGTTTTTAAAATTCTTTCAGTATTCTTCTTTGTTCCCGCCGGAAAAGAACTGATCGTTATGATGCTGGAAATAACAGGAGACACCAGCCTGTATAATTACAATATGCTCCGTATTCTGTTAAGCCTTCCCGGCATAGCTGCCATTGTACTGATCCTCTGTCTTTCTGCCCTTCTGGCCTATTTTGAATTTTCTGTGATCCTCACTGGCCTTTACCAGGGATACAGAGGAAAGTCCTTCTCCTTAAAGGATACTGTCAGCTCCTCTGTATACTCTCTGTTTTCCTTAAACTTCAAAAGTATTCCGGGGCTTTTTATTTATGGGATCCTTCTCCTCCCTTTTCAGAATATCTATCTCATTCCCTCAGTAATGCCCCATCTGGAAATCCCTAATTTTATTACAGGAGAGCTGTCGAAAAGGTGGTATGGAGATTTTGTTCTGAATCTGGCCTATATCCTGATCTTTCTGGTTTTTCTGCTGCTTCTTTTCCTTCTTCCCTCTATGGTGCTGACTGGAAAAACCTTCCGAGAAGCCTCTGCAGAAAGTATCCGTACCTGGAAAAGAACAGGAATAAAAGGGCTTTTCCTTCTAAGCATCCTTATGGTCTTCTGGTGGCTGCTTTTTCATCAGCCGGGACTCCTTCCCACAGATTTTTCTGCAGTTATAGAAAAGAATCCTCTGAAAACTCTGTGTATGCTTTTCTTCTCTGGAAAGACTCAGGAAACCGCCTTTATAGGTGTAATGGTCTGGGCTCTGCGCTGTATTCTTTCTCTGGGATTTATGGCTGTTCTTGTAGGCGTTTATACTTCTTCTGTGGAAGAAAAAGCTCTCTGCTCTCCAGCTGCCGTCTGTCTTCCCACGCAGAATATAGGAAAAGTCAGAGTCTTCCTGTGCGAAAAGCTTGCTGTCCTCCGAAATTATTTCCGACCTCTTTTCAGGAAAATTCCCGGCCTTAAAAGCCTTTGGATTCCTGTAGTTCTCCTTGCCCTGGCTGCCGGACTTTCTGCCATGTATCAGTACGCTCAGACACCTCCGGCTGGCCATCGGCCACAGAGGCAGTGACCTGGGAGTAGAAAATACCCTGAAAGCAGTAGAAGGTGCCATAGAATCCGGAGCAGACTATGCAGAGGTAGATATTCAGCTGACAAAGGACCTGGTTCCTGTAGCTGCTCATGATGACAGCCTCAGCCGTATGGCAGGACAATCCGACAGCATAAATGAACTTACCCTCAAAGAACTTCAATCCATTCCTTTGTCTCAGTATGGAATGAAAGGCCAGGTGCCTACTCTGGAAGAGTTGATCCAGCTTTCTCAGGGAAAGATCCGGCTGCTCATTGAATTAAAAGCTGTTTCTGAAAGGGAAAAGGAGCCTCTGGTGGACCAGATACTGGCCCTCATCGAAAAATATGATTTTCAAAAAGATTGTATCCTTATGTCTCTGGATTACGAACTGGTACAGCTTGTACGCCAGAAAAATCCCGCTCTGAAAACCGGCTACTGCATGTTTGGAAATCTTGGAGAGACTACAGTAGAAAATCTCCTTTCCCTGGACTGTGACTTCGTAGTTATAGAAGAAAATATGGTTTCCAACAGCTTTATATCTGCCTGCCGCCAAGCCTGGCTGCCAGTTTATGTATGGACGGTGGAGCTGGAAGAAAACATGAGAAAATATCTGGATATGGGAGTAAACGGACTGATCTCAGATAAGCCTTATCTGGTAAAAGAAGTGCTGGAAGACTATCCCTCTCAAGGGATTCCATCGGCAGAAGATTATTATTTTTCCTGAACGGAAGGTCTTACATACTATATGCAATTCATGAAAAGCGGCAGCCGTATCTCAAGGAATATCAAACATCCTTTTTAATACAGCTGCCGCTCTGGTGCGATACGATACTATATGTTATCTTGCATTATTTCATTCCGAAACATCTTCAGTATATCTTTATCCCAGGCATACGCCTCCGTGGATTACAATTGAGGCCGAATTAACAAAGCTGGATTCATCACTGGCCAGATAGACAGTTCCCATAGGCCCTCCTTATGCATGCTCCAGCATGTTCAGGAATTTATCCAGTTCCGCTTCATCCATATGATAGCCATGCTTGTCTTCCGGATAAGCACCGGTCCGCACATCATTAGCCCAGGCTCCGTAAATCTGAGTTGCCCACTGGAAGAAATTTCCGTAGGATTTTGCATGGGAAGCTGCAGAAGGCATCATGCCGAAGGTATCAAAATCCACCATCTCAATAGCATTAGTCACCTCAATAGGAGTCAGTTCAATGGTCATTGCCATCATACCGCATTCCTGATATTCATATGCCATCCGGTAAACTTTCATAGCCTCTTCCGCAGTCCTTCCCATACGTTTATAACCACCCTGACGGTTGGTCTGCCATCCGGATAATGCGCCTACATGACCGAATACAGGAAGATAATTGTCCGCCATATACTCTAAGGTCTCATTGCTGATTCCCATAGGCAGAAGAGAATCTGCGCCGCAGTTCATATAATAAGAACCATATTCCAAAGCTTTTTCCTTAAACGCATAGGTAGGGGTCTGCATGTAAAAGTTAAGATGGATATAAGGGGCCGCCCGCCTTACAGTCTGTATCCACCAGGGAGCAATATCAATCTGCTGCTGAGGGTCAGATTTGCCGTCCCCTGGCACATCTGTACAATAGGGGTGCCTTCATCTTTCAGCTTCTGAAGATAATTAATAGATTTGTGCCCTTTCACGACTCTTGAGGAACTTACTTTCTTTTCTTCTGACATAATAAGGTCTCAAATGCAAAAACTGCCGATTTTTCACAGAATAACCGCGCTTTTGCAGATTCTCTGAATAGTTTTTCTGACCAGCAGATCCTCTCTCAGCATATCCAGATTCTCACCGAAAAAGCTTTTGATTTCTCTTACTGTGGTATGCTGCCGTTCTGCCATAGCTTCTGCCTCTGATTCAAGCTCTTCCCGGCTGATCTGAATCTGTTCTGTCTCTGTTATCTCCTGGATGATACAGCGGATTTTCACCTGCCTGCGGGCCTCTTTTTGTATATTTTCCATCTGGTCCTGGATATCTCTTTCTACGAAAAAGTTTATCTCACCGGTTTGCAAGGCTTTATAGCGCATTTCCTGATAAAGCTGGCATACCATGGCCTGAACTTTCTTCTATTTTTCCGGGAGCTGTATCACAAGACCTTTGTAAGTTTTTTCTGCTGTCTCTGCCATTTTTCTGCACCTCCTTACTTTTTGTATTCTTTCAAAGTATCTAAATCGCAGAAATATTTTGTATTTATAGTCTATCAAATCTAATTTTTCATTAAAATCATCAGGATTCAGTATTTAAAATTAATAATTTTGCGTATTTTACAAAGATATCAGAAATGATAAAACAGAAAAGATCAGGGGACTTTTCCAAGATTCAGAAAGGCCCTCTGATCCTTTTATTTTGTAACTTTTTAAAAGATATGTTATGACTTAAGAGTTCAGCAGCCGGGACAGTAATTCCCGCTGACTAGACACATTCATCTTTTCATAGATATGAGCGATGTGTTTATAGGTGGTGGGCCTGGCAATATGAAGAATCTCGCTAATGTTCGCTTTCCAAACATACTGTAACGCTGCCCGTCAGTGTTGGCATAATAAGCCATATAAACCTTTATCCACCGCTCCTCAATATTCCTGAGATGGAGACCGGAAATCTTTCCATTTCTATCCAGCAGATAGGCAGATCCACAGTCATATTCGCAGAATTCTCCAATATGGTCCAGGATCTGTACCGCAAATCTATCCGAATCACAGGCACTTCCGCAGGTCCGTATAAATTCGTAAATCTTCTCCCACTGCTCTCTTCCTATTTCTTTTGTCTCTAACATAAAAAACCACCCTTAAAACACCATTGCTGCCCCAGTTTTCAGAATATATTTATTATAAAACACCGGTTTCAGCCATGTCAACTTGCAGTCAGAGAAAGAGGTTCTTTTCAACAGAAGAAAAAATATTCTGGTATTGTCTCAAAATTGTAATCCTTTTTTCTTTGCTGAGATATAGCTGAAACAATTCTCCGCTATTATGAAAGCATAAAGAAAATAACTTATCATCCATATCTAAGGAGGAAATCAATATGACCAAAACAAACAGCCTTAAAAAATTCAGGACCTTAAAACTTATCAGCGGAGCCGGCTTTCTCTTTTTTCTCTGTCTGCTTCTGCAGGAGTTCCTTTTCCAGCTTCCTTCCACGCTGCCCTTCCTGTTGTACTATCTGGCCATTGGCGGTGTCCTATATGGAATCTATCAATGGAAAAAAGCATCTATCCAAAAGCTCATGGCAAAACTGAGAGAAAAACATATGCTACTCCCAGCAGCGATCCTGGCAGTTCTGGCTGGTGTTCTTCTTTTCTACGACTTTATCGGATTTCTCACCTATCTGGGCAGGCATTTCCCTGGTTCCCTATCTCTATTTCCGGTATAAAGAAAAAGAGGCCCAGGAAACTCTTCCCACAGAAAATGTATATCTTTAAGCCTTTCAAAGGAGCTGTCGCATTAATCAAAATCGAGAATATTTATACATTTTATTGCTCAGTCTGTGCCGCTTTGAGCCTATGGTCTCAAAGCTATGCTCGTCAAATTCGCATAAAATGTATAAATATTCCTGACATATGACTAATGCGACAGCCCCTTTTTAACCATTTTGGATATGAATTCGTGTATTTTATGTAAAAGGACTTCTCTCTTCTTTCAAAAATGGTATAATGTAGCTATGAAATCCGTAAGATATAAATCACCTTAACAAAGTGTAAAAAGATCATCTAACAAAATCGTTGAATTGATCTGTGAGCGAAGGAGCAGCTAAAATGTATATCAGAGAATACGAACCTGCTGACTGTTCTGAAATAGCAGCACTTTTTTACCAGACAGTTCATGAGGTCAATAAACAAGACTATACCAGCGAACAGTTAAATGCATGGGCAACAGGAAAAGTAGACCTGGCTGCCTGGAACCAGTCCTTCCTGGAACACTATACCTTAGTAGCCGTTGAAAATGGCAGGATCGCAGGTTTTGGGGACATTGATGAAACCGGATATCTGGATCGTCTCTACGTCCACAAAGAGCACCAGAGGGAGGGAATCGCCGCTGCTCTCTGCAGCAGGCTGGAAGCTCATGTCCAGGGAAATATCCTGACCCACGCCTCCATTACGGCCAGGCCTTTTTTTCAAAAGAGAGGATACAAAGTTCTGAGAGAGCAGCAGGTAGAGCGGCAAAACATCCTGCTTACCAACTTTGTTATGGTACTTGAAAGAGAAATCCAGCCTCCTTCTACTGGAGGAGATTCAATGCAGAAGGTCATTGTAATCGGCAGCCCTGGTGCAGGAAAAAGTACCTTTTCACGAAAGCTGAGAGATGCTACAGGGCTTCCTTTATATTACCTGGATATGATCTGGCACAGACCTGATAAGACCAATATTTCCCGTGAGGAACTGACTGCACGTCAGGAAGAAATCATGAAAACTCCAAAGTGGATCATTGACGGAAATTATCTCAGCACAATGGAGCTTCGCCTAAAAAACTGTGATACTGTATTCTTTCTGGACTATCCTTTGGAGGTCTGTCTGGCCGGAGCCAAAGCCCGTATCGGTACAAAGCGGGAGGATATTCCCTGGATAGAAACAGAATTTGACCAGGAATTCAAGCAGTGGATCCTGGATTTTCCGAAAGACCAGCTTCCCATCATATACCAGCTTCTTGAAAAGTATAAAAAAAACCGGACTGTCCACATTTTTAAATCCAGGGAAGAAGCAGAGCATTATCTTGTTTCCATAGAAAATTGATACATAAAGTTGAGGTACATGTTATATGAAATTTGAAATCATAAATCTTGTTCAGCGGCCTGAAATACTGGAAAAAGCCGCCCATTGGTTCCATGAAAAGTGGAGCGTTCCCCTGGAAGCATACAGGGAAAGCATGGAAGCATCTCTCCTGAAAACCTCCCCTGTCCCCCAATGGTATCTGGCCCTGAAAGATTCCGAAATCATAGGAGGAATGGGCGTCATCGAAAACGATTTTCACAACAGAAAAGACTTATCTCCTAACGTCTGTGCTGTTTATACAGAAGAAGAATACCGGGGTCAGGGCGTAGCTGGAGAGCTTCTGGACTATGTTTGCAGGGATATGAAACAACGGGGCATCGACACCCTGTATCTTCTCACAGACCATACCTCTTTTTACGAAAGATACGGCTGGGAATTTTTCTGCATGGTCCAGGGCGACGGAGAACCTGAAATGTCAAGAATGTATATCCACAGAGGGTAATTCCTCATCCTATACAACAGCCACCGCTTATAAATCTTCATATATGGGGGTGTTTTTATGGAAATTTTCTTTATCGTGATCGCTTTAATCGCATTGTGCACAGCAGTATTTTTAAGGGGAAAAGCTTTGACAGATTTTGTAAATGATCTGTCAAAAAAGGATACGACTGATTAAAAGTAAAATCAGGAATTAGCCTTTGTGGATCAAACGGAGGAAAGGCAGAAAGAATCGGAGAATATCTTATGTTTCTTATATTCATTATAGTATTTGATCTGATCATGGCCCTATGCATGTTCCTGATGGGCTTCTATTTTTACAGATCAAAAGGAAAAGCTGCTGACTATTTAACTGGTTACAATATTCGCTCAGAAGATCAACGGAAAAAGGTAAACGAAGACCTCCTGTGTCAGTGTTATGGCAAAAGAATGATGGTCATGGCTCTCCCTTTTCTATTGGGTATGATTCTGGATTTTTTTAAGCCCGGCCTGGGCAATGGCTTGGCCTGGATTGTATGGTTTATACTTTTTATTCTATTGCTGATCAAGAGAACAAAACTGGAGAAATAAAAAATAAATTTGAAAATGGAGTATAACTATGGAGATAAAAACGAAACGGCTCCTTCTCTCTCCTCTGGGGCCTCAGTATGTCAACACTGCTTTTGTTTACAGCGGCGACCTGGAAAACACAAAATTTATGCTGGATCTTCCAGAAGAAAGTATTGAAGAAACTGCAGAATTTCTCAAAAAGGCTGAGGCAGAATGGCAGAAAGAATTTCCTGAATTTTATGAATTTGCCATTCTCACAGAGGGTACCCATATAGGTTCTGTCTGTCTCTATCTGAACGAGGATAGGACCGAAGGGGAGTTAGGATGGATCCTGAATAAAAGGGATTGGGGACATGGTTATACCTTAGAAGCTGCCCAAGCTTTGATAGATTATGCTTCCCAAAACCTGGGGATCAAGAAATTTATCGCCTACTGTGACAGTGAAAATATCCCTTCTTATTCTCTTATGGAAAAGCTGGGAATGTCCAGGGTCCTGTGCCGGTCCGGCAGAAAAAACAGGTCATCCTCTGAAGAGCGAATGGAATATAAATACGCCCTTGAAAAAGAATAATTAAGGAGCTGGCAGACACCGAAAAATAATGGCTAAAAGTCAGAAATTTTCTAAATAAAAATCAGGCAGGAGGGAAATCGTATGGGATTTTTTAAAAGCAGACAGGAAAAGGAAGTTCCGGATACTCACGAAGAACCGCATTATCATCACCCGCTTTTGGAAATTGTAAGGATCGTGTGTTCCAATAACCCGGAGATCCTGGACTCTGCCAGAAAATGTATAAAAAATACAGAAAAATACTATCAAAGTCATCTGGAAGATTATGAGGCCAGAGGAATGTCTTTAAAAAATCCCCCAGCCTCCCTCCAGTGGATGGGATGTATCGATCTGCTGATCCATCATCAGTTTGCCTGTGAATGTGACTGGTGCGAAGAATTATCCGGCTTTCTTTCCGCCGTCTCTGACTTAAAAACTGTGAAAAGACACTCCCTGGAAATTGAAGAAAGCTGGTTTCAGCAGCAAGATTCTATACCCCAGTGGTGTGAAATCCTGGATAAAAAATGGGAAAAATCCGGTTATGTTCTGGCGGCCTTTGATATTGACAGTGATTCTTATGTAATGTTTCTATGTCAGAAAAATTTCCTAAAAAAACTGAAAGCTCTGGCAGAAAGCCTTGGTTTTCGGATCGATCTTTCTATGAATATGTAGGGGAAATTGCCATGAAAAATATTTCTATAAAAGGAATACTCCTTTCTATTTTTATAATCTTGGAATCTGGATATTATTTCTTGAATCCGGATGGTTTCCGATTCCTGTTTCCTGTGGAAAGGGTCTTCTTTATTTTTTCATTTTTAACAGGAACAGTATTACTTGTTTCTCTTATTTTATATAAAAAGAAAATCGCTTTTGTGTGCCTGATACTATGCAGCATTTATCTTTTTTGCGCTGTTCTATGTCTATTTCTTTTTCATATAAGTTTAGCAGAGAGAGTGCTTGGAATCCTGTCTTTTAGTATATTACTACTGTGGATTTTCTTTATATGGAAAGATTTAAAGTAAACATTTATTCTCTATATTTGCAGTTCAGGAACGGCGGTGAAAAGTAATGATTAACAAAACTTTAAAGTTTATTGATGTTATCCCCTCTAAAGAAACAGTCACTCCCGGTACATCTCTAAATGTACTGGGCGGTGTAATAAATCCCGGAGAAGCAGGCTCTGCTAAAATCATATTGTGGGGCAAAGCAGAAAATATTTGGAAGCCCCTCCTCTCTCAGGAAGTTTTCCTGGAAGAAAAGGAGCACAGGCATTTATACTTTACGATCCCTCCGGAAATATTTCAGGAAGAATACTGGGGAATAAAAAATCTGGAAGAAATAGAACTCCTGATTTCAGATATGACGCCAGAAAACGGCACTCCGGGAAAACTGGTTTTTATTGAGAGTATGTCAGTTTCTGATCCTTGGTAAAAATGAGGCGCTGTCGAACAGCCCAGGATTCAAGGACAGCCATGTAAAGGCAGATGGACAAGATTTTATTACAATAAGTAAGAAAGGATTAAAAAATATGCAGTATAAAATACGAAAAATGACAGAACAAGAATATCCGTTGCTGGAAGATTTTTTATATGAATCTCTTTTCGTTCCCCAGGGAAAACCGCCTTTTCCCCGGTCTATTCTCCAGTCTCCTGAACTGCAGGTATATACGGCAGATTTCGGTTCTTCCAGACATGACATTGCTTTTGTGGCAGATGTAGATGGAAAAGTTGTTGGCGCAGCCTGGGTTCGGATCATGAACGACTATGGACATATTGATGACGAAACTCCATCCCTTGCTATCGCTCTGTATAAAGAGTACAGAGGCATGGGAATGGGAACTGCCCTGCTTCAGGAACTGTTGTCTTTCCTGAAAACCCAAGGCTATTCCAGAGTTTCGCTTTCTGCTCAGAAAGCGAATCAGGCTGTAAATCTGTACCGCAGAGCAGGGTTTGAAATTTATCTCGAACGGGAAGAAGAGTATATTATGGCTGTTTCACTCTGAAATATAAATGCAAATAAAAACTATCTATCCAGCAATAGAAAGGACAAAATATGTATATCCGCCAAGCAGAAGAAAAAGATGTATCCAGAATTGCGGAAATCCTGGTTTATAACAATCGTGTAAATTTCTTTCCGATTTTTAAAGATGAAAACTATTCTTTTGGGGAGCTTCAGGTCGTATCTGTAGCCAATGAATACCTCCAGGATAGAGAAAGATTACAGAATACCTTTGTTTATGACAACGGACTTATCCGGGGTTTTGTCCAACTTTCCGGGCCAGAAATCCAAAAATTATATGTAGATACTTTCTTTCAAAACCAGGGGATCGGCGCTTCTTTGATCAACTTTGCAGTAGAAGAAAAGCAATGTAATTTCTTATGGGCTCTTGAGAAAAATTCCGGTGCTCTCCGTTTCTATGAAAAACACGGTTTTCACCGGACAGAAGAACGGATACTGGAAGAAGGAACCAGTGAATATCTGGTAAAGATGAAAAGATAAAGAGATTTTTATACGAACAGCCCGGTAACCACCGTTTGGAATCCCAAATATGAATCTAAAGAGAAAACCTGTGCTGCAGATGCCACGCAGTTTCTCACTTATACAAAATTCCCAGTGCAAAACAATGCACTGGGAATCCCTATATATCCGTATTTTTCAAAATACGGAAAACATATATAATTATGCCGCATATTTTACAAGCTTTGTCTGCAGTTCTTCGCAGTCTCCTGAATGGATTTTCAGGTCAAGTACGCTGTTGAGTCCAAGATGCATAATACCAAGCAAAGATTTTGCGTCTACAACAACTCTTCCTCTTCTGACATCAACATCAAATTCATACTTGGATACTGTATTTACAAATTCGTAAATCTCTTCCGGAGTTTTGAACGTAAGTTTCATTTCGCCCATTATTCATCTCACCTCTTTCGTAATCATACTATAACCCTGCCGCCCCGCCGGGCCCTTTGGGGGTTATGGGTATCATACCACAATTTTCCAGTATAACAAGGATGAAATTTTTTGAATAGGTAGAGATTTTTAAGAAACAGACTTTCTGTACTCCGAAGGCAGAACGCCTACTTCCTCTTTGAACACCCGGCTCATATATTTTGGATCTGTATAGCCAGTCAGCTCAGCGATCTGATTCAGCTTCAGCCTCGTATTCAAAAGCAGACCTTTGATTCTTTCAATCCGGTAATGCCTTACAGTCTCTGTAAATCCTGCTCCTGTTTCTTTTTTAAACTGGGAACTTAGATATTCTTCAGATACAAACAGCCTTTCCGCTGTTTCCTCCAGTGTCACTCCCTGATCATAGTATTTCCTTACCAGCTGAACTGCCCTTCGGATCAAAGGGCTGAACTGTTCATCGCCTTCTTCTGTAAAAGCTTTAAAGCTCACAAGGTTCAGAAATTCTTCCATAGCAGTCCGAATCTGGCCCCAGCTCATGGCTTCTGCAATATTCTGTATACATGCCTGTATCTTCAACTCTGATTCAATCTCATTTTGTGTTTTATATGCATTTATCACCGCCATATTAAAACGGATCAGACATTCCTTCATATCTGCCGGGCTGTGGGGCTGCCTTCTTAGCAGATCATACACTCGGTAATAGCACCTTTTAATATCCTCGCCGTCAGAAGCAAGGACTGCCCGTTTTACTCTCTGCTCCAGTTCAACAGGATATTTAAGGGGGATGGATTCCTTTTTTTCTATCTGACTAATGGGAATAAGCTTTCCTCTGTCATAAAGCAGATTCCATTCCCGCACCTGCTGGATTTCACGCAGCTTTTCAAGAAGCTGTCCTCCCTCTTTCATATCTCCCCAGAAACATACGATTTCATCTTTTATTTTCTTACACAAAGCAGGTATCACCTGGCTCTGGAAAAAAGAATATACTTTTTCCCGTTCATCCTCAAACCGATATAACACCGCAGTTACCACATGCCATACATCTACCGGCAGCACACAGACTGAGGCTCCCGAATCATTCCCCATTTTCTCCAGCAGAGGGCAGACTATCTCGCAAAGTTCTACATATCTGTCGCCCAGCCATATGGCAGCTACAGCTGCCGGCTCTTCCAGCGTAAACCCGTATATTTCTCTGGTTACTGCATGAAATCTGCTGTCTGGATGGAGCTGTCCATTCAGGCATCCCCGAAAAATATTTTCTACTGTAAATACAGAGGTAATGGCCTTCTCCTCCGCCAGCCTGTCGCTGATCTTCAGAAGCTCTCTGTGCAGTTCCTCCGTCTTCAGCGGTTTCAGAAGATAGCTGTCTGCCCCCAGCTCAATGGCCTCTCTGGCAGTATTAAAATCCGTATCTTTCGTAAGCATGAGCACTTTTGAAGTAATCCCTTTATCCCGGAGTTTTTTCAGCATGGTCAGTCCGTCCATTCCTTCCAGTCTCACATCCATAATGATAAGATCTGGATGGGTACTTTCAATCAGTTCGTACCCCTTCTGACCATTTTGTGCCGTACCTTCCAGTTCATATTCCAATCCGCTTTTTTGCAGTGCCCTGATAATCTCTTCTATAACTGTCTTCTCCCTGTCTGTAATTACAATTCTCATGGGCAGCTCCTTTCTTTTTCCCCTGTCTTTCAAAAAGGTCTGTATCCAGTATATCACAGATTCCCTGTTTCGTCTGCGTTCTTTTCTTTCTTAACAAGAGAATGGAAATACCACACCGGCGCTGCAAATACGGCTAAATAGATTACGTATCCGAAAAGGTCCAGCACTGCCTCAGCCAGATTCGGGCCTGTGCTCACTATGGCCAGAAACATTAGGATTCCTGATAAAAGAGCTGCTGTTTTTGTCATAATATTTTTCATAAAAGTTCTCTCCTTTTTTCTTTTCTATAAATGATCATAGTCCTTCTATGTTGCATTATCCTCTCATTTTGGAAAAATAATGTTGCAGTTCTGTTACTTCTCCAAAAAGGTTACAAAATCGAGAGATTTTATTTGAAAGTCTGAGACATTCCTGATAGGATTCTATGGTAGAGTAAATACAGTAAAAGTTATTCCCGGAAACTGCAGCTGTAAAGGAGGTTCTGATGAATAAGGGAAATATTATAGAAGTAATCGATCTGTGTAAATCTTATGGAAAGGGTTTTTCTCTGGTAAAAGCTCTGGACCATATTTCTTTGACAATAGAGGAGGGAACCTTCACTGCCATTGTGGGCGCCAGCGGAAGCGGAAAATCCAGCCTTCTTCATATGATGGGAGGACTGGACAGCCCGGACAGCGGCCAGGTCCTTGTGGCAGGAAGGGATCTATCCAGGCTTTCTCCGGAACAGGCTTCTATCTACCGCAGGAGAAATATTGGAATTGTATTTCAGAATTATAATCTGATCCCTATGCTGAATGTATATGAAAACATTGTCTTTCCTATAGAAATCGACGGAAACCAGCCGGACAGGGAATTTATTGAAGAAATCACCTGCTGGCTGGGCATCCAGGATAAGCTGGAGAGAAACGTGACTCAGCTCTCTGGAGGCCAGCAGCAGCGGGTAGCTATTGCCAGAGCTCTGGCGGTAAAGCCTTCTATCCTCCTGTGCGATGAACCTACGGGAAATCTGGATTCCCGCACCAGCCTGGAAGTAGTTGGACTTTTGAAATCTTCCAGTATGCGTTTTCATCAGACCATTGTTATGATCACCCATAATGATGAGATTGCACAAATGGCGGACCGGATCATTCATATTGAAGACGGTCATATCGTAAGAAGAAAGTGGGGAGAGCCATGTCTTTAATTGCCAATAATAATCAAAAGCCCACCTGGAAGCTGGTAGTCAAAACTCTGAAAGCCGATAAATTCCGGACCTTCTGTATTTTATTTGCCATCTGTACCTGTACCTTTGTTATGACCTTCCTTCCCTGTTTTAACACCCTGGATTATCTGGCTATATATGACGAATTCCGGGAACAGGAGCATGCTTCCTTCACTATGCTCAGTCAGGAAAATACGGCGGCATTATCTCAGGATTCCCATTTTGAAAAAACCGTTCTGGAAAAATACGGTGATTTCGGACGGTTGAATGGCGCTTATGCAAGGCCAGTGTACCAGCAGCTGGCAGGAAACGTTTCTTCCATTCATCAGATATTAAAAGGAAATTTCCCCCAGGATTCCCGGGATATCCTTATAGACAGTAATCTTGCCCAAAAGCTTCAGGCCGACCTTGGTGACAGTCTCACTTTTCAGGAAAAAGATGGAAATACCCAGGTATTTCAGGTATGCGGCATTACAGAGTCAGCCTCAGGAACCAGCGCACCTTGTTTTTATGTTTCCGATTCCTTTGCCCAGTCCAGTTCTATGTTTACTGGCAAAGATTTCAGTCTGAAAATATGGCTAAAGCCAGAATTCCTTACCAAAGGATTTGATAAAAATACTTCTCTGATCAGAGATCTGGCTCTGAAATATGGAATCCCGAAAAGCAACCTCTTTATTAATTACTGCAGTATCGATACCAACCCTCTCGGTCCCTCCATGGTTTTCATCTATATGCTTCTGGATCTTCTGGTACTGGTCATCGGACTGCTGGTGATCTACAGTATATTTTGTATTTCCATTATGTCCCGGATACGTGCCTTCGGGCAGATGCAGACTCTTGGCATGACCAGCCGTCAGATCCGGCGCATGGTAAATCAGGAAAGTTCTCTTTTATGCGTGGCAGGAAGCCTGGGCGGCATCCTTCCCGGTCTGCTCCTGGCAGGTATCGCAGCCCGTTACTGGAGTGCCCCTCACATGATCGGTACAGGGCTGGTCGTTCTGATCTGCTCTTATGTATTCATTATGGCCTTTTTACAGAAGCCTGCCAGGACGGCCTCACGGATCACTCCCTGGGAAGCGGTAAATTATCAGGAGGATCCTTTCTGTCCGGTTACTGGGAAACTTTCCTGCCGTCTGCTGGGCCATATGAGGGCGAAAAATAATCGTCAGAGGATGTTTCTCTCCCGTCTGTCCATGATCGTAGGAGGCATATTTTTTCTTCTGACGGCCACCTATATGTCCTATTATCATATAGATTCCCGGGCAAGATCCAGCTACTTTCAGAACGCAGATTATATTCTGAGCTATGACTCTCAGTATCTGGATTCCTCTGCCACAGAGCTTGTAGAATATCAGAAGCAGGATATTTTTAACCAGGATTTTTTAAGGTCCCTTGAAAATTTTCCCCAGGTAGACCGGGTGTTTCCCATCCATGAGGAATACGTAAACATTCTTACCAAATACGGTACGGAATCTTCTAATATGATTGCCTTTGATAAGGAAACCTTTGCTCTTATCCAGCCATATCTGAAAGACAGCCAGATCACCTATGAAGATCTGGTTCGGGAAGGAAGTATTCTTTTCAATCCCATTTATGACTATGAAACGGATTTTTCCCCAGGGAACAGCCTTACCCTCAGCTATTATGACGGAGAAGGATATCAGGAAAAAGACCTTCCTGTGGGGGCCATAATAGACCCGAAATTTTCACAGGATAATATTGAGCTGAACTCCAGTTTTCTGGTTCCTGCTCCTGTTTTTGAAGAACTGTATCCTGGCCTGAACACCATCAATCAGGTCTATATCCGCACAGAAGGACATACCCTGTCTCCGGATCTGGAAGAATATCTGAAAGACTTTATGGAGGACTGTCCTTTGATCCGTATGAGTTCTTTTGAAGATTATCAAAGGGAGCTTACACGGCAAAATAATCTTTTTATCCTTCTTTTTGCAGGGGCAACTCTCATCGTGATCATTTTCAGCGTTTTAAACCTTTTAAACGCTACTCTGAATAAAATGATCACCCAGAACCGGGAGCTGGCTCTCTTTGAAGCTGTGGGAATGAGCCGGAAGGAAATAAAAAAAATGCTTCTTTATGAATGTCTGTATATTTCCCGGATGCCCCTGATCATCTCCTGGATCACCGGAAGCCTGATCAGCTACCTGTTCTACATTTTTCTGGTCCGGACTCTGGAAGAGGCAGTTTCTTACGTCTTTCCCCTGTTTACCCTTTTGCTGTGGAGCGCCTTTGTACTGGCAGTTCCCAGTATGATCACCCTGCTGTGCTACCGGCATTTTACAAAGACCGGGCTTATGGAGCGTCTGAAAAGAGACAAATAAATCTTACGCAGGAATACAAAAGCGGCGTTTCCTATACTGTCTGAAGAAAAACCAGACAGTATGGAAACGCCGCTTTTTAATTCTTTTTCTTTTCAAAGACATTTGGAAGAAATACGGAAAATGTGGTTCCTTCTCCTTCTTTTGAGGATACTTTTATATACCCTCCCTGCCGGGTGATGATCTGTCGGCTGAGATACAGGCCGATGCCTACCCCCTCCTCCAGATGCACTTTTCCTTCCCGGTAAAACCGCTTAAAAATGTCTTCATAATGCTCTTTTGCGATACCGATCCCCGTATCGGAAATATCAATCTTTGTAAACATCTCCCAGGCCTCTGTAGATACAGAAATCCGGCATCCTTCCGGGGTATATTTTACTGCATTATCCAGGATATTAAACAAAGCCTCCTGGGTCCATTTTGCATCATGAAGCACCATCAGATCCTCATCGCAGCTGCACTCCAGTTCAATTTCTTTCTGTTCTGCCTTGGCCCCTGCCTGAGAAAGAGCCTGGAAAAGAGTGTCAAAAATCCTGGCCGGCTTTACCTCCAGATGAATCAGAGATGTCTCCAGCCGGGACATTTTCATAAGAGAATCTACCAGAAACTCCAGCTTTTTTACCTGGTTCTCAATAACCTGAGCAAACTGTTTCCGCTGCTCCTTGGAAAAGTTTCCAGAGTCCAGCATGGAGCTGTACATGGTGATATTAGCAATGGGAGTTTTCAGCTGATGAGAAATATCAGATACCATCTGCTGGATTTCCTGCTTTTGAAATTCCTGGGTGCTTAAAGAAGAATGAATCACATCTGACAGCTTATCCAGCTTCATTTCAATCTTGGAAGTAAGGGTATCTTCCTCTGGTCCCGGCTCCTGAAAATTCCCTTTGGTAAGCTCTTCTACCTGAGTGCATACCTTATCGGAAAATCCGATAAATGCCTTGCGGAAAACTCTATGTACCGCCAGGATCATCAGGATCATCACGATGCCGAAGCCATAGCATAAAAATGTGAAAAAGTCTCTTTTTCCAAAAAAAGCTGTGGCAGCCAGGAACAGGACACAGGCCCCTATGGCTACTGTCATAATAAGAGTATCTGCACTTATTCTTCTATTCATTCTGCACTCCTATCCACTGATAGCCCATGCCGTACAGTGTCTTGATATATTTATACTGGGCGTCTTTGATCTTTGCCCTTAATCTGCTGATATTAATAGTCAGGGTATGTTCGTCTACAAAGTTTCCCTCACTGTCCCACAGCTTTTCCAAAAGCAGATTTCTGGTAAGCGCCATATTTTCATTTTTAACAAATACATAGAGAAGCTTAAACTCTGTAGGCGTCAGTGCCAGCTTTTCACCTGATTTTGTTACAGTTCTGGTCTCGAAATCGATCACAAGATTTCCGCACCGGTAAATATGCTCTTCTTTATTTCCCATAGTCCTTCTCAGAACCGCCTGGATCCTCTGCATAGCGATCGGTACATTAAAAGGTTTCGTAATATAATCGTCTGCTCCCAGGGAAAAGCCTTCCATAACTTCCTCGTCCAGCTCGTGAGCTGTAATAAAGATCAGGGGCTTCCGGTTAAATCCCTGTATCTCTCTGGCAAAATCAAATCCATTGCCGTCAGGAAGATTTACATCCAGCAGCATAAGATCAAATTTCTGGGATTCTACCACCGGATAGGCGCTTTTCAGGTCATACACCGGTATGGTCTCATATCCTCCATTCTGAAGGTTAAAACAAAGTCCTCCATTTAAAAGCTGGTCATCCTCGATCACTAATATTCTGCTCATCTGTCTGCCCTCTCTACAAAAAAGTAAACGCCCATTACTCAGGCCCTCGGCATTTACATTGCCCATGTAATAAAATACTATCAAAAAATTCTCTGTCACGCAAGAATCCATTTATCTCTTTGCACAGACATTCTGATTCTGGCAGACAGCAGCCCAGGTCTTGCTTTAAATATAAATATAAAACCATAATTTTGCTCTTGCATTTTTCTGCCTGTTTTTATATGATGAATATGAAAATATCTAAAAACTTATCTTTTAAGCTTACAGCATTTCTAAATTTCGATTCCTTTTCAAAAATATTCATGTACTTTGACATTTTAATAAGACTTTACACCTGGCATGGTTGCATGCTACAATACATACACCTAAATAATAAGGGAGGGATTTTATGACAGATGGGCAAAAGTTAGATTTAATCTTGTCAAAGATGACAGATATGCAGAGCGATATCGGCAGCCTGAAAGCAGACGTTGCTACCCTTAAAGCAGATGTTGCTGGTCTCAAAACAGACGTTGCCGGTCTCAAAACAGACGTTGCTGGTCTCAAAACAGACGTTGCTGGTCTCAAAACAGACGTTTCCATTCTTAAAACAGATATGGAAAATGTTAAAAAAGAAATCTCGGAATTAAAGCATATGGATGCCATGATTTTTGATGAAGTAGAACGTGTACATGAAATTTTAAATGCACATACCGCCGATACCCTGCTTCATCAACCAACCTATATGTAAAAACTAAAGATACAGCCTCTATGTGTATCATGAGATAATCTCTCTTGTTCACAAAGAGGATAACAGGTGTAAAGTCTTATTTAACTGTCAAAGATTTTACACCTTTTTTGCATTTGACCTGCAGTTACAGACGCTCCTCCCCCGTTCACCCACACTTGTTGTGCCTGTCTTTGAGTGCTATAATATTGTGAGAGATACCAGGGGCAAAAGGTGGGAAATCGTCTTGTCCCTAGCACCTGGCCTTCAAAATTTTTTAGATGAGGTAAAAAACAGTGCTGGATTTTTTACGGGAAGAACACATTGATAAAGGGATTATCGAAGGGATCATGGAATTCCGGCAAAAATATGGCCAAGCTGAAGTATGCAGCCAGAGGGCTCCACGATATGTATACTATGGAAAAGAAGTCTGGGAACAGGCTTCCCAGGCTTTGCTCTGCGGCAAAAATCTCCTTCTGGCCGGCGCTAAGGCTACTGGAAAAAATATGCTGGCGGAAAATCTGGCAGAGGTCTTTGGCCGTCCAAGCTGGAATGTCTCCTTTCATATTAACATGGACGCCTCCTATATGATCGGAACGGACACCTTCCGGGAGGGGCAGGTAGTATTCCGCCCGGGACCGGTGTACGAAAGCGCCGATCAGGGCGGCTTCTGTATCCTGGATGAGATTAACATGGCCCGGAATGAAGCCCTTGCGGTACTCCACTCTGTTCTGGATTTCCGAAGGGTGATAAATGTCCCTGGCTACAGCCGGATTTCTGTTCATGAGGCAGCCCGGTTTATCGCCACAATGAACTATGGTTATGCCGGTACCAGGGACCTTAACGAAGCCCTGACTTCCAGGTTCATGGTCATACATATGCCGGAAATCTCCCAGGACAATCTGGAAAAACTTTTAAAACGGGAATTCCCTTCTATGAAAAACTCCTATATCCAGCAGTTTGCCGGGCTGTTCCAGGATATCGAAAAGAAGTGCAAAAACGGAGAACTGACCAGCCGGGTCCTGGATTTACGGGGACTTCTGGATGCCTTAAGCCTCATAGAAAAGGGCCTTTCCCCTCTGGCAGCCCTGGATATGGGAATCACCAACAAGACCTTTGACGCCTATGAACAATCTCTGATACAAGATGTGATCGCTTCCCGGATTTCCAGAAAGACAACTGCGGGAAGTATTTTTGCAGGATAAGAAAATGGCAGACAGAAGAATGTACACCTCCTGTCAGCGGCGGGCCATGAACATCATATGGACAGCTTCGGAAGAATATGATTTCCAGCCGGATTTCATGGCTTTCCGGCTTGATGGGGAACCAGATTTTTATATGAACTCTATTATCGGATATGTACGGAAATGGTATGACCAGGATATCATGAACCGGTTGTATTCTTCCGTACAGGAAGGGCTTTTTAAGGAGACCTACGACGGCCTTCTTTGGATTGCCCTGGAAAACTGCGCCTTTCTCAGGGAATCCCGGTATCGCCCGGTACTAAAAGAGCTACGGCTGGAACACGCCCGGGATTTTTTCCGTCAGGACGACCAGAAATCACGGCAGCAGTGGATGGCCCAGAACAGTCTGGTCTATGCTTTGGAATCTGCTAAATGGCGCCAGGTTCTGGGAAAAGAGCCTGGCCTTGTAAATCCCTGGGAGCGTCAGCTTTTTGCTGACCTTTTATACCCTGGTGACATCACTGCTCAGGAAATTTATGACCGGACTCTGGAGATTTTCCACCGATACTTCCGTTACCGCCGGGAACACTATCTGTCCGGATTTCTCACCGGAGTCCATGAAAGATTTTCCCACCGTTTTCTTCGGCGGCTGTCCCGCCGGCTGATCCGCAGCGACGATCTGAATATGGGACGGACCGGCAGTGCCGATGGCAGGATCACTGCCCTCCAGGGATTGGAACTTCTTCCCAAAAAACCTTCGGAAACTGCTGCTGATTATCAGTATATCCAAAGCTGCTTTGGACTTCCTTTGTATTCAGGGGAAGACTCTCTTCAGCTGGAAAATATTCTCTGTACTGACAGCCATGAGAACTGCCGCCTTTATTTCACAGAGGGAAAGCCGGCACCTGTAGAGGAAAAAAATGCCCTTGTGCAGAAATTTCTCCGGGATGCGGAGACACAAAGGAAGAAAAATGAAGCCTATTATCAAAGTAGGCGTGACTTTTGTCAAAACAGTATCCACCAGCTGACTCAGCAGATAAAAAACGCTATGCTGGTCTATCCTCAGCCCTTAAAAATACCCAGCCGCAGCGGCAGGATCTTTCCAAGAGAAATCTGGAAGGCCCTGGTGCTGGATGATGACCGTATATTTATGGAAACTACTGACGAGGAACAGCCCGATTTCTCTGTGGACCTGATGCTGGATGCCTCTGCATCCCGTCTGGGAAGCCAGGAGATTATTGCTCTCCAGGGATACATTATCGCCGAAAGCCTCCAAAAATGTGGAATTCCCCTTCAGGTCTATTCTTTTCTCAGTCTGAAAGGTTTTACTGTAATGCGACGTTTTCTAAGCTATGAGGACAAAGACTGTTCCAAAGAAATCTTTGATTATTGCGCCGCCGGATGGAACCGGGATGGACTGGCTTTCCGGGGTGCAGGACATCTCATGGAGTCCTCCCCAGCCGGAAACAGGCTCCTTATTGTCCTTACAGATGCCAGCCCTAATGATGATCGTCGGATTCCTCCAGATTCCTCAAAAGGGCGGGTTCTCAGCCAGGATTATTCAGGAAAACCGGGGATCGAAGATACTGCTTTGGAGGTTCACCGGCTGAAACAGGAGGGGATAAAAGTTATGGCTATCCTAAACGGCAGTGATGCCGACACCCTTGCCGCCACCAGGATCTATCAGCGGGATTATGTCCGGATAGAACAACTTGAGCAACTTTCTCAGGCCGCAGGAACCCTGATCCAGAAACAGATTCAGCAGCTTCACAGTTGAGCATTACTCATCCCAGCCTTCCGTAAAACGAATATTTACGGCGATGTTCCGGACTTGCTCTCCTTCCTGAAGTTCTATATCATGAATATCTGATACCGGAGGCAGATCCCCGTCTTCTGAAATTTCCAGGTACAGCCAGTCATAAGCTGCCTCATTGGCATTGTCTACTGCTTCTTCCAGAGTATCACCTGTTGCGTAGCAGCACTCCAGATCCGGGAAGGATGCCTGGAATTTTCCTTCCTCTGTTTTTCTGATCACTGCAGGATATATAAATTTCATAATAATATTCACTCCTCTTTTTCTGATATTGCAGCCCTTTGTGCATAGAGGTTCAACGACTGCACTGTACCAGTATACCACAAGCGGGGGAACAGGTGAATATTAAAGTTTCGTATAATAATTAATCATAGAGATATGGAGGGTTTTGAATTATGACAAAGATAACTTTAAATACCGGCAGCCTGTCTTTTCTAAGGGAAATGGACAGCCGGCTGATCTCCTACAACATAGAAATGACCGAAGTGACCGGAGGCACTTTCTGGAAACTTTATACTCCTGCCCAGATAGAAGGCAAAGAAGAAGTTCCCCAGCTTGCTGACCTGTCTCAAATGGGCTCTCTTCTGGAAATGTTTCCCCCTGCAGACCTTCGGGACCAACGGGCCCTGGAACTGGCCAAAGCCCTGGGGCCGGCATATATCCGGGTCAGCGGCTCCTGGGCCACCACTACCTATTATGATCTGGACGGCCATACCGGCGGAAAAGTGCCGGAAGGCTTCCACAGCATTCTCACCCGGGAACAGTGGGACCAGCTCCTGGACTTTGTAAAATATGTAGACGGAAAGCTGCTGATCTCTCCGGCTAACTGTGACGGCGTACAGAATCCCGATGGTACCTGGAACCCAGAACAGCTAAAGCTTATCCTGGACTACAGCCGGGACTATGGTGTTCCCATTTCCGCCGTAGAATTTATGAATGAGCCAAACACTACCATTCTGGGCGGGACACCTTCCAACTATACTCCGGAAGATTTCAGCCGGGACCAGGATCTCTGTTTCCGTTTTCTTAAAGAAAATTATCCGGATATCCTTACGGTGGGTCCCTGTTCCAGCGGAGAAAAATTCAGCCCCTATGTAGGCTATCACAACTTATCCGTGATTCCCTCGGAAGATCTCCTGGAAGGCTGCAAAGAGCAGGCAGATGTATACAGCTACCATATGTACAACTGCTTTTCTGAAAGAGGGGCTTTCCTGGGCATACACTGGCCGGGTGACAAGGCCCTTTCAGAAGAATACCTGGGGATTCCATGGGAAGCTGCCTGCTATTACAAGAAGCTGCGGGATCAATATTGTCCCGGTGCCCAGATGTGGGTCACAGAATCCGGCGATGCAGGCTGCGGAGGAAATACCTGGGCCTCCACTTTTCTGGACGTGATCCGCTCTGCCGATGAACTTGGACGTTTCTGCACAGTTACAGACGGGGTGATCTTCCACAACACCTTTATGGCTTCCGATTATGGATATCTGGACTTTGAAACCCATCTGCCCCGGCCCAATTACTGGCTTGCCCTGCTGTGGAACCGGCTGATGGGATCTAAAGTCTATGACTTGGGCCAGGAAATCCGAGAAGGGTTCCACTGCTATGTCCATTCCAGAAAAGACGGGAAAAAAGGGTATGCCTATATGATCGTCAATAACTCCCCTTCAGAGGCTGCACTCCTGGAAGTGCCATGGAGAGGTACTGTCTACACCCTGTCCGCTGAATATCTCCGCTCTCCCAGGATTCTTCTCAACGGAAAACCTCTGGAGCTCACAGGAACCGCACAGCTTCCTTCTCTTGAAGGATCTCCTGTAGAAGCAGGAACACTAACGCTGGCTCCTGCTACCGTGACTTTCCTTGTAACAGACTAAGTGTACTGTATCACTCACATTTCGCATAATGACTTGCCTGAACTTCCATCTGCGGCGTTGTCGTCAATCAGCGTATCCACCGCTACGCCTCATTCCTCCGCCTTGCAGAGTGGAAAGTTCATTTGTCGTCATTATGCTGAAAGTGAATGCTACAGTACACTAAGTCCGATTTTCTTTTATTCTTTTACGATCTTTACAGAACACTTATGGGATAACAGGAAATATCCTCCATAGATGGCTCCTGTAAGGGCCATGGTCACTGCCAGAGCAGTCCCGGAGCCCTTGGAACCATAGATAGAGAGCATTGTCCGGCATACCTGTATACCAAATATGGCATGTACTGCTGACAGAAGAAGGGGCAGCAGAAATAAAAGGCCATTCTGCCGTCTTAAAGCTCTTCGGATTTCTTTTTCTTCACAGCCCAGCTGCTGCAGTATCTGATACTTCTCTCTGCTGTCTGCACTGTCTGAAAGAATTTTCAGAGCCAGCACTGCAGAGCCGGAGATCAGAAAGCAGATTCCCAGATACAGGCCCAGAAAGATGTACATAGCGCTGGTGCCGATGCTGTCATCATAAATAGCAGACTGGGTAGTTACCTGTATCTTCCCATAGGTGCTCTGTTCCGGATTCAGTATCTGTGCAAAATTCTTGTCCATTTCCTGAGCAAATTCTTTGCTCTTATCCCGGTAATCTCCCATAACATAATTCTTATACTGTTCCTCTTCTCCCAGTTTTACAGAGTCCGGCACCAGAAAGATACCAGAGTTTTGCGGCTGGTAAGACATCAGAAGATAGCCGTCCTGACAGGTATTTTCTTTTGCATGATAGCCTTTTCCTTTAATGGTAATCTCCCGATCATCTGCAAGGCCTCTGTTCCGTATATACACAGCACCTTCCTGATCTGCTACGATCAGGTACTCATCTTCCTCCAGTTCATACTCTGGCATATGATAAACTCTGGCCGCCCTATTATAATCCCCCACCTTCATCACCTCTGCCTTCTGATTGTCATACTCCTCACCATAAGATTCACCAATCAAAGTATAGTTAGTCACCTCATCCAGATGATAGGTATAGACGCTGACCAGATCCTGAAAATCTTCCATAGAAATCCCACGGACTTCCATAATATCAAAAATGGACTGAGAATCTGTCATTTCTTTAGACATGGAAACAGACACCGGAGCCAGCTTTGCCGCTTCCTGATCCTTATATTCTTTTCTGGCAATGGCGGTAAACAAAAGACAGATGGTCATAAAGAGCAGCAGACAGATCACGCTGCAGGCCATTACCGTAGAATTCAGCTTATTGGAAAGCTCTCCCACTACAAAAGAATTCAGCCGCCGGTAGTACAGCTTTCTGAATTTTCCTGCTGCTGTCATAAGAAAACCGGACAATGACCAGAACACCAGAAAAGTTCCAAAGATCCCCAGGAGCACCTGGGTCAGTACATCTGTTTCTGTGGTCATAGCCTGCTGATTTGCAGTCACATTATAGTAGACAGTTCCCAGCATCACTACAGCCAGTAAAAATACCAGTCCGCTGAGAAGGGGCTTTTTCAGAAAGTTTTTCTCCTTTTTCCTTCCTGCAGTGAGAAACTCTGCCAGCCTGGCCCGGCTTACAGAAAGGGTATTAAAAATCATCACCACCAGATAGATCAGGAGAAAATACAAGATACTTTTCCCCACTGCCTGACCGGAAATCACAAATTCATATCTGGATACATCTGCCTGAAAAAGATTGGACACGATCAGAGACATCAGCTGGGAAATCCCCATTCCAGCCAGCAGACCCACAGCCAGGGAGATCAGTCCCATCCAGATAGTCTCCAGCCACAGCATAGCAGCCAGCCTGATACGTCCCATTCCCAAAGTAAGGTAGATGCCGAATTCCCTTTTCCGTTTTTTCAGCATAAACCTGCTGGCATAGACAATAAGGTATCCCAGGACCAGAGAGACAAAAATACTTACCCCGGACATGATCCCGTTCATAGAATCGATAATAGCTGCCTTTGTCTGGGAAACTTCCATCATAGCTGTCTGGGTTTCGATGGCATTGAAAATGTAGAAAACCGCTACTCCCAGGATCATGGTAAAAAAATAAATCGAATAATCCCGAATGCTCTTTCTGAAGTTTTTAACAGACAGACTAAACAACACGGCTCAGGTCACCTCCCAGTAATGCGATCACATGAATGATCTGGTCAAAAAATTCCTTCCGGCTGGATTCTCCCTTTCTCAGTTCATGGAAAAGTTTCCCATCTTTAAGAAACAGCACCCGTCCACTGTAGCTGGCACAGAGAGGATCATGGGTTACCATAAGAATCGTTGCCCCCAGCTCCTGATTCAGGAACTGCAGATTATCCAGAAGCATTCCTGCGCTTTGAGAATCCAGGGCTCCTGTAGGCTCATCCGCCAGGATCAGGGACGGGTTCGTTACAATGGCCCTTGCACAGGCACACCGCTGTTTCTGGCCGCCGGACATCTGGTAGGGATATTTTTTCAGTACCTCCTGGATATTCAGTTTCCGGGCAATCTCTTCTACCTTTCCGGGAATCCTGCCCGGCTTCTCATTCTGTATCTGAAGGGCCAGAGCGATATTGTCAAAACCGTTCAGCGTGTCCAGCAGGTTAAAATCCTGGAAAATAAAGCCCAGTTTCTCCCGACGGAATCTGGAAAGGCCTCTTCCTCTCAGCTTTGTCACATCTTTTCCCTCCACCAGGATATGACCGCCTGTTACCCGGTCTATGGTGGAAATGCAATTCAGAAGAGTAGTCTTTCCCGAACCGCTGGCCCCCATAACTGCCGTAAATTCTCCCTTTTCTACTGAAAAGCTGATATCATCTACTGCCTTGGTAAGGCTGGATTTGTTTCCGTAATATTTCATCATATGCTGGATTTCCAATAATTTCTCCACAGATTTTCCTCCTTTTTTCTTTTCTGCACAGAATAGAAGGGATTCCACGACTCCTTTCTTATTCTGTCCTATACTGTCTCTATTATAGAAAAAGGCTCTTCCCCCATCCATGGATTTCCATTACTTAATCTTACATCTCTGTAAGGTTGGTAAAATCTTATAGCAGAAAAAAGATGGCCTTGATATGCATTTGCAGATCTAAGCCATCTCTGTATGTTTATCCTGTCCAAATTCTATAAATATCTCCGTATAAACTCCTTTTTCAGATTCTGCCCAGATCCGGTGTCCCAGTCTGTGGCAGAGTTTTTTGCACAGATACAGTCCCATGCCCGTAGAACTCTGTCCCCTTCTTCCATTTTCTCCGGTAAAGGAATGTTCGAAGATACGGGGAAGATCTGCCTTTTGGATTCCCATACCATTGTCCCACACAGACAGCAAAGTTCCCCTGGAAGTCCTGCTGCTGCGGATCCGTATACAGGCCTCCTCTTCTCTTTTGTATTTCACACTGTTGCTCAGAAGCTGGCCCAGAATAAAGCTCAGCCATTTTTCATCTGTCAGCACCGGAATATCTTCTGTCTCCTGAATGATCCGGATATGGTTCAGGATCAGACTGTCCCGGTTTCTGGAAATGGCCTGGTCTGTTACCGCCTTCAGAGAATATTCCCGGATCACATAATCCTTTTCCGGAACCTGGCTTCTGAGATAGTAGAGAACCTGTTCCACATAACTGTCTATCCTGGAAACCTGTTCTTTCATAACCCTGGAGGTCTCACCTCTGTCCTTGTGGAGAAGAAGCCTCATACTGGCAATGGGCAGCTTCACTTCATGGATCCAGGTCTCCACATACTGTTTAAAGGCATTGTTTCTCCTCTGCTGTTCAAAAATCTGATCGCTCATGGCCTTTCCCATCTGTTCCACAGTGTTATAAAGAATCCTTCCCTCCAGAAATTCCGGTTTCTTTATCATTTCCTGGATAAGGTATTTTTCTTCCAGGTTCCCCATCTTTTCTTCCAGCTCCCGGTAGAACCTGTTCTTCCTCATATAATCCCAGGAAAGCGTTCTCACAAGTCCCAGCAGCCAGATTCCCAGTGTCAGGATCATCAGCTCTGCCTGGACCTGGAAAAAATACATTACCAGCTCTGTCAGCCCCGCTGTAAGCAGCCACAGAAGGACCAGTCTCCAGTTGTCTTTCAAATATGCCCTTTTCTTCATTCCACTCTCCCCTGTCCGCTGATGGGGCTCAGTTTTGAAGTGCCATCTATGAAAGCCCCACGGATTGCTTCGTGCCTTGCACCGCAGGTCTCTGCTTTGAGACTGGGCTTTCATAGTAAGATGTACCCTTGTCCTCTTCTGGTTTCTATGGCATTCCGGATGCCTGCTTCTTCCAGTTTTTTTCTGAGCCGGTTGATATTTACTGTCAGGGTATTATCGTCTACAAAATCGTTGCAGTCCCAGAGATAATCCATAAGTTCGTCTCTGGACACGATCCGTCCCTGGTTTTTTACCAGGTAATAAAAAATAGAAAATTCGTTTTTGGACAGCACCCGTTCTTCCCCTTCATGGGTCATGGTGCCGCGCAGGAGGTTCAGTGTAATCCCTCCCCAGGTCACTTCCTCCTGAGGCGTTTCAGGCTGGATCCTCCGGAATACTGCCTCCAGTTTCAGCAGAAGAAGGGTAGGATTATAGGGCTTTGTAATATAATCATCTGCTCCGTAGCTCATGGCCAGGATCTGGTCCATATCTCCCTCTCTGCTGGTAACCATGATCACCGGAATCTGGGATTTCTGCCGCAGATTTCTCAAAATCTCCTGTCCATTGGTTCCTGGAAGGAGAATATCCAGCAGCACCATATCCGGGCCGGCCCTTAAAATTTCTTCCTCAACATTGGAAAAATCCTCTAAACAGCAGGTCCCATATCCATTTTCTTCCAGAAGGCTTTTCAGAGCTTTCCTCAATACCCTGTCGTCCTCCACCACAGCAATTTTCTTCATTCCTGCCCACCTCTGCTTCTGCGGCTTTTTGCGCCGCTGTGTCCTATTTTTCGGTTTCCGGCGAAATTCCCCGCCTGATCTTCGGCGTCCACAGCCGGATTTCCCCTGTTTCCAGACTTTGCTTCACATCGATGATCCTCTGGTTTGAAGATCCTCTGAATACAAGGCGTATATCTTTCAGCGTCTCTACAAACCGCCCGTCTACCAGCACATCTATCCTGGACAGCATTTCATCTGTATAGCCGCACCTTGCCCGGCTGGGATTCAGCAGTTCTTTGTCAAAAAGATATCCGCTGTAACACCAGACAGTTTTCTCCGGATAAAGTTTCTTCACCTTTCTGAGAAGTTCTGTAAGGACCTCTTGATTTTCCGGCTCAAAAGGCTCTCCTCCAAGGAGGGAAAGGCCATCAATATAATCCGGCCTGAGGAGTTCCAGAAGCTGTTTCTCTGTTTCCTCTGTAAATTCTTTTCCATAACTAAAATCCCATGTAGCCTGGTTAAAGCAGCCCGGACAGTGATGTCTGCAGCCGGAAACGAAGAGGGAGACCCGAACTCCCTCTCCGTTTGCAATGTCACATTTCTTTATTTCCCCGTAATTCATATTATAAATGCAGCACCCTTTCTCTGATTTCCTGGGTCCTTCCCTGGTTCCAGAACTGTGTTCCAATATAACCGCAGGTACGTCTTGCCACATTCAGGGTATCCTGATTCCGATTGCCGCAGTTGGGGCATTCCCACTCCAGCTTTCCGTCTTCATTGGTCACGATCTGGATTTCTCCGTCATAACCGCATTCCTGACAGTAATCGCTTTTTGTATTTAACTCTGCGTACATGATATTGTCGTAGATAAAACGGATCACCTGGAGCACTGCCGGAATATTATCCTGCATATTCGGCACCTCCACATAGCTGATGGCGCCTCCTGTGGAAAGAGCCTGGAACTGAGCCTCAAATTTCAGTTTTGAAAAGGCATCGATTTCCTCGCTGACATGTACATGGTAGCTGTTGGTAATATAGTTCTTATCTGTCACTCCGGGAACAATGCCGAATCTCTTCTGAAGACATTTTGCAAATTTATAAGTAGTACTCTCAATAGGAGAACCGTAAATGCTGAATCCAATATTGGTCTCTTCTTTCCATTTCTCGCAGACTTCATTCATATGCTTCATGACCTGAAGGGCAAAAGGTGTTGCCTCCGGGTCTGTATGAGATTTTCCTGTCATGTATTTCACACATTCATACAGCCCTGCATACCCCAGAGAAATAGTAGAGTAACCTCCGTATAACAGCTTATCAATGGTCTCCCCTTTTTTCAGCCGGGCCAGGGCGCCATACTGCCAAAGGATAGGCGCTGCATCTGATAAGGTTCCTTTCAGACGGTTATGCCTGCACATCAAAGCCCGGTAGCAGAGGTCCAGTCTCTCGTCAAAAATCTTCCAGAATTTATCTTCATCGCCGCCGGAAGACAGAGCCACGTCCACAAGGTTAATGGTGACAACTCCCTGATTAAATCGTCCATAGAACTTATAGTTGCCCTCCTCATCTTTCCAGGGACTCAGGGCGCTTCTGCAGCCCATTACCGGGAAGCAGTTTCCTTCCTTAAGCTCTTTCATCTTCTTCTCGGAAATATAATCCGGCACCAGACGTTTTGCCGTACATTTTGCAGCAAGCTCTGTAAGATAGTAGTAAGGATCTCCTTCCTGGAGATTATCTTCTTCCAGAACATAGATCAGTTTCGGAAATGCCGGGGTCACCCAGACTCCCGCCTCATTCTTTACACCTTTGTATCTCTGTTTCAGAGTTTCCTCTATGATCATTGCCAGGTCCTTTTTCTCGGCCTCTGTCTTTGCTTCGTTAAGATACATGAATACTGTAAGGAAGGGGGCCTGGCCGTTTGTTGTCATCAGTGTGATCACCTGGTATTCGATGGTCTGAACGCCCTTTGTAATCTCCTTTTTCAGCCGTCCCTCAACGATCTGATTTAAAATATCATCTGAGTAGTCCACGCCGATGAGTTTCATTTCCTGAAGAACTTCTGTCCGAATCTTATCCCTGGATACCTGGACAAAAGGCGCCAGATGTGTGAGAGAAATACTCTGTCCTCCATACTGGTTGCTGGCTACCTGAGCAATGATCTGTGTGGCAATGTTGCAGGCTGTTGAAAAGCTGTGGGGCTTCTCGATCATAGTGCCGCTGATCACCGTACCGTTCTGGAGCATGTCTTCCAGATTGACCAGGTCGCAGTTGTGCATATGCTGGGCGTAATAATCGGAATCGTGGAAATGAATGATCCCCTGATGGTCTGCCTCTACAATATCTTCCGGCAGCAGCATTCGCTGTGTCAGGTCCTTGCTGACTTCTCCTGCCATATAATCCCTCTGTACACTGTTGACTGTAGGATTTTTATTGGAATTTTCCTGCCGGACCTCCTCATTATTACATTCGATCAGTGAAAGGATCCGGTTGTCTGTGGTATTCGCCTTACGTACCAGAGAACGTTTATAACGGTATCTCACATACTGTCTGGCCAGCTCAAATGCCCCTGTAGCCATAATCTGATTTTCAACCATATCTTGGATTTCTTCCACAGCCACTGCCCGGTTCAGCTTATTACATTTGAACTCCACAAATTCTGCAATGTCCTCAATCTGGGCGTCTGTCAGGCTTCTGGTCTCTGATGAACTGTCTGCCTTCCTGACTGCCGCTTCGATTTTCTTTACGTCAAATGCTTCTTCCGAACCATTTCTCTTAATAATCTTCATATCTTTTTTCTCCTTGCTGTATCTATCTGAAATGACCTGGTTATACTTCATATATTGGTCCAAGGCCTATTCTAATACAAAATATAGTATAGCGCAATACCCAAAATACATTATCCTGTGTTTTTAAAAACTGTTCAGCTATGAGCTCAGACGCACAAAACAGGCCTAAAACCTGTTCCGGAAAGCTCCGGCACCAGTTTCAGGCCTGCCCTTATTTTTTCCGTATTCTTCTGTATCTCTTATACAAACTGATTTCTGGCTCTGTCATACTCGTAGTCAATCCCCGCCAGCTTTGTCTTAATCTCTTCTGGATTCAGTCCTTTGTCCTCACACATAGAAGAAAAGGATGCATAGAAATCACGAAGCTGGGTATTTACATAGCTTAAAAGCATTACCGGATCCTTGGGTATCATGGTCTTCCTCCTTTAATCCCGGATATTCACTGGAGCCGTTTCAGTCTTCCAAAAGCCAACAGCCTCCTGAAGCATCAATTCTCAGGAGTATCCTGAACAGATTCCCTGTGAGCCGTAAGCTGGCCGTTCTCCAGATCTATGATGATCCTGTCATCTGCTCTTACGTCTCCGGAAAGGATCAGTCTTGCAGTAAGAGTTTCCACATACTTCTGTACATACCGTTTCAGAGGGCGGGCGCCGTAGACAGGGTCGTATCCGCCTTCAATAATATAATCTTTTGCGGCATTTGTCAATTCTATAGATAATTCCTGGTCTCTCAGTCTCTTATTAAGATCTGCCATGAGCAGGTCTACGATACCGCCGATATTCTCTTTGGTAAGAGGCTTAAACATGATGATCTCATCTAGGCGGTTCAAAAATTCCGGACGGAAATGGGCCCGCAGGTCCTTCTCCACCATATCCCGGGCCTCCTGTCTGATCTCACCATTTTCCTCAATGCCCTCCAGCAGATAGGTAGAGCCAATATTAGAGGTCATAATAAGGATGGTATTCTTAAAGTCCACAGTCCTGCCCTGAGAATCTGTGATACGTCCATCATCCAGCACCTGTAAAAGCACATTAAACACGTCAGGATGGGCCTTCTCGATCTCATCAAAAAGGACTACGGAGTAAGGTTTTCTTCTCACTGCTTCTGTAAGCTGTCCTCCCTCTTCGTATCCTACATATCCCGGAGGCGCTCCGATCAGTCTGGACACAGAATATTTCTCCATATATTCACTCATGTCGATGCGGACCATATTCTGCTCATCATCAAAAAGAGTAGCCGCCAAAGTCTTAGCCAGCTCTGTCTTACCAACGCCAGTAGGGCCAAGGAACAGGAAGGAACCGATAGGCTTGGTAGGATCCTTAATGCCTGCCTTAGAACGGATAATGGCGTCTGTCACCTTAGAAACGCCCTCGTCCTGTCCGATTACACGTTTGTGAAGCTCATCTTCCAGATGAAGGATCTTGGTACGCTCTCCCTCAGTAAGTTTTGCCACAGGAATTCCCGTCCACCGGGAAATGATCCTGGCAATCTCATCTTCCGTCACGCTTTCGTGAACCAGAGACAGATCCTGGTTCTTTGCTTTTTCTTCCTCTATTTCCAACTGTTTCTGCAGCTTGGGCAGTTCTCCGTACTGAAGCCTTGCTGCCTCGTTCAGGTCATAGTCTCTCTGGGCTTTCTGGATCTGGTTATTCATATCTTCAATCTGCTCCCGCAGTTTCTGAAGATGCTCTACTGTAGTTTTCTCATTATCCCACTGAGCTTTCTGACTGTTAAACTGGTCCTTCAGTTCCGCCATTTCCTTCTGGAGCTCTACTAGCCGGTCCTGGCTGAGACGGTCATTTTCTTTCTTAAGAGCCGCCTCTTCGATCTCCATCTGCATGATCTTCCGACGCAGTTCATCCAGCTCTGCAGGCATGGAATCCAGTTCTGTCTTGATCAGGGCGCAGGCTTCATCTACCAGGTCAATAGCCTTATCCGGCAGGAACCTGTCGGAAATATACCGGTCAGAAAGAGTAGCCGCAGCTACCAGGGCGCTGTCTGTGATCTTTACCCCATGGAAGACCTCATAACGTTCTTTCAGACCACGGAGAATGGAAATAGTATCCTCCACTGTAGGTTCGTCAACCATAACCGGCTGGAACCTTCTCTCCAGAGCAGCATCTTTTTCAATATATTTCCGGTATTCATCAAGAGTAGTCGCACCGATACAGTGAAGCTCTCCTCTTGCCAGCATAGGCTTCAGCATATTTCCCGCATCCATGGCTCCGTCAGTCTTTCCGGCTCCTACGATCAGGTGGAGCTCATCAATAAACAGGATAATCTGGCCTTCGCTTTTCTTAACCTCTTCCAGAACGGCTTTCAGCCTTTCCTCAAACTCACCTCTGTACTTGGCTCCTGCCACCAGAGCCCCCATATCCAGAGCAAAGATTTTTTTATCTTTCAGTCCCTCAGGCACGTCTCCCTGGACAATCCTCTGAGCCAGACCCTCAACGGCTGCAGTTTTACCTACTCCTGGTTCACCGATGAGCACCGGGTTGTTCTTGGTCTTTCTGGAAAGGATCCGGATCACATTCCGGATCTCACTGTCCCGTCCGATTACCGGGTCCAGCTTCTGCTCTCTGGCTTTTTCCACCAGATCCTGTCCGTATTTATTCAAAGTGTCATAAGTGACCTCCGGGTTATCTGTAGTCACTCTCTGATTGCCTCTTACTGTACTTAAAGCCTGTAAAAACCGTTCCTTGGTAATCCCGTATTCCTGCCACAGTTTCTTCATAGAAGGACTGGGATTATCCAACAGAGCCAGAACCAGATGTTCTACAGAGACATATTCGTCTCCCATAGCTTTTGCCTCATCCTCTGCACTTACCAGGGCTTTATTCAAATACTGGCCGATATAGGGCTGTCCTCCTGAAACCTTTGTCCTGGCATTCAGAGCCTGTTCTACTCTTGTAAGAAAATGTTCCTTCTGAATCTCCATTTTCTCAATAAGCTTTAATGTCAGACTGTCCTCCTGATGCAGAAGATTATAGAGCAGATGCTCCTGTTCAACCTCCTGATTGCCAAACTCATATGCTGTCTTCTCCAAATCCTGAACAGCCTGAAGCGATTTCTGCGTGAATTTACTGATATTCATACAAATCCCCTCCATTGTCTTATGAAATAGCCTGCTGTGCAGGCCTGGTTTTCTTGTTCTAGTGTTAATATAACACCTGTTGTTAGCAGTGTCAAGACTTGAGTGCTAAAATTTTTTGAAAATTTCGAACTAAAATTTCGCCATCCTTTTTATATGCCAAAAGCCGGTCTAAACGGCTGTACTCCGTTTAAACCGGCTCTCCTTTTTTCCAGGAAGTTGCTGAAATTCCTTTAAATGCCAATGAATTCCGTAATTACTTTGGCTGAAAGTTCTGCATTGGTTATAACTGACGGGTGTCCTCCAGTCTTAAAAATATGTACTCGCCCCTGCTGTACCTGCCGGCTCATTTCTGCGTATTCTTCCGGTAGATTTTTACGGCACATATCGTCCTCTAAGCTTCCCATAAAGAGAACAGGCATATGTAAAGTTTCTAAAGGTTTACAGAATAAAGGGCTTCTGTTTACTGCACATTCTATCAGTGCCTGTGTATTAAGGTCTACAACCCTTTCCCAATCTTCGCCCTGACACCATTCATAAAACTGCCTTGCATAGATATCTTGTTTCGCAGTTTCCCGTTCTTTTAATAAATTCACTGTAAAATCTTCATTTAAAGTTCTTCCATCAAAACTATCGGCAATGACCTTATCTATAAGGTCGGGGCGCTTCAATGCCGTATTTACGGCAACCCATGCTCCGCCGCTTGTCCCCAAAAGATTTACTTTCTCAATCTTTAAGTATTCAATAAGTGCGATTACCTGTTCAGCCTCAGCAGTCCAGAGATTTTCCGGAAACCTGTCAACTCTGTCTGATTGCCCGTTTCCCAAAAAATCCAGCAGGATAACTCGATAGTTTTCCTGATACAGCGGTAATATAAACTCAAACATAAGAGAGGAAGCAGTATCTCCATGGAGCATGATAAGGGGGGTTCCCCCTCCAGTTTCCTTATAAAAAATCTTTTTTGACTGATAATAAAAATATGGCATTCATAACCCTCCTAATCATTTCATCTTCTTAAATGATCAGCAAGGCGTAATAACAAAGGATACACCTTGCTATTACAATACTGTAAAGATACCCATACCTCATTTCTCCTTTCTGCTTACTCTATATCAATCAGCTTATCCTTATCATAATATTTTTCATCTTCTTCCGTAATCTCCCGGTAGACTTTACAGGGATTTCCAAAAGCAATCACATTGGCGGGAATGTCTTTTGTCACCACGCTTCCGGCTCCGATAATGCTGTTCTCTCCTATAGTCACTCCCGGCATGACCATGGTGTTTGCCCCGATCCAGACGCCGCTTCCCACTTTAACCCTCTTATTGTACTGTGCCTCTTTTGCCCGAAGTCTGGGGGATACGGGATGGGTGCCTGTACAGAGAACCACATTAGGTCCAATCATCACATGATCGCCGATTTCAATAACTGCATCATCTACCAGCACCAGATTAAAATTGGCGTATACATGGTCGCCCATATATACATTCTTTCCTCCCCAGTTGGCGTAGAAAGGCGTTTCAATATAGCTGCTTTCTCCAATTTTGCCGAACATTTTTTTCAGAAGAGCTTTCTTTTCTTCTCCTTTGCTGGGTGGAAGATGGTTGTATTCAAATACCATATCCAGATACTTTCCCTGTTCTTTCATCAGCTCTTCATTGTCACAATAATACAGTTTTTCATGATGGATTCTGTATAAAGTTTCTTCTAAATTCATAGGACCTCCTGAAGCAAATACTCTCTCTGACATCAACATATCACATTTTTCTTTCATGCTCAAGTACAAGTCTCCATTATAGCCTCAAAGCTTCTTAAAGGCCCTCTCAATACTCTATTCCTGAAAGTCTTTCCATCTTTTCCTGAGCCAAATGATTGAACAGTGCAATGATCCTGCCTACGCCGATAACTGCCAAAACCGTACCAATTCCCACGCCTATCAGTTGTCCCCGGAGGCTGAGTCCCAGAACAATCGTAATTGTAATATTAAAGAGATCAAAACAATTTTTAGTATATCCTACATTCTTATGTATTATATCTGCAATAGCCTGAACAATACCGTCTCCGGGATTTGGAACCAGCCTCATATCCAGTGACAGGGCAGCTCCAATACCTGTAAGGATAATGGCCAGGAGCAGCACCAGAAACCGGATGATGATTTGTCCGCTATTTTCGGCGTTCGAGGAAAATTCCGGCAATATGGAGCCGAATATATATTCAAAGTCAGTCCCATAGCCAGGATCAGCAAACCCAGTATATAGAAAAAGGTTCTGTAAAAAACTTGTTTCTTCATATATCTTTCCCTCTGTTATAAAATTATCAATTTAAATAATTATAGTACCAATTTCAGAGGATTTCAAGAATTCCCAAGCCTTTCCATTGTGAGGCAAAACAGGGAACTCCCCTTCAGCTCTTTTCCCCAAGCCTGAGGAGTACTGGACATTTCGCATTCTGTCCGGTAGGATTCCCTATAAAAAAAGAATCCTGGTAATCCAGGATTCTTTATATATTCATATATCTTCTACTGAACAATTCTTCTGATAGCTATATAGGATCTGTACAGAGCGTTAGATGTATATTTGATTCCGCCCTGTGGATATGGAGCACTATTGGAAGCATGTACAATTCCGCCGTCTCCTGTCAGGATTGCCACATGTCCGGAATATACGATGATATCACCGGCCTGATGATCCTCCCAGCTTACACCTACACCAGAGTATGCCTGTGCATCGCTGGTACGAGGCAGGCTATAACCAAAGTGTGCAAATACCTGCTGTGTAAATCCAGAACAGTCAATACCGTTTGTCAGGCTGTTTCCTCCATATACATATGGATTTCCAATAAACTGGCTTGCATAAGCAACAACTGCTGCTCCTGTGGCACTGTCATAGGAAACATTGCTGTCAGAACTTGTATCTGTGCTCTCTGATGAACTCTCTGAAGAGCTTCCTGATGAAGCTGTGCTTCCTCCGCTGCTGCTTACAGAAGAATTTCCTGTATTTCCAGTTGCTCCTGTAGTAGATCCGCTGCTTGCATTTCCTGAGCTGCTGGAATTATTGTTTGAACTGCTGGTCTGTGCGGCCTGAGCTGCTGCCTGCTTTCTTGCTTCCTCTGCTGCCTTGGCTGCGGCTTCCTCTTCCTTCTGGATCTGCTGCAGTTCTGCATTCTGCTGTTCGATCAGGTTCTTATATTCCTGAGCCTGTGCCTTTACTGTAGCAATCTGGCTCTCGTAATCGCTGGCAGAAGCTTTCAGGTTTGCCATTTTTGTTTCCAGAGTATCCTGCTTGTCTTCCTGCTCTTTCTTGCTGTCTTCCAGTTCTGCCTTCTCTGTCATCAGCTGGTTCTCAAGATCCTGTACCTGCTGAACAACGGCTTTCATCTTTTCCAGAGCTTCTCTGTCATAATCATACATCTTACCGTTATTCTCAATCTTGGAGAGCATATCGGTAATACTCTCAGATTCAAGAAGAATCTGTGCCCAGGAATCTGTTCCGCCGTTCTCGTACAGATACTGAATTCTCTTCTTCATGCTTTCGTACTGTTCATCACGGTCTGCCTCAGCTTCTTTTAAGTCTTCCTGAGTCTCCTTGATGTCAGCCTCTTTATCTGTAATCTCTTCCTTCAGCATATCAATCTGTGTCATAATTGTAACCAGTTCCTGCTGTGTGGAATTGATCTGTCCCATTAATTCGTTCTTTTTGCTTTCAAGGCTGCTTACCTGACTCTCAGCCGCTGAAAGTTTACTCTGAGTTTCGGATTTCTGTGCCTGAATTTCCTGCTTTCTGCTGGAAGCTGCTACAGGTACCGCCTGTGTGGCTGCCATAGTAAAAACAAGAGCCAGACATAATAATCTTTTTTTCATTACTCAATACCTCTCCATTATGTATAAAAAATCTGTTTGTTATATTTTTGTAATAATTCCGCAATACTTTTTTCACTTCCTGTATATACTACCATATATTCTTCTGTATTTCAAGTCCTGAAGTCGTGTTTTTTAAATTTCTGTTACAAAATGAAATTTTCAGGTAATAAAAAATGCTATTTTTATAATATGTTACCAAAATATTTCTCCAACCAGAAAACCACAGATAACATCCTTTTATCAGGTTTTATCTGTGGTTCTCCGTTTTATATTCTTCTATGAGTTTTTCTGTACTTTTTTACTCTGCAATACGTCTGATCGTAATGTAAGAAGTATACAGAGCGTTAGATGTATATTTGATTCCGCCCTTTGGATAAGGAGCGCTGTTGGATGCATGTACGATTCCGCCGTCTCCTGTGAGGATTGCCACATGTCCAGGATAAACGATCAAATCACCGGCTTTGGATTCTGACCAAGATACCTCAGTACCTACATAAGCCTGATCGTAGCTGGTTCTCGGAAGAGAATAACCAAAGTGTGCATAAATCTGCTGGGTGAATCCAGAACAGTCAATACCATTTGTCAGACTGTTTCCTCCATATACATATGGATTTCCGATAAACTGTTTGGCATATGCCACAATAGCCTCTCCTACACTGCTGTTATAAGATACATCCTCAGTTGTATCCTCTGAAGCCGATGCCTGAGACTGATCTTCCTGTGCTGCAGAATTATCTTCTGCCGGAGCGGAAGGCGTTGTGTCTGCAGGCTGTGAAGCCTCTTCCTGTGTATCCTCTTCAACAGTCTCTGTTGTCTGAGAGTCTTCTGTATCGGCAGCACTGTTATCAGATGCTCCGTTATCAGCAGTTGTACCGCCATCTGCTGAAGAATCCTCCTCTGTAGCATCTTCCACTGTCGTGTCTGTTTCTTGCTTCTGTTCTGTATCTGCAGCTGTCTCCTGCTGAGTGTTGTCTGCAGATGTTTCCTGCTGTGTGCTGTCTGTATCTGCTGCTGTTTCCTGCTGTGTCTCAGAAGTTTCTTCCTCTGTATCTTCAGCAGCTTCTGTCTGTGTGCTCTGTCCATTAGAGGTCTGAGCTGTATTCTCTGTATTTTTCTTCTGTTCAGAAGCCTGAGCTGCAGCTTTTGCTGCTGCTTCCTCTTCTTCCTGAATCTGCTGGAGCTCAGCATTCTGCTCTTCAATGAGCTGCTGGTACTGCTGTGCCTGAGCCTGAGCTGAAGCAATCTGTGCATCATAATCAGAAGCAGATGCTTTCAGACTGGACATCTGGGATTCCAGTGACTGCTGAATGCCTTCCTGTTCCTGTTTGCTGCTTTCTAATTCTGCCTTCTCAGTCTCCAGCTGTTCCTCCAGATCCTGTACAGACTGTACAGCATCTTTCAGCTTCTGAAGGGCTTCTCTATCATAGTCATATACTTTCTGGCTTGTCTCCATCTTAGACAACATATCTGCGATGCTGTTGGACTCTAAAAGGGCCTGTGCCCAAGAAGTATTTCCGTTCTCATAGAGGTACTGGATACGTTTTTTCATATCCTCATATTGCTTGTCGCGTTCTGCCTGTGCTGTTTCCAGCTCTGCCTGTGTCGCCTGTATGTCAGCCTCTTTTTCCTGGATGCTTTCATTCAGCATGTTTACCTGAGTCATAACGCTGACCAATTCCTGCTGGGTAGAGCTGATCTGGTTCATCAGGGCGCTCTTCTGGCTCTGGAGTTCGTTTACTCTTGCCTGTGCATCGGAAAGTTTACTCTGAGTTGCTGATTTCTGGGCCTGTACTTCATCCTTTCTGGCAGCTGCAACAGGAACAATCTGAGTTGCTGTCATAGCAAAAATCAGTGACAGGCATATTAATCTTTTCTTCATAGTCCTAAATACCTCTCCCTAGTAAAATCTGTTAACAAGTTCTAGCAGTATTTTGTAATATTTTTGTAATATTTATTACACTTTTAAGATATACTAACATACTTTACCAGGTTTTTCAAGGTCCATTTCCATTTTTATGATAAGCTGCCGTTTTTTCTCACTTCTGCAGCCCGGGCATGTCCCATTAATCCTTCTCCTTTTGCCATCCTCTCTACCAGCGGCGCCAGCTCTCTCATTGCCTCCGGTGTCATGCTCTGGTGGGTGCAGGTTTTCAGAAAAGTTCCAACCCACACACCGCCTGTGTATCTTGCAGCTCTAAGTGTTGGAAGAGTGTGGTTGGTCCCGGAGGCATAATCTCCAAAGACCTCTGCAGTATTTTCTCCAATAAACAAAGAGCCATAATTATAAAGCTTTTCTTTCAGGATCTCTGGTTCTCTTACATTTAGCTCCAGGTGTTCCGGAGCATAGCTGTTAGTGATTTCTACTGCTTCTTCCAGATTCTCCGTCAGAACCACTTCACCGTAGGTCTCCCAGGATTTTTGTGCAATCGATGCTGTAGACAGCCAGGAAAGTTCTTTCTCCACTGCCTGGATCACCGCCTGGCCAAACCTTTCGTCTGTGGTGATCAGCATACCTTTTGCATTAGGGTCATGTTCAGACTGGGCCAGAAGGTCCGCCGCCACGATCTCAGGTGTGCCGCTGCCATCTGCAATAACCAGCACTTCACTGGGACCGGCCACAAAATCAATTCCCACCTGGCCGTAGCACTGTCTTTTTGCCTCGGTCACATACTGGTTTCCAGGGCCTACGATCATATCCACCGCCGGAATTTCTTCTGTTCCATAGGAAAAAGCAGCAATGGCCTGGGCTCCTCCCACAGCGTAGATTTCATCTGCACCTGCAATATCCATAGCCGCCAGAGTCTTAGGATTTATTTTATCCGTTCCTTTCATAACCGGAGAGCAGGCCGTCACCCGTTCCACTCCTGCTGCTTTCGCTGGGATCACCAGCATAAGAGCTGTAGAATAAAGGGGATAATTTCCTCCCGGAACATAACAGCAGCAGGACTTCACCGGCAGGATCCGGTGTCCCAGAAAGATCCCCGGAGCAGGGCTGAAATTTTCCAGAGGCTTTATGGTCTCTCTCTGGGCATTAGCAAAGGCCCTGATATGTTCTGCAGCTTTTTTCAGATCTTCGATCTCCTGGGCTGTAAGCTGTTCATAAGCTTCCTGGATTTCTTCCCGGGTAACCAGAAAAGATTTTCTGGTGCTGCCGTCAAACCTCTGGCTGTACTCTCTGAGGGCCTCATCCTTTCTTTTCTTCACATCTTCTATCATATCTCCCACAGTCTGGGTAAGTTTCTTCTTGTCTTCCTCTGTACGCACTCTGGCTGCTTTTAATACTTTCATAATCTAAACCTCCCTGGCTCCATGGCCTGAATTTCTCATCTATGGCGCCATTATAAAATATGAAGTCTGGTCTGTGTCAATCTTGTTTTTTTCCCTTTTCTCTCTCAAACCTTGAGTATACTCCGTGTTTATGGTACCATATCAGAAATGAAAAAGAGAGGAAGGCTGTCCCATGCGTATCGGCAAAGTATCGGAACTTTATCATATATCTATAGACAATCTCTACTATTATATACATTATGGACTTCTGGTTCCCCCCAGACCCAAAGGGCAGTATGTCTTTGACGAAGCTACCTGTAAAGATCTGGAATGGATACTGGAATTGAAAGACCTGGATTTTTCTCTCCGTGAAATCCATATTCTCCTGTCTCTGAAACGGGTTTCCGGCTTTGCAGACCCTCAGGACCTTATGGAGCTGAAAGAGATGTACATTAATAAGCGCCACCTCTGCCTTCAGGAAATCCAGCATAAAAAAACGGTTATAGAAAAACTGGAGAAAAAAATACAGGAACTGGAAATTCCGGCTGCTTCTCCTGAAGCCAAAACAGGGGTCCCCCTTTCCATGCTCTCTCTGCTGTGCTGCCCCTGCTGCGGTAAAGAGCTTTCCATGACAGATGTGGAAATGAACCACCGCTGTATTTCCAAAGGAAATCTCTCCTGTTCCTGCGGCTATCAGGCCCAAATCCGCCACGGTATCCTGATGACTCCCAATAAAAATCAGAATCTCCAGGACACCCCGGACCTTACCAGAGAACTGTACAAAGACCTTCCTCCGGACCTGATCAGCCTGTTTCAGCGTTCCTACAATCACATGCTGAAAAATATGGAGGAAACGGGTCTCCAGGGAAAAGTTATCTGTGAGACTTATATAAACGCCTGGTTTTTCATCCACAATCATCTGGAATATCTCCCGAAAAACAGCCGTTATATTATCATTGACAAATATCCGGAAACTCTTCTTATGTATAAAAGACTGATTGAAAAGCAGACGCCGGATCTGGAAATCCTGTATCTGGCAGACAGCAGCACCTGTTTTCCTTTGAAACCTGGATCCATAGATATCCATCTGGATTTCTTTGCTGTGAACGAACATAATTTTTATCATGATACTTTCTTATATAAAGAACTTATCCCTTACCTGGCACCAGGGGCTGATCTTATCGGCACCTATTTCTATTTTGAGCGGGCTCCAAAATCCATGAAACAGCTTCTCAGTCAGTACCCGGAAGCTTACTGTAAAAATTTTGACCTGGAGTATTTCCACTCTTCACTGAAAGAGGCTGGATATGTTCTTCTGGAAGAAGAAGACTGCGGCTGCACCACAGACTCCGGCGCCAATCTGGGCTTTGGCTTTCATGTAAAAGGCGAAAAAATGCACCTTCTTCCCTATCACGGAAGAAAGCGCATCTGATAATTTACAATTATTCAAAAAATACAGTGGCTGCCTTTATAAAGTAATCTGTGTCCTTTACCCCTGCAGTCTCATAGGGGGAATGCATGGCAAGCTGAGGCAGCCCCACATCCACTGCATTCACAGATACCTGGGCCATGGAAATGTTCCCCAGAGTAGAGCCTCCTGGCATATCTGACCGGTTTGTAAAAGTCTGGAAAGGAACTCCCGCCTGGCGGCAGATATCTTTAAACACAGCGGCGGAAAATCCATCGGTACAGTATTTCTGATTTGCGCTGTGTTTGATCACAATGCCTTTATTGAGATAAGGGCGGTTCACCGGGTCCGCCTTCTCTGTATAGTTAGGGTGGACTGCGTGAGCGTTATCTGCAGAGATCATAAAGCTGTCGGCTACGCACCGGAGGTAGTCCTCATAGTCTCCTCCCAGACCTTTCTGTATCCGGAGCAGCACATCATAGAGGAAGGTTGAGGCTGCCCCCTGTTTCGTGCCGCTTCCCACCTCTTCATTGTCCATAACACAGTGAACCGCTCCGTAGTTTTCTTTTGCCCCTGCCAGGAAGCCCTTCAGAGAGGCAAAGGCACACTGGAGGTCGTCCAGTCTTCCTATGGAAACAAACTCTTCTTCTGCTCCCCAGATCGTCCCTTTCTGCCTGTTATATAGGAAAAGATCGTGTCCCAGGATTTCTTCTTCCTTCACCCCGGCAGCCTCTGCCAGGATCTTCTGGAATTTACCCTTTGCGGAAGCTTCTCCGAAGAGAGGCAGAAGGTCCTTCTGGGGATTATATTTATAGCCGTTATTGGCTTCCCGGTTCATATGTATGGCCAGATTAGGGATCATCACCAGATCCCTGTCTATGTTTACCAGTCTGGTGACAATCTTTCCCTGGTCTTTTACAGCGATCCGCCCGGCTACAGAAAGGGGCCGGTCCAGCCAGGGTGCGCATATCATGCCTCCATAGCCCTCTGTATTTAGTTTCACATACTGGTTCTCTACCAGCATCTCCGGATTCTCTTTGATCTTAAAACTGGGAGAATCACTGTGGCTGGCAATGATCCGAAATCCAGTCAGTTCTTTTCTGGGAACTGTAAATGCGATCAGGGCAGAGCCGTTCCGGGTGGTATAGTATTTTCCTCCCGGCACAAGCTGCCACCGTTCTTTCTCTTCCAGCTTTGTAAATCCTTCCCCTTCCAGCATCTCTTCCATAGCCGCCACGGCATGGAAGCTGGTAGGGCTTTTCTCTATAAAATCAATCAGTTCTCTTGCTGTCTCTTGGCTCATGTTACTCCTCTTTCTCTTCCTTTTGGGCCAGTGCCATGGCAATCTTTTCCGGTGTAATAGGCATTTCCCGGATACGGACGCCTACTGCGTTATATACGGCATTTGCCAGGGCCGGACAAGGGGTATTGATCACCATCTCTCCAATAGACTTAGCGCCGAAAGGATGGCTCTTTTCATAGCTGGGAATAAATTCTACCCGGATATTCTTTAAGTCCATGCGGGTTGGAATCTTATACTGCATAAAGGAATTATTCCGCATCTGCCCCTTCTCATTATACTGAATATCTTCATAAAGGGCCATGCCGATTCCCTGGGCCAGACCACCCTCTGTCTGGACTCTTGCCAGATTGGGGTTTATAGGCGTACCGCAGTCCACCACTGCTGCATAGTCCAGGATTTCCAGGGTGCCGGTTTCCTTGTCAATCTCGATTTCCACAATTCCTGCCATAAAAGGCGGCGGTGAAATCTGGGAAGAACGGGTAGCCGAAGCCTGAAGGTTTGTGTTGTTTCCGCTGGTTCCTTTTACGGCAATAGATTCCAGAGACACTTCCCCCTGGCCGTCCAGCTTATATACAGATTTTCCGTCAAATTCTACCTGGTCTGCCTCTGTCTCCAGCATGGCGGCTCCCAGTTCCTTAATTTTCTCCCTGAGCTGTTCACAGGCGTCTGCCACAGCCATTCCTGTAACATAAGTAGTGGCAGAGGCATAAGAGCCGGAGTCATAAGGAGAAATATCTGTATCCACTCCAAATACTACAATATTGTCAAAATCTGTTTCCAGAACGTCTGCCGCCATCTGGGCCAAAATGGTATCGCAGCCTGTTCCCATATCAGTAGCTCCCAGGCCCAGTGTGTAGGAGCCATCCTCTCCCAGTTTAATGGAAGCTCCTCCTACATCCACCTTGGCGATAGAAGATCCCTGCATGGCAATGGCTGATCCTACTGCCCGGACTTTGCCGTTTCCCATGTCACGGCAGGGGTATTTTTCCTCCCAGCCGATCATTTCTTTGGCTCTTGCCAGACATTTATCCAGAGTACAGCTTGTAACCCAGGGGCTGCCGTCGTAGCCGATAAACCGTCCCCCTTCTTTTGACAGGTTCCTTTCCCGAAAAGCTACCGGGTCCATGCCCATCTCATGGGCCAGCTCGTCTACTGCAGATTCTACTGCAAAGATTCCCTGGGTGGCTCCATATCCCCGGTAAGCTCCTGCAGACATCTGATTGGTATATACTACCTCATAGCTGAACCGGTAAGCTTCTGTATTCCGGTAAAGGCCCAGAGGCTTGTGTCCGGAAAGCCCTACGGTAGTAGGTCCATGCTCGCCATAAGCACCTGTATTAGACAAAGTATGGATGTCTATGGCTTTCAGGATTCCTTTCTCATCAGCGCCCAGGCGGACCCGTACCTCCATCTCATGACGGGGAGAAGAACATATCTGAGACTCATATCTGGAATAAACGATCTTTGCCGGTTTTCCTGTCTTCAGAGTCACAATGGCAGGATACATCTCACACACCGCTGTCTGCTTGGCCCCGAATCCTCCGCCGATCCTGGGCTTTATTACCCGGACTTTGGATGCTCCAATCCCCAGCGCCCGTCCCAAAATTCTCCGGACATGGAAGGGAACCTGGGTGGAGGCCACCACATTCAGTCTTCCAAAATAGTCCAGATAAGTATAGGCCCGGAAAGTCTCCATCATGGTCTGCTGATTTGCCTTAGTATGATAAGTCCTGTCTACTACATATTTACATTCCTTCAGTAAAGCGTCTACATCTCCCAGGCTTTCTTCCTTCTGAGCGCAGAGATTCCGCTTGTTATCTGCTCCCACAGGCATCTTGGCCTCCCAGTTATCCTCCGGGTGAATCAGCGTCTCATTATCCTTTGCCTCATGAAAATCTAATACTGCAGGAAGAACCTTATATTTTACCTTGATAAGTTTCAGGGCTTTATCCACGGCAGCTTCCGTCTTTCCCGCTACAATGGCTGCCCCGTCTCCTACAAACCGCACTCTCTGGTCCAATATCAGACGGTCATAGGGGCTGAATTCCGGGTAGGTCTGGCCTGCCAGGGTAAAACGCTGCTGGGGTACATCTTTATAAGTAAGGATACATTCGATTCCAGGCACTTTCATGGCCGCCTCTGTTTTGATCTCTTCAATAAGAGCATGGGCATGAGGACTCCTCAACACCTTCACGATAAGGCAGTCCTTGGGGGCGATGTCATCTGTATACACAGGCTTTCCTGTAACCAAAGCCATGGCATCCTTTTTCATCACAGGCTGATTTACATATTTCATTGTCCATCCCCCTCTCTCTGGGTTTTCTTATATTCCAGATATTTTAAGATACTTCTGGTCTGACCCATGAATCCGGAGCAGCGGCAGAGATTTCCTGCCAGATACTCATTAATTTCTTCCTCTGTAGGGTCTGTAAGCTCTTTTTCCATAGCAAATATATTCATCATAAATCCAGGGTTGCAGAATCCGCACTGCTCTGCTCCTTCCCCTGCCAGAAAGCTGCCTAATTCTTCCGCCTTTTCCTGAAGCCCCTCTAAGGTGACTACATGCTTCTCTTCTACTCTTGCAGCCAGGGTACTGCAGGATAATATGGGCTTTTCCTCCAAGAGGACTGTACAAAGGCCGCAGTTGGCTGTCTCACAGCCTCTCTTAACACTGTAACATTCTTTTTCCCGCAGAAGGTCCAGAAGAAGGGTATCTGCCTGGATTTCTGCCTGGATTTTCTTTCCATTGAGCCAAAACTTAATTTCCATTTTCCATACCTCCTGCCTGGATCAGCGCTCTTTTGGTCAGTACCTGTACCAGATGGCTTCTGTACTGAGCGGAAGCTCTCATATTCGTTCCTGTTCGCACATGCTCTCTGGCGTATGCGGCAAAGGCCTCTGCCGCTTCTTTCTGTTCTCCAGGCTCTTTCTTCAGGAAGTCCTTCAAGATTCCCTTTTCGTCTTTTACAATAACCGCTTTATAGGGACAGGCTCCCAAAGCCACTCTCGCCTCCCCGTCTTCAAAAAGAGAAACCCCGCAGGTCAGTACAGGAAAATCTGTACTGCTGTTTCTCTGACTTATATAGGACATAGCCGCCGGTCTTTTCTTTACCAGGATCCGCACCAGAATGTCCCGGTCTCTCTTCATCTGGGCAAACTCTTCCAGAGGGATGATGCCTCCCTTATATAATTCCACATAGGAGTCCATAGCCAGAAACATGGTAAGAACGTCGGAAAACCCAAATCTTCCGAAAATACTTCCTCCCACTGTGGCGCAGTTCCGGAACTGAACTCCTACAATATGCCGCAGGCTTTCCTTCATAGCCCCTTGGGTATATTCTGCCAGGCCTTTATGTGTCTCCAGGTCCCGCAGGCTTACCATTGCTCCGATACGGAATCCCTCCTCATCTTCCTCAATGGTATCCAGTCCCAGACCGGACAGGTCTATGGCAGTTCCCACGTTCCGGCTGCCCATTTTCAGCCACACCATACCTCCTAGGACACAGGCGGACCGCTTCTGGTTTAACTGATAGGCTTCCTCCAAATCCTTTACTTTAACGTACTCTCTGATCTTTAACATTTCATTTCTCCTGTTACCTGAAAAGGGACTGCCGCATAAAACCTCCGGTCTTACACAACAGCCCTCCTGTTTCTTCGTTCTTCGTAAAATCAGTATAGCATAGGCATTTTATACTAAGCAAGTATTTTCTCTTTTCTTTTCTCTCAATCCGTATTAAAATCAATAGGAAAAGGAGAACCATTACAAATGAAAAAGACAACAGATTTAGGAAAAGACAAAGTTCCCCTATTGGTCCTGAAGCTGGCGGTCCCTTCTATGATCGCTCAGTTTGTAAATGTATTGTACAGCACTGTGGACCGCATGTTTATCGGAAACATCCGTGAGATTGGTGACGTAGCTCTTGCGGGGGTGGGGGTATGCGGGCCAATCGTTACCCTCCTGACTTCCTTCGGAACCCTTATAGGTCTGGGAGGCTCTATTTTAATGGCCATGCGGATGGGAGCGGGCAGGAAAAAACAGGCAGAAAATATACTGGCTCACAGCTTTCTTCTTCTGGTAATTTTTTCAGCCCTGCTGACTCTTATTTTTCTGCTGGTCAAAGACTATCTGCTGAACTGGTTCGGCGCCAGCCCTGCCACCTTTCCCTATGCAGATTCTTACATGACCATTTATACCATTGGCACCTTTTTTGCCCTTATGGCAGTGGGGCTGAATTATTTTATTACCTGCCAGGGTTTTCCCGGTGTGGGGATGATGACGGTTATCATAGGCGCACTGACAAATATTGTGCTGGATCCTGTTTTTATCTTTGGATTTCACATGGGCGTGGCAGGAGCTGCCATTGCCACAGTGATCGCCCAGTTTGTATCCTGTGCATTTGCCTTCCGCTTTCTCACTGGAAAAAAGATACCCATAAAGATAACGCTTCTGAAGAGAAAATACTTTTCTCCTGTAATCGTAAGCCGGATCCTGACCCTGGGAATCTCCCCCTTTCTGATTCTGGCCACGGATAGCGTAATCCTGATCGTGCTGAATACAGTGCTGCAGACTTACGGCGGCCCCAAAGAAGGAGATCTTCTCATTACCTGCGCCACCATCGTCCAAAGTTATATGATGCTGATCACAGGCCCTATGCTGGGCATTTCCAGCGGAACCCAGGCGATCTTAAGCTACAACTATGGTGCCAAAAATATTGCCAGAGTTAAGTCTGCAGAGAAATACATCCTTCTTCTCTGCCTGTGCTTTACCACAATTATGTTCCTGGTATCCAGAACGATTCCTGAATATTTCATCAGCATTTTCACCAGAGATCCCGCTCAGATCGTTCTCTGCGTATGGGGTATCCGGGTATTTACCATGATGATCATTCCCCTTAGTTTCCAGTATGTGTTTGTAGACGGCTTTACCGCCCTTGGACGAAGCAAGACCGCACTGTTCCTCTCTGTATTCCGGAAAGGAGACTATATGCTGTTTACTATGGTCCTGCCAATATTCTTCGGAGCCAGAAGCGCCTTCTATGCTCAGCCTCTGGCCGACGGAATCGGCGCTGTAATGTCTTCTATCGCCTTTCTGCTGATCTTCAAAAAACATCTGGAAAAACGAATGCTGGCATAAAACCCTTGTCAATGTATATAATGTCTGAAACAGGAGGTATTTTCATGAAGAAATTTTTATCACTACTGGCCGCCTTATCCATCCTACTCTCTTTTTCTGCCTGCAGTGAAAAGAATTCCCGGGAAAAGGAGGAGGCAGAGCTGGACGCAGTCTCTTCTTCTATGACTGGTACTCTTACCAGTTATACTGGTTCTGAGGTTTCCATTGAGACAGAAGACGGCCAGAAGCTTTCCTTTGAAGACTGTTCCTCTGCTGAAATCCAATGTGTCAATGGAATTATTCCAGGCAATGAGGTGACTCTGGTCTATGTAGGCGGAATAGACGGTACAGATACCAGCAATGTGAGAGTCCGCAGGATCATTACAGAGGATGACAATTCCAGTGTTATGAGCCTGGCAGAAAAGGCCAAGGAAGACATCGCCCAGGCAGGAGGCATGGTATCCCCTGAAGATGAAGAAGACGCTGGCCAGGATCTTCCTGACAGCGGCGTTGAAGTAGAATCCACTCGCCAGACTGCTTATGTGGTCAGTTCTGTCAACGTTCGTGCTGATGCCCTGAGTGGTTCAGAAATCCTGGGGGTTTTAGACGGAGGCGACTCTGTAACTGTTACAGGAATCTGCGCCAACGGCTGGTACCGGGTAATCTACGAAGGAAAGACCGGTTACGTCTGGAGAGACTATCTATCCGAGGGCGTAAAATTTTCTGTGTCTATGGGAAAAATTCTTCTTTGATAAGAAACAGATATGTATAATTGTCTTGTCGGAACTTCTGCTTTTTTGCTGTCGAATTACTTATCTGTTTATA
>NZ_NFIF01000022.1:0-60600 GCF_002161645.1 Blautia sp. An46 | reverse complement strand
TGAAAAAGAAACGATTTGTGATCAGCATGAATCCGGAAGAGTTTTTGGAGCAGGTTTTGAATTTTTAAAAAGTCAATTTTTTTAAATGAGGGAGGAAAAAGATTCATGCGTACGTCGTGTTGTATCGGGGTGTTTGACTTGACAACCTCAGGGAAGGTGAGTATAATACACTTAACAAGAGAACCGTTGGTCAGCGCACATCTGACCGCCGGAAAGATAAGTCAAAAATAGCGCCTTACTTTGCCAGAGCAGGGGTGCTATTTTTTGTGGTTAGATATAGCCAAAACAAGAGTTATGACAGCACAAAGCATAATTACAAAAGTAAACATATCACTGTATGTAACCATAGCACCAGCCTCCTTTCCTGCGTCCGGCGGCTGACATAGCACCCCAACGGTTCCCTGATTAAAAATATTATTATTGAAAATCGAATGGGATATCCCCGATATGGATAAAGAACATGTGAAAGATATGATATAAGATTTTCTATGTGATTAGTTTAGTATTTGAAATGATGTAAGTCAAGTTAAAATTTGCTGAAAAAAGTCTGCCTCATTCAGCAAATCTTTCCTCAGAGCTGTATGAGACAGACTTTTTTATTTATCTCCGGATACCTGACTGTCAGGATCTTCCGGATCGTAATAATCTTTGATCATGGCCTCCCGGCCATTGATATTAATATTTTCCATATGGCAGAAACACCACCGGCCTGACTCAGGGGAATATTTGACGATGACCGGAATCCAGCTGTTCTTTACCCGAAAATATATATACTGGCCTGAGCTTAAATTGATTTTTTTGTGTTCTGCGTAATTGTCTAAAAAAATTTTATTGTCCCTATTAACATGTAATACTCCCATCATAATAATCACTTCCCTGTAAAGAAAATATAAAACACGAAAGGTATCATAGTTTCAAAACAGTTCAGAGACGATATATGTTTTATTCCTCCGTGGAACTGTCGGAATCCAGATCGTAGGAGCTGGAACTGTCAGAGTCCAGGCTATAAGAATCACTGCTGTCCTCTGAAGAATCCAGAGAAGTGTCTGAACTGCTGGAATCAGAGCTGCCGGAATCGGAAGCATCTGTGCTATCCGTACTGGAAGAATCGGTATCTTCAGAATCTGAACTGTAGGTGCTGGAAGAGTCCGAACTGCTGTCTTCTTCATCATTGCTGCAGGCGGTAAAGGCCGACACAGATAACATAGTCACACAAGCTAATGCCAGTAATTTTCCGTATTTTTTTGCTTTCATAGAAGTCTGCTCCTTTCACATTGCTGTAAAAACTTGATTTCCCTGTTGCTGTCATTCAGTCTAAGGGGAACCTGTGTTTTTTCTGTGACAACACTATGAGGATTCCGTGTAAATTCTGTGAAAAGGAAGCAGACTGGGAAAATTACAGTTCTATCACAATAGCCTGATAGCCTTTCAAATGTACTGCAGTCTTTTCTTCATTCATATCCAGGTCCTGGTAATTGTTCAGCAGAAGATTTTTGCAGGCGGAAGGAAGGACTGCAGTCTGAGGATCCTTCTGGAAGTTGCCGATCACCAGCAGATCTTTTTCTCCCTTTCTGTGATAAGCCATCAGATTGTGCTGGCCTTCCAGATAAGGAATGACAGTACCGTATACCAGAGTTTCTTTGTAAGCAGGATTTTTCCTGAGAGCGATGAGCTCCTTATAAAAGGACAGGACAGAATCCGGATCTTTTTCCTGAGCTTCTACATTAATAGAGGTATAGTTTGGATTTACCATGAGCCATGGGGTTCCTTTTGTAAATCCTGCATTTTTTTCGCTGTTCCATTGAACGGGAGTTCTGGCGTTGTCTCTGCTGTAAACAGAGATGACTTTCAGAGCCTCTTCAGGACTGAGGCCTGCATCCAGGCTGACCTGATACTGGTCTAAAGCACTGATATCATCTACTTTATCAATAGGAACCACGCCGAGATTTTCCATTCCGATTTCCTGTCCCTGGTAAATAAAAGGAAGACCTCTCATCAGGAAATACATAGCGGCCAGAAGTTTCTTGCTGGCGTCACAGACCTCGCCTTCCGGGATATAATAGCTGACTCCCCTGGGCTCGTCATGGTTTTCAATAATATTTGAGTAGAAACCTGTGTCTCCCATTTTCTTCTGAGATTCAAAATAACATTTTTTGTAATCATCTGGTGTGGGCCGCTTGCTGGCGTACCAGCCTCTGTCATCTTTTCCAAAGGAAGTAGTAGCAAAGTCAAAGATAGAGGAGAAGTAACCCTTGTCACCTACAAAATCAGGGAGTTCTCCGTCCTTGATATTGAATACTTCACCTACAGAAAATGCATCATGGGGCCCAAAAGTCCGTGTCTGCATTTCGCCCAGAAATTTACCAATCCCCTGGGCGTCTGCCAGCATTAGGGAAATATCAGAAAGACCGTCAGCCCTGTCAGAGGGATAGTCTTTATAAGGCAGAGCTTTTTTGATATTAATGATAGCATCGATACGGAATCCGCCAAGGCCTTTGTCCAGCCACCAATTGATATTTTTATATACCTCTTCTCTTACTGCCGGATTTTCCCAGTTCAGATCCGGCTGTTTTCTATGAAAAACATGCATGTACTGCTTGTCAGGGTGTCCCGGGAGTGGTTCCCACACGGGACCGCCGAAATAACTCCTCCAGTTGCAGGGGAGCTCTCCCTCTTTCCGGTCCTCGATATAGAAAAAATTGCCGTATTCTCCATATGGATCTGCACAGGCTTTTTCAAACCACTCGTGCTCATCGGAACAGTGGTTTACTACCAGGTCCATCAGAATATACATCTGACGTTTATGGGCCTCTCTGATCAGCTCGTCCATATCTTCCAAAGTGCCGAAAGCAGGGTCAATATTATAATAATCGGAAATGTCATATCCCTGGTCTGCAAAGGGGGAAGGGTAGATAGGAGAAATCCACAGGATATCCACGCCCAAGTCTTTTAAGTAATCTAATTTGCTGATGATTCCCTGCAGATCGCCGATTCCGTCTCCGTTAGAATCATAGAAACTTTTTGGGTAAATCTGATAGGCAACCTTGTCATGCCACCATTTCTTTTCCATTTTTTATAACCTCCGTGGTTTTTTTCTTCCAGGACTTTTCAACCAAGCTGGCCGTCCCTTGCTTCTGGTAACTCATTATAATGTGCAAAAACAAGAAGGTCTTACAAATATTTGATTAGAAACTACGATATTATGACTTTTCCAAAGAATAATGTTTTCGATACTGGAGGGGCGTAAAGCCTGTATGCTTTTTAAATTCCCGGAGAAAGTTCCCCAGATTATTAAAGCCGCAGTCCAGGCAGATCTCCATAATAGGGGCGTCAGTGGCCTGAAGGAGGGTGATCGCCTGTTTGATACGGTATTCATTAATATAGGTAACAGGTGATTTCCCCAGAGCTTTTTTAAAAAATCGGCAGAAGTACTGCTCATTCATATTAGCGTTTTCTGCCAGATTGTGGATGTATATTTTTTCCTGATAGTGGTTTCGTATAAATTCCAGGGAAGACTTGATGATGCGGACGCGGTAATCATCGGTTTTCTCCGGCTGGGTCAGGAGAGAAAACGAAGACAGGGTTCCCAGGATCTTCAGAAGTCCGGCCCGGATAAAAAGCTGGGAGGGAATGTCTTCAGTCACGGTTTCATATTCCACAGACAGAAAAAAACCAGTCTGGTGAAAAACATTCAGAATGTCCAGGTATTCCTTTTTGATCCTGGAAAAAGCCGGATGGGAGATGTCCAGAAAACGAGGGAGCTGGATTTCGCCTCTGGTGAGAGGCTGCATGAGCCGGGTCTGAGCCAGGTCATAATGTTCAAAATTCAATATACAGGGATGAAAGACAATGGCAGATTCAGTAGCAGGAGAAGAACATTCTACAGAATGGATCTCTCCGGGATTTACAAAGAAAAAACACTCCTGTTCAATAGGGAAGCTTTCCATATTGATAGTGACATTGAAAGTGCCCTTCATAAAATAAAGAATTTCTATTTCATCATGCCAGTGATGCTTTACGCCGTCCCAGGGAGTATTGTCAAAAACTTCATAAAGTCCGCAGGGGAATACAGAAGTTCCATGATCTTTCTGCTCTTTCAGTTTTGATGTCTGGTTCATAGTCTCCTCCTTTCATAGGATAAAGGATAACATAGATAATTTGAGGGAACAAGGAAAAATTGGATGAGGGTTGACAAAGCATTATCAGAGGACTATACTTATTAAAGAAGAGATAAATATATCGCCGCGGGGTGGAGCAGTCTGGAAGCTCGTTGGGCTCATAACCCAAAGGTCGTAGGTTCAAATCCTACTCCCGCTATTTGAAGAAAAGCCAGTGACAGTATTCAGGTCATTGGCTTTTTTTACTGAGATTTGAGTGTAGTTCTTGAAAGAAATATGGTAAAATGGGGATATCAGGGTGAAGGAGGGTGAGCGATGAAATATACCTGCAGCCTATGCGGCGGAAAACTGAAAGATGGTGTCTGTACAGAGTGCGGTATGGACAATCGGAAGTCCGATGAAATGTATCGGAATTGTTTAAACCGGTCAAAGTATGACCATACCTCTATGGGAACTATGAGCCATGTTCACACAGAGGAAGGAGCAGAGAACTATAAGCAGCCGGTACTGAACGAAAATAGGAATAAAAGTACCGGGAAAAGTAAAGGAGAAAACCCCAGGAAGAATTCGGCAGCGGACTGGAAAACAATGGCAGGAACTGCTTTGCCAAAAAAACAGGAAAGAAAAGGCGGATATAAGAGCACGGATTTAAAAAACATAAAGGGATTTTCTTCGGCTTCAGTCCAAAAGAAAAATCAGCCTTCCAAGCTTATTGCCTTGGCTATCCTTATAGCAGTAGTAATTTTAGTAATGCTGGGCTTGTCCATGGCCAGCTTTATTGGCCAGGCCACAGACAACGGGTCATCTGTGGTGAACTATGAATATGTAGAAGTACTGGAAGAGCTTCCTGCCCAGGGTGAACACTGGGACAATGAACTTCCGGCAGGCATGTACATGGTAGGAGTAGACATACCAGAGGGAGAATATGTTGTGTCAGGTCAGGATGGAAGCAGCTTTGAGGTTCATGACAGCACACATTCTATTTATTACCAGGAATCTTTTGGAACAGAGGAATATGAGATTGAACAGGCCGAAGGCGTTCCCTTATTTACAGGTGCCCTGGTCTGTGTAGATGGAATGAATCCAGTATCTTTTGCATCAGAGAATGCCCAGACACAGGCACTGGAATCCAGGATTTCGAATCCTCTTGCTGAGGCAGTGGATGCTACGGGGATTATGACAGCCGGAGTAGATTTCCCTGCGGGAACTTATGATATACAGCCTACAGGAGATAACTTCGGATACATTACATATGAGATTCCTTATGAAGACCCCTACAGTGAGGGTGGGCAGTCCTACTATTCCTTTGGAATCATGTTAGAGTGGGAACCGAGTGAGGAATATCCGGAATACTCCTCGGCATATAGGAATGTAGTCCTGCCGGAAGGGGCTATTGTAAATGCTGAAGATTATTCCTGCCAGTTAGTGCCCAGCAGCAGTATTATCTCAGAAGATTACCAAAGTTATTATGAAAATATGTATTAAAAACAGGGGATGGTCCTGAACGGGAGCGGAACATGAGCAAGACTAAGAAAAAAAGAAAGACAGCAGGTGACATTCTGCGATATATCATATTGATCATAGCTGCCTGCGTATTTGTGTTTTCAGCGGTACAGCTGGGAGGGATTTTTCTGGAATATCAAAAAGGAACCCAGGAGTATGACCGTATCCGGGAGTATGTACAGGAAGATACCAGTGACCAGGAGGGTACAGAAGGAGAACAGGCAGAACAGCCGGTGCCTCCCACTGTGGACTGGGAGAGCCTGAAAGGGATAAATCCTGATATCATCGCATGGATTCAGATTGAAGGTACGGAAATCAGCTATCCGGTGGTACAGGGAACAGACAATGATTACTATCTCCATCATACCTTTGAAGGAAACTATAATTCTGCAGGTTCTATCTTCATTGAGTATACTAACAGCAGTGACTTCCAGGACTGCAACACTATTATCTATGGACATAATATGAGGAACGGCTCCATGTTCGGCCTTCTCAGAAAATATTTCCAGAGTCAGGAATCTCTTCCAGGCCATTATGTCTGGATATGCACTCCGGATAAGAATTATCGGTATGAGATTTTTTCCAGCCATGTAGTAGATGCAGCCGGAGAAGTATATACTCTGTTTTCAGGACCGGACCAGCAGTTTGAACAGTATCTGGCAAATATGAAAGCCCAGTCTCTGGTAGACTTTGGAGTAGAAGTGACAAAGGAAGACAAGATTATTACGCTCTCTACCTGCACAGGAAATGACGCCACCCGTTTTGTAGTACAGGCAAAAAGAGAAGGAGAGTATTAGACGTAAAACAGGGAGAAAGATTTCAGACCAGGAGGGATGAGCATGAGAGATGAAGCAGTGGAAAGACTGCAGAAAATGATTTCTGAAAGTGAAAATATTGTGTTTTTCGGTGGAGCCGGTGTTTCCACAGAAAGTGGGATACCAGATTTTCGGAGTGTAGACGGCTTGTACCATCAGCAGTGGGATTATCCTCCTGAGGTGATTTTGAGCCATAGTTTCTTTATGAAAAATCCGGAAGAATTTTATCGTTTTTACAGGACAAAAATGCTTTGTGAAGCCCAGCCCAATGAAGCCCATAAAAAACTGGCTGCGTTGGAAAGAGTGGGAAAGCTGAAGGCGGTTGTTACCCAGAATATTGATAATCTCCATCAGATGGCAGGAAGCAGAAAGGTTCTGGAACTTCACGGAAGTGTTTACAGAAACCATTGCATGAAATGCGGGGAATCTTATGATATTGAGTATATAAAGAGTACCCAGGGAGTGCCCAGATGTGAAAAGTGCGGAGGGATCATCAAACCAGATGTGGTCCTTTATGAAGAAGCTCTGGATTCTGATGTGCTCCAGGAATCTGTCAGGGCGATTTCCCAGGCGGAAATATTGATCATCGGTGGAACTTCGCTGTCCGTATATCCGGCAGCTTCTCTTATTGATTATTTCAGAGGAGACCATCTGGTAGTCATAAACAGAGATCCAACACCCCGGGATAATATGGCTGAACTTCTGATCAGCCAGCCCATAGGGGAAGTTTTTGCACAGATACAGGAGTGATGAGGAAAAGAATATGAAATTTGATTATGAAGTAGGGGATATTGTCAGATTAAAAAAACAGCATCCCTGTGGAAGCAGTGAATGGGAGATTCTGAGAGTGGGAGCGGATTTCAGGCTGAAATGCATGGGCTGTGGTCATCAGATCATGATCGCCAGGAAAGCCGTGGAAAAAAGTGCCAGAGAATTGAAAAAAAAGGCTTGAATATCCTTTGGTTTTATGTTAGAATAAGCAACCGTGATATATTATTTTAGGACAGAATAGTGTTTCCCGACACGTTCTGCAATCCTTGTTCCCTGACCTGATCAGGGGGCCAAAAGACCAAAAGGAGGTACAACAAGCATGAACAAATACGAATTAGCATTAGTCGTTAATGCAAAGCTGGAAGATGAAGCTCGTGCGGCAGTAGTAGAAAAAGCAAAAGGCTATATCACCCGCTACAACGGAAACATCACAGAAGTTGAAGAATGGGGCAAGAAAAGATTAGCTTACGAGATCCAGAAAATGCGCGAGGGATATTACTACTTCATCCAGTTTGAGGCTGACGCTACAGCACCTGCTGAAATCGAGCGTCATGTCCGCATTATGGATAATGTATTAAGATATTTAGTTGTGAAAAAAGAGGCGTAATCCGCAGACCGCATATCAGAATCCATTTAAAATTACTGATTCTGAATAACGTATGTTTAAGTATTATATGAGGTGATGATATGAATAAAGTAATTTTAATGGGTCGTTTAACAAGAGATCCTGAGGTGAGATATTCCGCAGGAGACAACGCAACAGCAGTTGCAAGATATACGCTGGCTGTTGACCGTCGTTTTAAAAGAGACGGAGAGGCTACGGCTGATTTTATCGGCTGTGTAGCTTTTGGAAGACAGGCAGAGTTTGCAGAAAAATATTTCCGTCAGGGAATCAAGATCCTGGTAACAGGACGTATCCAGACCGGCAGCTATACTAACCGTGATGGAAACAAAGTCTATACCACAGATGTGGTAGTGGAGGAGCAGGAATTTGCAGAGAGCAAGGCTGTAAGCGACAGCCATGTGGGACGTGCACCCGCAGGAGCGCCGACACCTTATGAAGCACCTTCTCCCAGTGCCGCGTCAGCAGATGGGTTTATGAACATTCCTGATGGAATTGACGAGGAGCTGCCCTTCAGCTAAGAGCGGCCAATATTGATAGGAGGTAAAGACCATGGCTTACGAAAAAGGTAATAGACCAGATTCTCCAATGAAGAGAAGAGGAGGACGCAGAAGAAAAAAAGTTTGTGTATTCTGCGGACAGGAAAACAACGAGATCAGCTACAAGGATGCAAATAAATTAAAAAGATACGTTTCTGAGAGAGGAAAAATCCTTCCCAGAAGAATCACAGGAAACTGTGCAAAGCATCAGAGAGCTCTGACTGTAGAAATCAAGAGAGCAAGACATATGGCTATCATGCCTTATGTACAGGACTAATTAAAAATGCGAGGCGTGCTGCTTGAGCAGCGCGCCTTATTTTTATCCTATAGGAAAGTCCTCTGGACTGCCCTATAGGATAAAAAAGTCTTCCCGGGGTGATGCACACGCGGCAGGGGAGTATTCCACAGGTAAATTAAAAGTTGTGCTGTTATTAAAATAATGGTATAATATATCAGAATATCTATTAATGGAGGACTGTTAAATCGCATTTTAATATGCATGCAGGTGAAGTTATGGACGGAAAAATAAAGATTAAAGGTCAGCTGAAATTTTACATGCAGTGGCCTATGATACTGACGGTTTTGCTGGTGTTCATGGACATTCTGGTGTTTACAGTTGACAGGAAAGCCGGAGGACTGGTAAGCATTTTTGTTGCGGCATATGTTTTAATTGTGGTTTTTCTGTATTTTCACAGCAGAGCAGTCATTATGAACGAATTGATCTCCTTCGCCACCCAATATGGGCAAGTTCAGAAAACCTTGCTGAAGGAATTCATCGTACCCTATGCACTGTTGGATTATAATGGAAAAATCCTGTGGATGAATGACGCTTTTGCGGCCCTTTCAGGAAAAAATCGGAGGTACCGGAAGTCAGTGACCAATCTGTTTCCGGAGCTGACCAAGGACAAACTGCCTACAGAGCGGGAGGCAGAGGTGACTTTCCAGTATGAAGAAAAAGATTACCGGGCAGTTATGCGGCCTATATCTATTCAGCGTCTGCTGGAGGAATCCGGACTGGTAGAGCCTGAGGGAAATAATGATCTTACTGCCCTGTATCTCTTTGATGAGACAGAGCTGAATCAGTATATCCGCCAGAAAGAAGATGAAAAGCTGGTTACAGGCCTTCTGTATCTGGACAATTACGAAGAAGCCCTTAACAGTGTGGAAGAAGTAAGGCGTTCTCTTCTGGTAGCTTTAATCGAGAGAAAGCTGAACAAATATTTCGGCGAGGTGGATGGGCTGATCAAAAAGCTGGAAAAAGACAAGTTTATTCTTGTAATGCGTCAGCGCTCTCTGGAAGAGTTAAAGAAAAAACGGTTTAATATCCTGGAGGATGTAAAGACTGTCAATATAGGAAATGACATGGCGGTGACCATCAGCATCGGTATTGGCATTAACGCCCCCAGTTACTCCCAGAATTACGAATATGCCCGTATTGCCATTGACCTGGCTCTGGGGCGCGGCGGTGACCAGGTGGTGATCAAGGACCGGGATCAGATGACTTATTTCGGTGGTAAATCTCAGCAGATGGGCAAGAGCACCCGTGTAAAGGCCCGTGTAAAAGCCCATGCCCTCCGAGAATTTATGGTGAGCAAGGATAAGGTAGTGGTTATGGGACATAAGATCCCTGATGTGGATTCCATAGGTGCCGGCATTGGTATTTACCGGGCAGCTAAGTCCTTGAATAAGAAAACCCACATCGTTGTAAATAATCCTACTATGTCTGTGCGTCCCATCATTCAGACTTTCAAGGATAATCCGGATTATGATGAAAATATGTTCATCAGCAGCGATGAGGCCAGAGATATTGTAGATGACAATACAGTAGTGGTGGTGGTAGACACCAATAAGCCCAGCTACACAGAGTGTGAAGACCTTCTCCACATGAGCAAGACCATTGTAGTCCTTGACCATCACAGACAGGGAAGTGAAGTGATCCAGAATGCAGTGCTTTCTTATATTGAGCCCTACGCTTCCTCAGCCTGCGAGATGGTTGCGGAAATCCTTCAGTATTTCTCGGATGACATACGGATTTACAACATAGAGGCAGACGCCCTGTATTCAGGAATTATTATTGACACCAACAATTTTACTTCCAAAACAGGCGTGCGTACTTTTGAAGCTGCTGCCTTTCTGAGAAGATGCGGCGCCGATGTAACCAGAGTAAGGAAGATGTTCCGGGATGACCTTCAGTCTTACCGGGCAAAGGCAGAGGCTATCCGCCATGTAGAAACCTACAAGGGATGTTTTGCCATAGCTGTCTGCCCTACAGAGGGCGTGGACAGTCCTACAGTTGTCGCTTCACAGGCGGCCAATGAACTGCTGAACATCGACAGTGTGAAAGCAACTTTTGTTCTGACAGATTATCAGAATAAGATTTTTATCAGTGCCAGGGCCATTGATGAGATAAACGTACAGCTTGTCATGGAACGGATGGGCGGAGGCGGCCATATCAATATGGCAGGCGCTCAGCTTCCGGGAGCTACAGTGGAAGAAGCAATCGCTCAGTTAAAAGAGACTCTTGACCAGATGATTCACGAAGGAGACATAGAGATATGAAAGTAATTTTAATCGAAGATGTAAAGTCCCATGGAAAAAAGGGGGACATTGTAAATGTAAGCGACGGCTATGCCAGAAACATGCTGTTTCCAAAAAAACTGGCAGTGGAGGCAACACCGAAGAACATTAATGAACTGAAACTCCAGAAAGCCCACGAAGAGAAGGTGGCAAAAGAAAATCTGGAGGCTGCCAAAGCCTTTAAAACAGAGCTGGAGACAAAAGAAGTAACGGTAAGTATTAAAGTAGGCGAGAATGGCAGGACCTTTGGCTCTGTGTCTACAAAAGAAATCGCAGAAGCCGCTAAGGAACAGCTGGGCTACGATATTGATAAAAAGAAAATGCAGCTTCCGTCTCCGATCAAGGAACTGGGAACTACCATGGTACCTGTAAAGCTCCATCCTAAAGTAACTGCACAGTTAAAAGTAGTTGTCAGAGAAGCTTAATGGGCGGACAAGTTATTGTCTGACTGAGAATATGGAGTTACGCTAGAAGGGAGTTTCCTCAGTATGGAAGAGGCATTGATGAAAAGGATACTGCCCCACAGTATGGAAGCGGAGCAATCGGTCATCGGTTCTATGATCATGAGCAGAGATGCTATTATCGAAGCCTCAGAGATCATTACCGGGGCAGATTTCTACCAGCAGCAGTACGGGATAGTATTTGAGGCTATGGTAGAGCTCCATGATGAGGGAAAAGCGGTAGATCTGGTAACCCTTCAGGAGAGACTGAAAGAGAAAGACCTGCCGCCGGAAATCTCCAGCATGGAATTTGTGCGGGACCTTCTTTCCGCAGTGCCTACCTCGGCAAATGTAAAATACTATGCAGAAATCGTGGCAGAGAAAGCTATGCTGCGAAAGCTGATCAAAACCACGGAGGAAATCAGCAACGCCTGTTATCTGGGAAAAGAAAAGACACAGGATATTCTGGAAGTTACGGAGAAAAAAATTTTTGACCTGGTCCAGAACAGGGGAAGCCAGGAATATGTGCCTATCCGCCAGGTGGTGCTGAACGCCATAGAAAAAATTGAGAAGGCTTCCAGAAATCAGGGAAGTGTTACGGGAATTCCTACTGGATTTATCGATCTGGATTATAAGACCTCCGGATTTCAGCCCTCAGACCTTATACTGGTAGCGGCGAGGCCTTCTATGGGAAAGACGGCTTTTGTCCTGAACATTGCCCAGTATATGGCTTTTCACAACAATGTAACCGCTGCCATCTTCAGTCTGGAGATGTCTAAGGAACAGTTGGTAAACCGTCTTCTGGCCCTGGAGTCCAAGGTGGATTCCCAGAATATCCGTACAGGAAACCTGGAGGATGAAGAATGGGCCAAGCTGATAGAAGGGGCAAATGTTATCGGAAATTCCAATCTGATCATTGATGATAAGCCGGGCATTTCTATCTCAGAGCTGAGATCTAAGTGCAGAAAATATAAAATGGAGCATAATCTGGGTATTATCTTTATCGATTATCTCCAGCTGATGACTGGCAGCGGAAGAAGCGAGTCCAGGCAGCAGGAAATTTCAGATATATCCCGTTCCCTGAAAGCCCTTGCCAGAGAATTAAATGTTCCTGTAGTTGCTCTGTCACAGCTGAGCCGTGCAGTGGAACAGCGGCCTGATCACAGACCTATGCTTTCCGACCTGAGAGAGTCAGGAGCTATCGAGCAGGATGCCGATGTGGTCATGTTTATCTATCGTGATGATTATTATAATAAAGACTCTGAAAATAAGAATATTGCAGAGATCATCATCGCAAAACAGAGAAATGGTCCTATCGGTACGGTAAACCTGGTATGGATGCCAAATTATACGAAGTTTGTGAATATGAAAAAATAAGAGCTGTCGCATTAGATAGAGTCGAGAATATTTATACATTTTATTCCTGATATATGTCTAATGTGACAGCTCTTTTTACTGAAAAATCATTCGTCGTAGATGCTGACGATTTCTCCTTCCAGGATACGGTTCATGTTCTTTACTGCACAGAAGTTGCCGCACATACTGCAGGTGTCTTCTTTTTCCGGTTTTGCCTGAGCTCTGTAGCGTCTGGCCTTTTCAGGGTCAATGGACAGACGGAACATTTCTTCCCAGTCCAGATTTTTTCTGGCTGTACTCATCTGACGGTCCCAGTCGGCAGCTCCCTTAATGCCCTTTGCGATATCTGCAGCGTGGGCTGCGATCTTTGAAGCGATAATGCCTTCTTTTACGTCATTTACATCAGGGAGTCTCAAATGTTCTGCCGGAGTTACATAGCAGAGGAAGGAGGCGCCGTTGGCTGCTGCAATAGCGCCGCCGATAGCGGCTGTAATATGGTCATATCCAGGAGCAATATCGGTTACCAGAGGTCCCAGTACGTAGAAAGGCGCTCCCTGACAGATGGTCTGCTGTATTTTCATGTTGGCCTCAATCTGATTCAGAGCCATATGTCCCGGCCCTTCGATGATTACCTGGACATCTTTTTCCCAGGCCCGTTTGGTCAATTCTCCCAGAGTCACCAGTTCTTCAATCTGAGAGATATCTCCTGCGTCTGCAATACATCCAGGCCTGCAGGCGTCTCCCAGGCTCAGAGTTACATCGTATTCCCTGCAGATATCCAGGATATGGTCGTAGTGCTCATAGAAAGGATTCTCTTCACCGGTCATTTCCATCCAGGCAAAGATAATGGAGCCTCCTCTGGAAACGATATTAGTAAGACGTTTATTTTTCTTGAAACGTCCGGCGGTAGCTTTATTGATCCCTACATGGATGGTCATAAAGTCCACTCCGTCTTTGGCATGCATCTCTACAATATCAATCCATTCTTTGGAAGTGATTTCCTTCAGGGGTTTGTGATAGTAGACAACGGCATCGTAGATAGGAACGGTTCCGATGATTGCAGGGCACTGGGCAGTGAGTTTTCTCCGGAATTTCTGGGTATCACCGAAGGAACTAAGGTCCATAATGGATTCTGCCCCCATTTTTACTGCGTCATTTACTTTTTCAAGTTCCATATCCAGGTCTTTCCAGTCTCTGGAAGTACCAAGATTTACATTGATTTTTGTTTTCAGCATAGAGCCGATAGCATTAGGCTCCAGGCAGGTATGGAGCTTGTTGGCAGGAATCACGGCCTTTCCCTGGGCCATCAGCGCCTGAAGCTCTCTGACATTTATTTGTTCCTTTTCTGCCACTGCCTCCATCTGAGGGGTGATGATTCCCTGGCGGGCAGCGTCCATCTGTGTTGTATAGCTCATAGGTTTCCTCCCATTAAATATTGCCGGAGAATTTCTGAAGGATGTGAGTAAAATGATGATTCCCTGGCGGGCAGTGCTCCGCCGGTGGGATTCTGACTGGAGAACATTTCTGCAAAACCCGAAGGACTTTTCTATAGAAAAAATCTGCACCTAAATAGGGTGCAGATATAGAAATACTCCATGTATGCTATATAACACTCCCTACGTTGGCATGATCCAAATCAGGTAATACAGGTCGAAGTCTCAGGCGCTTCCTCTCAGCCCTTCAGGGCTCCCTGGCTGTTTTTCTTAGTGTATCATCCAGGATAGGACTTGTCAACGCTTTTTGTCGAACATATTTTCTTGCATTTCAGGACAGGTCTGCTATAATTGTTGGAGAGAAAATGTGAAAGGGGTCAGTATATGGAGGAGACCATTTACTCAGTTTCTCAGGCAGTAAAGTTTTTGGAGGTTCAGTCCCATGTGCTGCGGTACTGGGAGGAAGAACTGAAATTGCCGATAAAGAGAAATGAGATGGGACACAGATACTACACCCGATGGGATATTCAGGTATTCCTGAGTATAAAGGAACTGAAGAAAAGGGGGTATTCTCTGAAGGAGATTGGAGAACTGACGCCCTTTTTCTACAAAAATGAGACTCTCAGGAAGGACAGGACCGGAGAAAAGAAAAAGACAGAGGGAGCTCAGAGAAAAAAAGAACAGGGAAAAATCCCTCCGGAATTTATGGAGCTTATCAGCCGGCTTGTAGAGCAGCGGCTTCAGGAACAGAATTCAGAGGAAGCCCGTTATAAAAGACTGGACCAGCGAATCAGAGACTGTCAGCAGTCCAGAAGAGAGGTGGCTGCGTCGGCGGAGAAAAAAGGCCAGGGAAAGAGAAGGCTGCTGGGAAGGACCGGAAGGAAAAAGAATTAGCAGAAAAGGAGTTGTGGAATTGATATGTGCCATGGCTCCTTTTTTATCTATAGGAAAGTCCCTTTCTCTATAAAACAAAAAAAAGACTGGTACACAAAATCCTGTGTACCAGTCAGCATATGTAAATAATTAGCCTTCTACAATAGCTTCTGTAGGACATACACTTGCGCATGTTCCGCAGTCAACACATGTATCAGCGTCGATTACATATTTGGAATCTCCTTCAGAAATAGCTTCTACTGGACATTCTCCTGCGCATGTTCCGCAGCTTACACATTCGTCTGTAATTACGTATGCCATGGTTGTACCCTCCTTTATAATTCTGAATATGTAATTCAGTTACTACGCTTATTCTAATATATTTATTTCAAGAATACAAGTCTTAAATTCGGTACAATACATGGGAATCTTATTATTGACTGTACGGGTAGTGCACTAACAGGTTATGTGACCGAAAATGGATAAAAACAGTTGAATATACTGGGAAAAGGGATTATAATAAAACAGAAAAAATTTTAAGGAGGAAATATCCATGAAAGTAACACCAGAGATGACAATCGGTGAATTGATCCGTTTAGATGAGAATATCGTTCCAATTTTAATGAGAGCCGGTATGCACTGTATCGGATGCCCTTCTGCTCAGGGAGAGTCTCTTGCAGAGGCCGCTATGGTTCATGGAATTAACGGAGATATGTTAGTTGCTCAGATCAACGACTACCTGGAAAATAAATAATTCCATATTCGGAGAGAAGAAAATGCAAAATCAGCCTTTTCATGTCAGAGACATAAAAAGGCTGATTTTTGTGTCCTTGGAAAACAGACATCTTAAATCTGGGCCAGCTTGCTTAAGGCAGAGTTCGCTATCATGCAGCCGCCGTGTTCCATTAAGAAGGCTTCCTTAGCCGCTGAGGAAGAGTGGCCTTTTCCGTATTCGGAAAGCATATTGCAGACCTTATTGAAATCTTCAGGAGAAGTTCCAGCCTGATGGAGGATCAGGGAGTAGGAACCATTCTTCTCGTCTTTATACAGAGCGCTTTCACCGGTGAAGAAGTTATTTAACCCATGGGCAGCCTCAATCACTGCATCTAAAGTGGGGAAAGTGTACTCCCGCATGAGGTTTACGGAAATAGCCGGCTCTGCCGGTTTGGAAGATGCAGGTGAAGCCGGACTTTTTTCTTTTTTCCGGTTTTCTGCAGCCTTGGATTTTGCTTCATAGATTTTTTTGAAGATATCCAGGATATCATCAGCACCCTCCAGCTCTATGCCAGTGCCCTCGGAACTGCCGTTTCCGGAGCTTCCGAAAGGTGTAAATTTAGAAAAACGAGTATCCAGTTCTTCAGGGTCTTCTACCTTGGATATTATTAAGATAATACTGTCTGATGAAACGGGAATTGCTTCAATCATCAGTGGAATATTGTCAGCTTCAAAACCAAATTCTGTATTAGCCTGCTGCATCATATCGCGGAAAAGATCTTTTGCCTTTTCACTGCCGTAGGCCAGTTCGCTGAGTCTGATATGTCTTTCTTCAAGGTCAGATTTAGTAAGAGTACAGCGGATTTGGTTTTCGTTAATCTTTTCTATTTTCATTTTTAGTCACATCCTATCTAATATGATTCATTAAGATGCTATTTTCCATTTCATATTATATACTATGCAACACAAGCTTGTAAAGAAGGAAATACTTGCTATTGCCGGAGGATAATGGTATAATGACTTTCAGATAGAGAAGGCGGTTCTGTATCTTATTACAGAAAGGGGTGAAAACTTCAGCAGCCTTCGGGATTTTCAGATTGTTCTTTTCAGATTCATTGTCGCAGCATTCTGCTGCAAGCGGAGGATACGTTCTGTATTGCCGCATATTTCCAGGCAGGAGACAGGAATAACGCTATATTTGTGTCATCAGAAATCAGACAGAGAGTTTTGCAGAGAGTGATTTTAACAGGGACAGCCTCCTCTATCGTCTAAAGGAGTTTTAAATGGAGAGGATTATGCGGGAAAGGAGCTGCAGGTGAAATAATATATCACGGGAAAACCTGCGTCAAAAAGAATGAAGAAAAAAGAAAGACAAAGACTCCATCGGGAACTGCAGATATATTGCAAAAAGGGGATTCCACTGCTCTTAAACGGGAAGCAGACCACAGCAAAACAAATAGAGAAGGCATGTCAGATTGCAGAGATGGGAGAATATATGCGGGATTATATACAAGATGAACAGGGAAAGATTCAGGGATTGTCCTTTGATTTTATTGGAGAAACCGGCTTTCAATTGTATACAAAATAGAAAAAAACTGAAAAATTCATGAAATCCTGGAAGAAAATAATGACGGCGAGGAAAAATATGCTATAATACACATGAGCCAAAAGATAATGAAGAGGAGCTGAAATATGGCAAAAAAAAGTAGAAGAAGGAGAAGGAGGCGCAGCAGCAGGCTGGCTCCGGTTCTGGTCGCTTTGCTTCTGATCATTTTAGTGGGAGCAGCGGGAGTGATCACAAGTGCCATACGGCGATATACTCCCTCAGATGCCAGGATGGATTTAGCAGACTATTATCAGCAGGGAGCCGCAAATGAATTATCCCTGGTTTTACAAGATAGCATAAGTACTTCCAAAGGGAAAATAGAGGATGGGATTGCATACATTCCTTATCAGGTGATAACAGAGGAACTGAACGGAAGATTTTACTGGGACCAGGAAACCCAGCAGATGTTGTATACACTGCCCACGGAAATCATGGAGATACAGCCGGAAAGCAGCAGTTATACCAGAGAAGGGGAAACAGTCACAGAAAACTATCCAATTGTAAGGCAGATAGACGGGGAATATTATATTGCACTTGATTTTTTGGAACAATATATGAAAATTCAGGGAACCGTCTATGAGAATCCGGCAAGAGCCGTGATCCTTTACAAATGGGAATCTGTCCGTACAGTAGAATCCAGCAAAGGGACTCAGGTACGCTATCAGGGAGGGATCAAAAGTCCGATCCTGAAAGATGTGGAAGCCGGAGAACAGATGATTTTACTGGAAGAGCTGGATAATTGGTCCAGGGTAATGACTGAAGATGGAATTGACGGATATGTGGAAAACAGCGCTCTGTCATCAGCAAAAGAGACAGAACATACCTATACAGGCAGCTATGAGGAAAACTTTACCAGTTTGACCAGGGATAATAAGATTAATCTGGCCTGGCATCAGGTTACTTCAGAAGCTGCAAATCAGGCTTTTGCCGCAGATACCCAGAATATGACGGGAGTAAATGTAATTTCCCCCACCTGGTTTTCTGTAACCAGTACCCAGGGGAATATTTCTTCTCTTGCAAGTGAAGATTATGTGCGGCAGGCCCATGAGAAAGGTCTGGAAGTATGGGGACTGATTGATAATTTTAATGAAAATGTGAGCACCCTGGAAACTCTTTCTGTCCGCAGTGCAAGACAGCATATCATTGATATGTTGATTTCAGAAGCAAAGCGGGTGGATATGGATGGGATTAATGTGGATTTTGAGTCGCTGACAGAGGAAGAAGCTGTCCATTTTATCCAGTTTATAAGGGAGCTTTCTGTTGCCTGCAGGAATAACGGGCTGGTTTTGTCTATAGACAATCCAGTGCCCCAGTACACGGCTTTCTATAACCGCAGGGAACAGGGAATTTTGGCTGATTATGTGATCATCATGGGATATGACGAGCACACAGTTGGCTCTGAAACAGCAGGATCTGTTGCATCTCTCCCATTTGTGGAAGAAGGGATTACCCAGACACTTTCAGAAGTGCCTAAGGAGAAGGTGATCAACGGTGTGCCTTTCTATACCCGGCTGTGGACAGAGGCTAATAATGGAACAGTGACCAGTGAAGTCTGTAGTATGGACCAGGCAGATGCCTATGTAGAACAGTATGGCATGGAGGTGTACTGGAATACCGATATGTCACAAAATTATGCGGAGGCAACTGTGGACAATAAAGTCCTGAAAATGTGGCTGGAAGACGAGGAGTCTCTGGAGGAAAAAATGAAACTTATCCAGGAATATGATCTGGCCGGTGTGGCTGAATGGAAGCTTGGCTTCCAGCGAGATGATGTCTGGGCCATTATCAGTAAATATGTACAATGAGAAAGATAAGAGGTGGAGTGTTATGGCAGAATACGAAATGTTTAAGACAACTCTCATGGGAGGCTACGATAAGGAAGAGGTTCAGGAGCAGATACAGAAGCTGAAGGACGAGATGGCAGAGCAGCAGGAAGCATATAAAAAGCAGATTGAAGAAAAAGATGCCAGAATCGCGGAACTTCAGAAGCGTATTGAGCTGAAAGAAGAATATCAGGTACGATTGGAAGAAGACATTAAGGAAAAGTACCAGAAATATATCGATAACTATGAGAGTATCGGAAAGCTGGTGTTTGAGGCTCAAGTAAAGGCAGACACCATGGAAAGAGAAACCAGAGAAAAATGTGAGAAAATGCTTCAGGACGCTGAGGCAGAGGCAAAACGCAAGGTAGAATCTGTTCAGTCCGAGATTGATGATAAACTGATGGAAGGCAAGAAAAAGTATCTGGCTGTCCAGGAAGAAATGAATGGGATCGTAGAGCTGATCAACCAGGCCCAAAAGAGATTTATGTCCTCGTATAAGGAAGTCCATCAGATCATCAGCAGCATGCCTACTTCCTTAAATGACCTTGAAGAGGAAGTGGAACTTGAACTGAAAGAGCTGAAGAACGGAGAGGACAGAAAAGCGGATCAGGAGGAAGAAGAACTCCACCTGGGAGATACTCAGGAACTGGATTTTCTGGATGCCATGGAGGATATTGCAGAGCTGGAAGAATTTGATGAAGAAGATGAAGAGGAAGATGAGGACAGCAAGCTGGCCCTTCAGATTTCCAAACTTCTCAGCGAAGAAGACGAAGCTATGCTTGAAGAGGAACTGGAAGACCTGTAAATCTACTATTAGAATAAGGCTGCTTTGAAAGGCGGGAGTATCGGAAAAGAATCCGGTATTCCCGCTTTGTGATATTTACTCTGTTCTATATGGAAAAATGTTAATCAAACATGGAAATATTTTGGGAAAAGGTTGAATTTTTCTATAAATTTTTATAAGATTAATATATTATTAATTATTCTAAAAGGTGGAAGGTTATGATTACGATTAAGGAGATTGCCAAACAGCTTGGCGTCAGTCCTACAACAGTTTCCAATGTAATAAATGGCAGGACAGAGAAAATGTCTGAGCAGACCCGCATGCGGATTGAGAAGATGCTGATAAAAAATCATTATGTTCAGGAAAACAAAGGTGGAAGAGGCAGCCAGGATGAATTAAAACTGGTGATAGTGGAATTCTTTTTCGGTGTAAGAGAACATATTTATACAGATCCTTTCTGTGCAGAACTTTTGGAGGCTATAGAAAAAGAACTGGAAAAAACAGGAAGAAATGTGGTATGTAGTACGGTTTATAGTGAAGATGAGTTTCTGAAAAAGCTTTCCGCCCACAATGTGGAAGGGAGTATTATCCTGGGATGTGATCCCGGCAGATGTGAGGCTCTCTGCAAGAGGACGGCAAAACCACTGGTATTCGTGGATTGCGGAGAGGGAAATTATGATAATATCGGCCTACAGGACCGGGAGGGCGCCAGGGAACTTACTTCTTATCTGCTCAAACAGGGACATAGAAAGATTGCTTTTTTCTGTGATCAGGAAAAGCCCTTGGCCAGCAATCAGGCCAGGCTGAGGGGATATCAGGAGGCATTGGAAAAACAAGGGGTTCCCTATTCCCAGGAGGACTATCATTTCCTTCCCCAGGAAAAAAACCTTCGTTATGAGGTTTTGCGGAGGTTTGCCAAAACAGCCAGGGAGAAAGGATACACGGCGGCATTCTTTGCAGCAGACCTCTATGCTAATGAAGCTGTGAGCGTGTTCTTTTCAAAAAATCTCTGGGTGCCGGAGGATATTTCGGTGGTAGGTTTTGATGACAATGTTTATGCACGGCTGTCCAGGCCTACTCTTACTACAGTGCGCCAGTCCCCTACAGACAAGGGAAGAGAAGCTGTGAAACTCCTTTTGAAGAGAATTTATGGGCAGAAAGTCATGGTGCGCAGCATGGAACTGCCTACGGAGCTGATTGTAAGGGAAAGCGTGCGGAATATCTGGAAACGCCAGAATGTTGTATAAAAGAGCATATCCCCCTGTATTTTGACCAAAGATGGAAAGTATCCGTATAGGATGCATATATTCCAGACAGGGTAAAATACAGGGGATTTTTAACAAAATGCACAAAAAAGCTGTAAAAAACTTGTAAAGTAATGTAGTTTTTTGCAACACTTATTGAAAAACCTCACAAAACTAATTAGGCTTATATTCAGTAAGTAAAACGTGAAGGAGAAGACCATGGAAAAAGTGACTAGAAAATGGTGGGAAACATCGGTTATTTATCAAATTTATCCAAGAAGTTTTTATGACAGCAACGGAGATGGGATCGGAGATATTCAAGGTATTATCCGGAAGCTGGATTATCTTGAAAAACTGGGAATTGACGCCATCTGGCTTTCACCTGTGTATAAATCCCCCCAGGACGATAATGGATACGATATCTCAGACTATCAGGATATTGATCCTATTTTCGGAAATATTCAGGATATGGAGGAACTTATCCAGAAAGCAAAGGAGAAGAACATCCGTATTATCATGGACCTGGTTTTGAATCATACGTCGGACGAGCATCCATGGTTTATGGAGGCCAGAAAGAGTAAGGATAACCCTTATCATGACTATTATGTGTGGAGAGATGGGGTGGAAGGAGTCTATCCAAATGAGCTGAAATCTGCGTTCTGCGGACCTGCCTGGGAGTGGGTGCCAGAGTGCCAGCAGTACTATCTCCATCAGTTTTCTGTAAAACAGCCTGATCTGAATTGGGAGAATCCAAGACTTCGTCAGGAAATCTATAAGATGATCAACTGGTGGATGGAAAAAGGCGTAGGCGGTTTCCGTCTGGATGTCATTGACCTTATCGGAAAAGAGCCAGATAAAATGGTAATGGCAGAGGGAAAGATGCTTCATCCTTACCTGAAGGAAATGAGCAGGGAAACTTTCCAGAAAGGAGACCTGGTAACGGTAGGAGAGGCCTGGAGCGCTACACCAGAAAGAGCTATGCTTTACAGCAATCCAGATGGAAGCGAACTTTCTATGGTCTTCCAGTTTGAACATATGGTACTGGACCAGGTACCTGGAAAAGAAAAATGGGACCTTAGAGAACTGCCTTTCCTGGAGTTTAAACAGGTTTTTGAAAAATGGCAGACAGCCCTTTATAACAAAGGCTGGAACAGCCTTTTTCTGAACAACCATGACCTGCCCAGAGCTGTTTCACGGTTTGGAGACGATGGAAAATACAGGATAGAATCTGCCAAGATGCTGGCTACCTGTCTTCATGGAATGCAGGGAACCCCGTATATCTATCAGGGTGAAGAACTGGGAATGACAAATGTTCAGTTTGACATTCAGGAATACAGAGATATTGAACTTCTTAATATGTACAAAGAACGGATAGAACAGGGATACAAAGAAGAAGATGTGATGCGTTCTGTCTATGTGAAGGGAAGAGATAACGCCAGAACTCCCATGCAGTGGAATGAGGGGCCAAATGCAGGATTTACAGAAGGTACTCCCTGGATACGGTGTAATCCGAATTATACCATGATCAATGCTGAGGAAGCGCTGATCGATCAGGATTCTATATTCTATTATTACCAGAAACTGATCAGGCTGAGAAAAACAGAGCCTATCCTCACAGAAGGGAAATTTCAGCTTCTTCTTAAAGATGACCCATGTATTTTTGCATATACAAGAACTACGGAGAGAGAACAGCTTTTAGTATTATGTAACTTTAAAGGACAGGAGGTTCCGTATGAACTCCCAGACACATGGAATGGCCAGGAAGTCCTGATTTCCAACTATGCAGAAGAGGGAACTTTTGGAACTCTGCGTCCTTTTGAAGCTAAAATGATCATCATCAGGAAAGGGGAATGAGAAGATGAGAAGAAAGAAAATTGCCGCTGTCAGTGTTACCCTGGCAGGAATCATGGCGGCAGCAGGAGTAATGTCCGGGTGCAGTCTCTCAGGGGGAGACAACGGAAAAATCCGGATCGAAATGATTCAGTACAAACAGGAAGCAGTGGGCGTGTTTGAGGAACTGGAGAAAAAGTTCAATGAGACCCATGACGACATTGAACTGGTGATCGACTCTCCAAACGATGCGACGACGATTATGAAGACCAGGTTTATCCGTGAGGACTATCCGGATATTATCGGTATCGGCGGCGATATGAACTATTCAAACTTCCTGGATGCAGGACTTTTGATGGATATTTCTGACTATGAAGGACTGGACAGTATCAAACAGGCGTATCTGGACATGGATAAAGAACTGGAACTGGTGCCTCAGGAAGGCGTATATGCGGTACCTTATGCAGCCAATGCCGCTGGTGTGCTGTATAACAAGGACATTTTTGATGAGTATGGCTGGGAAATCCCCACTACCTGGGACGAATTCCTGGCACTGTGCGAGGATATCCAGGCGGAAGGCCTTCAGCCTTTCTTCTTTGGATTCAGAGATACCTGGACCTGTCTGGCACCGTGGAATGCCATTGCTGTAGACCTGGTGGATTCTGATATCTGCTCCCAGGTAAACCGAGGGGAAGCCAACTTTACAGATAACTACCGGGAAGTTGCGGAAAAGACCAGAGCACTTCTGGATTATGCCCAGGACGATCCTTTTGCTTACAGCTATAATGATGCCTGTACGGCATTTGCCAGAGGGGAAGCGGTTATGTATCCTATCGGAAGTTATGCGGTTCCTCAGATCCAGTCTGTAAATCCGGATATCAACATTGACTCTTTTGTAATGCCCGCAAGTGAGGACGCTTCTGTGAATAAACTGAACTCCGGTAATGACCTGCAGTTTTCTGTGCTGGCAGAGTCTGAGCATAAGGAGGCTGCTTACGAAGTTCTGGACTTCCTGCTGGAGGATGAGAACGTTCAGTTCTATCTGGACGACCAGAACGCAGTTCCCTGTAAGGAGGGAGACTTTGAACTGGCTCCAATGCTGGATGGTATGAAGACTTACATCGAAGATGGATATCTGGCGGATTATCAGGATCACCACTATCCAAGTGAGATGGCTGTAGATGCTATGATCCAGACCTATCTGCTGGACGACAGCGAAAACGCAACAGATACTTTCCTGGAGAGATTTGACACAGAGTGGGTAAGGTATAACCGTGATACGATCCGAAATCTGGAAGAGTACATGGAAGAGCATCCGGATGCAGAATAGGAGGAAGTTAAGATGAAGAAAAAGATGGGAAACAGAGAGAAAACATTTCTGTGCATTACAATTCCGATTTTGATTTTATTCTTTATGTTTAATACACTTCCGTTGATCAGAGGTGTGATTTACAGTTTTACAAACTATAAAGGCTATGGAACTTATGACTTTGTAGGATTCAGAAACTATGTAGATCTGTTTCAGGATTCCAGAGTTGGAAAGTCTTATCTGTTTACCTTTAAATTTGCCATTGTCAGTACCATTGTCACCAATGTGGTCAGCCTGATCCTGGCTCTGGGACTGAACAGTAAGATCAAAGGGAAAAGTGCTCTGAGGGGAATCTACTTCATTCCTAACGTACTGGGCGGACTGGTTGTAGGTTATATTTTCAGCTTTATCTTTACCTATATCCTTCCTACAGTGGGACAGAAGCTGGGAATCGGTTTCCTTTCCAGCAGTATGCTTTCAAGTGAAAGCAGCGCATGGCTGGCCATCGTATTTGTAGCATGCTGGCAGTCTGTGGCAATGAATACTATTATTTATATTTCCGGTCTTCAGACTGTGCCGGAGGATGTATATGAGGCAGGCTCTATTGACGGAGCTACCGGATGGTCGAAATTCAAGAATCTGACTTTCCCGCTGATCATTCCCTTCTTCTCCATTAATATGGTACTGTGTATGAAGAACTTCCTGATGGTATTTGACCAGATCATGGCTTTGACAAAAGGCGGTCCTGCACAGAGTACAGAGTCTATCTCATACCTGATCTACAACAACGGTATGAGCGGCGGACAGTTTGGTTTCCAGAGTGCCAATGCGGTAATCTTCTTTATCGTAATCGTGGTAATCTCAGTAGCACAAATGAAATTTACAGGAAGTAAGGAGGAGCAGTTATAATGAATAGAAAAGGAAATAAACAGACGGCACGTACAAACTGGCCGATTACCATTCTCTTGATCATCGGCTGCTTAACCATCTTCTTTCCATTGTATATGACCATCATCATTGCCTTTAAGCAGCCTTCTGAAATGACCAATGACATTGCAGGAGCACTGGCATTCCCAAGCTCCTGGAGTTTCAGCAACTTTGCTCAGGCTATGGAAGTTACCGATTTCTGGAACTCTCTGGCAAACAGTGTGCTGATCACGGTGATTGCTATTGTCCTGGCAGTAATCATCCATTCTCTGGCAGGATATGCTATAGGCAGAAGCATGGCACACAGCAAAGTTTACAGCTTCATCTATCTTTACATTGTAAGCGGTATGTTCGTACCTTTTGCAATCCTGATGATGCCTGTTGTAAAGCTGACGGCACAGATGGGACTGGCAAACAGAGTGGGCGTTATTTTGTTGTATACGGTATTCTATATGCCTATGAACCTGCTGCTGTACTCCGGCTATCTGAAAAATATCCCTCTGGCTCTTGAGGAAGCAGCAAGAGTAGACGGAGCAACCACATGGAAGACTTACTGGAGTATTATCTTCCCGGTTATGAAACCCATGCATGCAACTGTAGCAGTTCTCACTGCTCTGGGAACCTGGAACGACGTTATGACTCCTCTGGTCATCCTTTCCGGAACCGATGTAAACACACTGCCTCTGGCACAGTTAAACTTCCAGACACAGTTCGGTACAAACTACAACCTGGCCTTTGCATCTTACCTGCTGGCCCTGATTCCGATTCTGATCTTCTATCTGGTATGCCAGAAACAGATCCTTAACGGTGTTGTAAATGGTGCTGTAAAATAATGAAATAGAGATACGGAAAAGCTGCCGTTTGCAGGACAGGTCCTGCAGCCGGCAGCTTTTCTGTTCTGCGATGCTGCAGCGGACTGCTGGATTCCCCATTAGGGAGTAAGGAAAACACTGGAACCATTCTGCATATATTTAACAGACAGCAGAATAAGGAGAAACCCTATGGGGAGAAAATGGATAAAAAGGATTATGGCTGGGGTAATGCTCTGTGCCATATATCTCCTTTCCAGAGAGGGGGCTGTCCTGACAGCCCAGGAAAAAACAGAGAATTCGGGAGCAATCGTTATAGACAGCGGACACGGAGGGATTGATCCGGGAGTAGTGGGGATTGACGGACTGGAAGAAAAAGGGATTAACCTGAAAATCGCCGGTTTCCTGGGGGAATATCTGGAAGCGGAAGGGTACGAGGTTGTTTTTACAAGAGAGGATGATACAGGATTGTATGATGAGGACAGCAGAAACAAAAAGAATCAGGACCTGAAGAACCGCTGCGCCCTTATTGAAGAAACAGAGCCCATTCTCACAGTCAGCATTCATCAGAACAGCTATCAGGACGAAAGTGTCTGCGGCCCTCAGGTGTTTTATTATGCAGATTCAGAGGGCGGAAAGGCACTGGCAGAGTGTATCCAGGAAACGATGAACGAACAGCTGGAGATTCAAAGGCCCAGAAAGGCAAAAGCAAACAATTCCTATTACCTTCTAAAGAAAAGCGAGGGTATCGTAAATATTGTAGAGACCGGATTTCTCACCAATTCCAGAGAGGCAGAACTGCTTCAGACAGAGGAGTATCAGAGAAAATGTGCCCAGGCGATTTCCGACGGTATCTTAAAATTTCTAAAAACGGTGGAAATGAAAGGAACAGATGTGGTATGATAAGTCTGAATTGTAAGAAACTAAGGAAGAAGAGGTTTTAAGGTGAATACAACAGTAGTCACAGTAGATAAAGAGCATCCGGACAGAAAAGTAATAGAAAGAGCCGGCCAGATCTTAAAATCCGGCGGGCTGGTAGCTTTTCCTACAGAAACTGTTTACGGTCTGGGCGGAGACGGGCTGAATCCAAGTTCTTCTCAAAAAATCTACCAGGCCAAAGGCAGACCCTCGGATAACCCTCTGATCATACACATTGCGGATCTGGAGAGCCTTGATAAGATTGTAAAGAAAATCCCTCCGAAGGCCCAAAAGATGGCAGAGGCCTTCTGGCCAGGGCCGCTGACTATGATTTTTGAAAAAAGCAGTCTGGTGCCTTATGAAACCACAGGAGGACTGGAGAGCGTGGCTGTGCGGATGCCCAGTCATCCGGTGGCGGCAGCTTTGATAAAGGCGGGAGGAGGCTATGTTGCCGCTCCCAGCGCCAATACTTCCGGGCGGCCCAGTCCTACTCAGGCTGCCCATGTCCGGGAGGACCTGGAGGGGAAGATTGATATGATCATCGATGGGGGCAGCGTAGGTATTGGGCTGGAGTCCACCATTGTAGATTTTACTGAGGAGGAGCCGGTGATCCTTCGCCCCGGATACATTAATCAGGAGATGATGGAAGCAGTCATCGGCCAGGTAAAAATGGATAAAGGCCTGTTGATCACAGATGAGAAGGTGCGGCCAAAGGCTCCGGGAATGAAGTACCGGCATTATGCACCCAGAGCCCCTCTTACCATTGTACAGGGAAAAGAGGCGGAGACAGTGGCCTACATTAATGAACAGTGTGAAAAACTGGCAGAGCAGGGAAAAAAAGCAGGTGTTATCGCCACAGATGAGACCAGGGAGAAGTATCAGGCCTCAGTGGTAAAGAGTATCGGGAGCAGGCAGGAGGAAGAAGGTATTGCCCGGCATCTTTTCAGTATTCTGAGAGAATTCGATGAAGAGGATGTGGAGGCAATCTTTTCGGAATCTTTTGACACACCCAGGATGGGACAGGCCATTATGAACCGGCTTTTGAAAGCGGCAGGCCATCATATAATTGAACTGTCAGACTAAAGGCGCTCTTTTTGCAGGAGCCCTGAATATAAAAAAGAGGAGGATGCATATGATAGCATTGGGATGTGACCATGGCGGTTATGAACTGAAACAGGAGATCATAAAATATCTGGAGGAAAAAAAGATTCCTTATAAAGACTTTGGATGCGACAGCACCCAGTCTGTAGATTATCCTATCTACGCCAGAAAAGTAGGGAGAGCTATACAGAGCGGCGAATGCGAGAAAGGGATTCTGATCTGCGGAACAGGAATCGGCATTTCTATTGCTGCAAATAAGATGAAAGGAATCCGGGCGGCGCTGTGTACAGACTGCTTCAGCGCAGAGGCCACCAGGCAGCATAATGACGCCAATATTCTGGCTCTGGGTGGAAGAGTAGTAGGCCCCGGCCTGGCAGTAAAGATCGTAGATACCTTCTTGCATACAGAATTTTCTCATGATGAGCGTCATCAGAGAAGGATCAACCTGATCGAAAGTGATGAATAAAACAGGAAAAACAGACTGGAGATAAAGGAGAATAAAAATGGGAAAAGTGTTAGTAATGGAGCACCCGCTGATCCAGCATAAAATCGGAATTATCAGAAGGAAAGAGACAAGCTCAAAAGAGTTCCGGGAGCTGGTGAGCGAGGTGGCCATGTTTATGGCCTATGAAGCCACCAGAGAACTGAAGCTGACAGATGTGGAAATAGAGACGCCTATCACAAAAACAGTGGTGAAAGAGCTGGCAGGAAAGAAAATGGCAGTAGTGCCCATTCTCCGTGCCGGTCTTGGTATGGTAGAAGGAATGCTGTCCATGGTTCCTGCTGCAAAGATAGGCCATATTGGTCTGTACCGTGATCCTGAAACTTTAAAGCCTGTGGAATATTACTGTAAGCTGCCTGCTGACTGTGGAGAGAGGGAAGTTTTTGTCACTGATCCTATGCTGGCCACAGGAGGTTCTGCAGTGGCAGCCATTTCCATGCTGAAAGAAAAAGGCGTAAAAAATATCCACTTTATGTGTATCATAGCAGCTCCGGAGGGTGTAAAGGCTCTTACAGAAGCCCATCCGGATGTGGACATCTATATTGGCGTGTTGGATGACCATCTGAATGACCACGGTTACATCGTTCCCGGACTGGGAGACGCAGGAGACCGGATCTTTGGTACAAAATAGACAAGGAGTGAAGAAAATGTCAGAAAAAAGACAGGACTATATATCCTGGGACGAATATTTTATGGGAGTTGCAAAACTGTCAGGAATGCGTTCCAAAGATCCTAATTCACAGGTGGGCTCCTGTATTGTCAGTCAGAATAATAAAATCCTTTCTATGGGCTACAACGGTTTTCCCATGGGATGCTCTGATGATGAATTCCCCTGGGCCAGAGAAGGAGAGGACTTTGATACCAAATATTTTTATGTGACACACAGTGAGCTGAATGCTATCCTCAATTACAGAGGGGGCTCTCTGGAAGGGGCAAAACTCTATGTATCCCTGTTCCCCTGTAATGAATGTGCCAAGGCCATTATCCAGGCAGGGATCAAGACCATTGTATACGGCAGCGATAAATACGGGGACACTCCGGCAGTGAAAGCCTCTAAGAGAATGCTGGATGCTGCAGGAGTCCGGTACTATCAGTACAGCCCAACAGGACGAAAGATAGAGCTGGAACTGTAGAAGGTCTGGTCTTGACAAAAAAGAGAAATTCCAATAAAATGGGGCAAAGAGATAAAAAGAAAAATGGCGATGAAAAGGAATAGTACCTGTTCGGAATGGCACAGAGAGAGGACCGCTGGTGGAAGGTTCTCCCGGGAAGACAGGGAACCGGCCTTGGAGCTGCCTGTGAGGAGCAGGACGCGGGCTTTGGCGTTAGAAAAGCATAAAGAGGGCGGCAGAAAAACAGCCGTCAAGAAGGGTGGTACCGCCGAATCCAAGACATCGGTCCCTGTTTGGGGATACGGTGTCTTTTTTTGTTCTGCAGGAATGCCCTATAGAATAAAAATTCTCCTGGGATTTAGAGCGGGACGCCTATGTATTGTCTTAGGAGGAAATCATTAAAAAGGAGTAGAAAAATGGCAAAGGATAAGAAGTTTGTAAAAGAGATTACCTCTATGGAGGAAGATTTTGCCCAGTGGTATACAGACGTAGTGAAGAAAGCTGAGCTCATCGATTATACCAGTGTAAAGGGATGTATGGTGATCAAACCGGCAGGATATGCTATCTGGGAAAACATCCAGCATGAGCTGGACAGAAGGTTTAAGGAAACCGGAGTGGAAAACGTATACCTTCCAATGTTTATCCCGGAAAGTCTTCTTCAGAAGGAAAAGGATCATGTAGAAGGCTTTGCCCCTGAGGTAGCCTGGGTGACCCACGGCGGGATGGAGCCTCTTCAGGAAAGACTCTGCGTACGTCCAACTTCAGAAACCCTGTTCTGCGACCTGTATTCAAAAGAAATCCATTCTCACAGAGACCTGCCAAAAGTATACAATCAGTGGTGCTCTGTAGTACGGTGGGAGAAAACTACCAGACCTTTCCTCCGTTCCAGAGAATTCCTGTGGCAGGAAGGACATACGGCTCATGCTACAGCAGAAGAAGCTGAAGAGCGGACCATCCAGATGCTGAATATCTATGCAGATTTCTGTGAAGAGGTACTGGCAATTCCGGTAATCAAAGGGCAGAAGACAGAGAAAGAAAAATTTGCCGGAGCGGAAGCTACCTATACCATTGAGTCTCTGATGCATGACGGAAAGGCTCTTCAGTCAGGAACCAGCCATAATTTTGGAGATGGATTTGCAAAGGCTTTTGGTATCCAGTATACAGATAAAGAAAATAAATTACAGTATGTACACCAGACTTCCTGGGGTATGACAACCCGTATGATCGGAGCACTGATCATGGTACATGGAGATAACAGCGGACTGGTGCTGCCTCCGAGGATCGCACCGGTACAGGCAGTGATCATTCCTATTCAGCAGAGAAAAGAAGGGGTTCTGGAGACTGCCCAGAGATTAGAGGCTCAGTTAAAGGAGGCAGGCATTCGGGTGAAAACTGATGAGACAGATAAGAGCCCTGGATTTAAATTTGCAGAGCAGGAGATGAGAGGAATTCCTGTTCGCATTGAATGCGGACCCAAGGATATTGAGGCAAATCAGGCGGTAGTTGTCCGCAGAGATACCAGAGATAAGGTTACAGTATCTCTGGATGAGCTGGCTCAGAAAGTAGGAGAAATCCTGGAAACTATGCAGGGAGAGATGCTGGAAAGAGCCAGGGCTCACAGAGACGCTCACACCTATGTGGCTACAGACTACGAATCCTTTAAGGAGACTATTAACGAAAAGCCGGGGTTTGTAAAGGCAATGTGGTGCGGCTGCAGAGAATGTGAAGATAAGGTAAAGGAAGACGTTCAGGCTACGGCAAGATGCATGCCTTTTGAGCAGGAGAACCTGTCTGATAAATGTGTGGTATGCGGAAAGCCGGCCAAGAAAATGGTTTACTGGGGGCGCGCATATTAATTATGAGAATTGAAGTTCCAGAAAAAGCTGAAAAAATCATAGATGCTTTACAGGAACATGGATATGATGCTTATGTAGTGGGAGGCTGTGTTCGTGACAGCCTCCTTCACCGTTCACCGGCAGACTGGGACATTACCACCTCTGCCACTCCGGAAGAAGTAAAAAAAATTTTTCCAAGAACGGTGGATACGGGAATCCAGCATGGAACTGTAACAGTGTTTATGGATAAAGAAGGATTTGAGGTGACGACTTATCGGATAGATGGAGAGTATGAAGACGGACGTCACCCTAAAGAGGTGATCTTCACCCCAAGTCTTAAAGAAGATTTAAGACGGCGGGATTTTACCATCAACGCTATGGCCTATAACCATCGAACTGGCCTGGTGGATATTTTTGGAGGGGTGGAGGATCTGAAAAACAAGGTGGTCCGCTGTGTAGGGGAACCCCAAGAGCGGTTTACAGAGGATGCTCTGCGTATACTGCGGGCGGTGCGGTTTTCTGCCCAGCTGGGATTTGATATTGACGAAAGAACACAGGAAGCAGCCCGGGAACTGGCAGAAACCCTGAAGAAGATCAGCGCGGAACGTATCCAGACAGAGCTGGTAAAGCTTCTGGTGTCGCCAAATCCCCAGTATCTGAAGAAGGCCTGGGAACTGGGACTGACGAAAGTTTTTCTCTGGGAATTTGACAGGGCTATGGAGACGCCCCAGGAGAATCCCCATCATTGCTACAATGTAGGAGAGCATACGCTGAAGGCTATGGAAGCTGTGAAGCCTGATCGTCTTCTGCGGCTGACACTCCTTTTTCACGACCTGGGAAAGGCTGAGACGAGGACCAGGGATGAAAAAGGAAGGGACCATTTTTATGGGCATCCTGCCCAGAGTGAAAAAATTGCCAGGACTGTCCTGAGAAGACTGCGATTTGATAATGACACTATAAACAAGGTGGGAAAACTGGTATACTGGCATGAATGTCCCTGGGAGGCAGACCCCCGCTCTGTGCGAAGAGCCCTTTCCAAAACAGGCACAGAGCTTTTTCCTATTCTCCTGGAGGTGCGCAGAGGGGACATTATGGCACAGAGCGGTTATCATTTAGGGGAAAAGCAGCAGTGGCTGGATAAACTTGGAGAAATCTATCAGGAGATTATCCGGCATAAGGAATGTGTTTCTATAAAAGATCTGGCAGTTTCCGGAAAGGATCTGATCGATGCCGGAATGAAACCGGGAAAGGAAATTGGAGCAACCCTGGAAAAGTTCCTGGAGATTGTTCTGGAAGAACCGGAGAAAAATACAAAAGAATATCTTCTGTCCCTGCTCTGAACCCTTCTAACCCCGGACTCCCCTGCATACAATGAAAGGGACATGAAAAAAGGGGGAGAAAAATGTGTATGACCGTGGTCTTAGTGTGTTGGAACAGTATGGGCTGGAAACCGGGGCCGTATACCGGGGAAGGGGGGCTTTGATCTGTGAGACAGGCGGGGAATTAGTACTGATCCGGGAATTCTGGGGAACTCCCAGAAAGCTGGAGTATCAGGCAAAACTTTTAGAAAAAGTTGCAGACGCATCTCCCATATTGACAGATCAGATATTGTGCAATAAGGAAGGCTCTTATATCTCCATAGATGGAGAGAATATTCCTTATATTGTGAAAAAATGGTATGAGGGAAGGGAATGTGATACCCGCAGCGAAGAAGACATCTGCAAAGGAGCCCTGGTCCTGGCAAGTTTACATAAAGTTATGTGTATGCCGGTAGAAAGCCATTATGTAAAGGAATCTCTTTGCAGTGAATTTCAGAGACATAACAGAGAACTGCGTAAAATCCGGAAATTTGTATGCGGAAAGCGGAAAAAGAATCGGTTTGAGCAGGAATTTCTGGATACAGTATGCTGTTTTCTTGGACATGGTGAAGAGGCGGTAAAAAGGTTGGAGGCATCAGATTACAAAGAACTTCGCCAGGCAGAATTAGAGAGAGGGGCCGTCTGTCATGGGGAGTTTAATCAGCACAATGTGCTGTTTTCAGAGGGAGAAGTCAAGGCAGTGACTAATTTTGATAAGTGGAACTTTGACATCCAGGTGGGAGACCTATACCGCTTCATGAGGAAAATCCTGGAAAAACATCAGTGGGATCTGGAGCTGGGAAAAAAAATCCTGACGGCCTATCATCAGGTCAGGCCTCTTAGCCGGGGGGAAATGGAAAACCTTAGGATTCGGTTTGCCTATCCGGAGAAATACTGGAAACTGGCAAATTATTATTATACCCACAATAAAGCCTGGATTTCGGAAAAAAACGTAGAAAAACTGGAAAAACTGAAGGATCAGCAGGAAAAATGGAGAAACTTTGTGGAAAGTATTTTTGTGGCCTGAGAAATTTCGGGATATGCTTGACAAACCATAGGAAACACGGTATAAATAACTGTAGACCGCAGTAGCGGTAGACTTATAGCGTGATTTATATTTAGGAGGAAATACTCATGAACAGAACAGAATTAGTTGCTGCTATGGCAGAGAAAACACAGTTATCTAAAAAAGACGCAGAAGCAGCTTTAAAAGCCTTTGTTGATGTTGTATCTGAAGAAATGAAGAAAGGTGAGAAAGTTCAGTTAGTTGGATTCGGTACTTTTGAAGTTTCTGAGAGAGCTGCAAGAGAAGGAAGAAATCCTCAGACAGGCGAGACTATGACAATCGCAGCTTCTAAAACTCCAAAGTTCAAAGCTGGAAAAGCTTTAAAGGATTTAGTGAACGCATAATAGCAGAATGAGACTTGATAAATATTTAAAAGTGTCCAGGCTGATCAAAAGAAGGACCGTTGCCAATGAAGCCTGTGATGCGGGCCGGGTGCTGATAAACGGAAAGCCAGCCAAAGCATCCGCTCAGGTAAAGGCAGGTGATATCCTGGAAATCCAGTTCGGAAGCAGAAATGTCCGGGTAGAAGTGTTGGACGTACAGGAAACCGTAAAAAAAGAAGCAGCCAGCGAGCTGTTCAAATACCTATAAGGTATATTCATAATCGATTTCCCATATAATCTTTCATAAGGAAAGAATATGGGGGATCGATTTTCTTTTGGAGGAAAAGCAGAACAGAAAAGCTCACTTTCTGCAGCTAACGGATCGGAAGAAAGGCTGCATCCAGGGTGTGCGTGATGTGAATTCTTTTGATGAAAAGGAAATCAGTCTGGTGACGGAGGCCGGTACCCTTTCCATAAAAGGGGAAGGACTCCATGTGACCCGTCTGGATCTGGAGAAACAGGAGGTAGATATAGAGGGAAAAGTAGACAGTCTTGTATACAGCCAGGGGATTACCAAAGCCAAAGGAGGAGAAGGAATGCTGAAAAGGCTGTTTCAGTGACCTATGAGCAGTTATATGCATGGGGAACTGCTGCTGGCGGCAGATGCCTTCCTGGCCGGTGTCTTTCTGGCGGTTTGTTATGATGTTCTCCGCATTTTCAGAAACATTGCAGATCACAACCCTTTCTGGGTTGGGATAGAAGATATTCTGTACTGGTGTGTTTCAGGGATATATTTGTTTGGCCTGATTTATCGGGAGAATGACGGCAGGATACGGATTTATGTTCTCATTTTTACAGCAGTGGGAGCTTTGCTGTATCATGCCGGTCCCAGTAGGATTTTGGTGAAATATATTTCTGCTGTATTGAGGAAAATAGGTAGGTTCCTGGGAATAATGGGAAGGCCTATTAGAATATGCAGAAAAAGGTTGAAATTTTGGCTGGGTAGAGTTAAAATTTCCCTATATAAACAAAAGCCCATACAAAGAATCAGGAAGCGTTGGAATGAAAAAAGCAAAAAAAAGAAGATCACAAAGCAGAATTGCAATGATTAGCATTACCTTTGTGGTCGGCCTTCTGTTTGTGGGAATGATGGGGAAGAGTGTTGCGCTGGAGAGCCAGCTTTCTTCTTATAATTCCCAGATTGATGATCTGGACAGACAGATTGAGGAAGAAGAAGGCCGGACTACGGAGATTGATGATCTGAAAGAATATATGAAAACAGATGAATATGTGGAAGAAACAGCCAGAGAGAAGCTGGGTCTGGTGAAAGAGAACGAGATTGTCTTTAAAGAGGGAGAAGACTCTCAGCAGGAGGACAGTACTTCCCAGACAGAGGATTCCCAGAAGGACCAGAGCACACAGGAGGAGCAAAAAGCTCAGACGGAAAGCTCTGACCAGGAGGAAGCAGAAGGATAAAATCGGATTTTGTCTGAAAGTTTTTATGTTCAGGAGACGGTTTTTGACAAAGTTCAGAGAGAAAAGCATCTATAATACTCTTTTGATAGCGGTTGCTTATTCAGGGAGGGAAAAAGATGCAGGAATGGATAATTGCCATGCTCGTAATCAGTGTACTGCTGCTATTACGTGACATGGCAAAAACTATTTTTTCAGAAATGAAAAAAAGTGCAGCAGCTTTGGACTATGACCGGCATCCACAGAAAGAAAAAATGCAGCGCTATGCAGAATCCTTCCAAAAGCTGGCAAACAGCTTCTACGGCATGCCCTGCAGAAAGGATTACCTCTCCAGTTCGGAACTGAAAGATCTGATCGAGGAGGCCAGGGAAGGGGTATGCAGGAAATGCCACCTGAATCAGGTGTGCTGGACTCAGCACTATCCCCAAACTTATCAGCGGTTTTATGGTCTTCTGCGGATCATGGAAGAGAATGACGAGGAAAAGCTGAGAAAAGCCAGGGCAGATCTGACAGGTGTTTGCATCAATCAGGGAAAGCTGGTGCAGGAGCTGCAGAGAATCATGGACAGAGAACGCCAGAATCTGATATGGAATAATAAACTCTTGGAAAACAGAATGGCAGTGGCCCAGCAGCTGGGAGAAATGGCTCAGCTGATGAAATATCTGTCAAGAGACCTTTTTGATATGACCGAAGCAGACATGCAGTTTCGGGATGACTTCGCCAGAAAACTTAAAAAACGGCACATCAGAGTGAGAAATCTATGGACCCTGGAGCAGCCTGACGGAAAACAGAGATACTATGGAGAATTTTGCACCAGAGGAGGCAGCTGTATACCGGCTGCTGAAGCGGCAGCAGTGCTTTCAGAATTATGCGGCAGCCGGATGACAGTGAGAACAGAGGGGAAAAGCCTTATTACCAAAGACTATGGGGTCCTGGGATTTGTAGAGGAAGTAAATTTTAAAATCCTCTATGGAGCTGCAAAAATAACCAAGGACAAGGAAACGGTATCCGGGGATAATTATACCTGCGCTGTGGAAGAAAACGGGCAGTTTTTCATCTGCCTTTCTGACGGGATGGGATCTGGTCTGGAAGCATCCAGGGAGAGTGAGACTGTAGTGGATACCCTGGAACAGCTGGTAGAAGCAGGATTTTCAGGAGAGACAGCGGCCAAAATGGTGAATTCTGTATTGAACCTGAAGAATCGCAATGGCAGGTTTTCTACAGTGGATATTTCTATTGTGGACCTATATTCTGGTATGTGTCATTTTTTAAAAGCAGGAGCATCCACAACCTTTATTAAGAGGAGCCACTGGGTAGAGGCGATTTCTTCTACAAGTCTGGGGCTGGGACTGGTGCAGCAGGCAGACTTCGAGTCTTCCACAAAAAAACTGTATGAAGGAGATTTCCTTATCATGGTCACAGATGGAGTTTTAGATGCTCTGCCAGGAGAGGAACCAGAGGAAACCATGAAAGAAATCATTATGGAGGTCAATACCAGTGCGGCTCAGGAACTTGGAAAAGGTATTCTGGAACGGGTTCTTACATACTGTGAATATAAGGCTATAGACGATATGACCGTACTGGCGGCTGGATTATGGAGGAAATAGATACAAAAGGATGAAGATAGAAGAGAAGGTATTTTCCTATATAGAAGAACAACATATGATAGAAACGGGCAGCCATGTGCTCCTTGGAATTTCCGGCGGGGCAGATTCGGTATGCCTGTTGTTTTTGTTAAAAGAATATCAGAAAAGATGTGAGTTTTTCCTTCACGGAATCCATGTGAACCATGGGATACGGGGAGAAGAAGCCTGGCGGGACCAGGAATTTACCAGACAGCTGTGTGAGAAAGAGAGTATTCCTCTCAGGATATACAGCTATCCGGTGCCAAAAATAGCAGCAGAAGAGAAACTTTCCCTGGAAGAAGCAGGACGGGAGGCAAGACACAGGGCCTTCGAAGAAGAACGCAGGAGACTGGGGCTTGGGCCGGAGGAGTCTGGGATTGCTCTGGCTCATCACCAAAATGATAACGCAGAGACAGTCCTTCATAATCTGATACGGGGAACCGGGGCTGGGGGCCTTGGAGGAATCCAACCTGTACAGCAGGGAACAATGGGGACTTTTATCCGGCCTCTTTTGTGTATTTCCAGAAGAGAAATACAAGAATATTTGGAGAGCCGAGGGATTTCCTGGATGGAGGACAGCACGAACCAGGACCTTTCTTACACCAGGAACAGGCTCCGGCAGGCAGTTATCCCGGAAATGGAGAAGATCAATCCCCGGGCAGTGGAGCATATAGGCGCTGCGGCAGGATATATGAGGAAGATAGAGGGATATCTTCAGAGACAGGCAGACAGCCTTTTCGAGAGATATGTAGAAGAAAAAGGCGGGAAATTCTATGTCAGAAAAGAGCTTCTTTCTGAGGAGGAGATCATGGAAGAGTATGTTCTGCTGAAGGTTCTGTCTCTGGCTGCGGGGAGGCGTAAGGATATTTCCAGAATCCATGTGGAAACGTTGAAAAAACTCTTCAGGGGAGCTACGGGAGCTGCGGCATCCCTTCCCTATGGCCTTACTGCCCGGCAGACCTATGGAAGTCTTTCCATAGGAAAAGCTGGTGAAAAAGAAAAAGAACCGGCTCCTCTGGAATTCCGGATTTTTCCCTATGAAAAACAGCAAATTCCGGAAAAAACATATACGAAATGGTTTGATTATGATAAAATAAAAGACGGCCTTGAAGTAAGATTCCGCCTTCCGGGAGATTACCTTACAGTTAATGCTCAGGGAGGAAGGAAAAAGCTGAAAGACTATTTTATTGACTGTAAGATTCCACGGGAAGAACGGGAAAAGATAACTCTTCTGGCAGAAGGCTCCCATATTTTGTGGGCAGTAGGCTGCCGTATCAGCGAGTATTATAAGATTACAAGTCAGACAAAAGAAGTGTTAGAAGTACATGTAAAAGGAGTAAGGGAAGATGAGTGAAAGAATCCGTCAGCTGTTAAGCGAAGAAGAAGTAGATAGGCGGATCTGTGAGATCGGGGAGCAGATCAGCAGAGATTATGAAGGGAAATCCGTGCATATGATATGTGTGCTCAAAGGCGGTGTATTTTTTACCTGTGAACTGGCCAAAAGAGTGACAGTACCAGTAACTCTTGATTTTATGTCTGTGTCCAGCTATGGAGATGATACCAGCTCCAGCGGTGTTGTGCGTATTGTAAAAGATCTGGATGAAACTATAGAGGGAAAGGATGTACTGATCGTTGAGGATATTATTGACTCCGGACGCACTCTGAGTCATCTGATTGAAATCCTGAAACAGAGACATCCTGCCAGTATTCATCTGTGCACCCTTCTGGATAAACCGGAGAGAAGAGTGAAGGATGTAAAAGTAGACTATGTATGCTTTAACATCCCAGACGAGTTTGTAGTGGGATATGGATTGGACTATGCTCAGAAATACAGAAACCTGCCTTATATCGGTGTAGTAGAATTTTGAGAGGCAGTTACAGACTTGAATATGGAAAGAGAGGAGAAACAACAAGGTGAATAAGCAGGCAAGAAACTGGATACCGGCGGCACTGCTGCTGTTGTTGGTAGTGCTGGGCTTCTGGTTTATTTCCAGACAGATGACACGGGACTACAGCTACACAGAGCAGGCCTTTTGGCAGGATATTGAGGAAGAAGAAGTGTCTCAGGTATATATCAGCCCCAACAGAGAGATTCCTACAGGCCAGGTAACTGTCAGGATGAAGAACGGGGATGAGCATAACTTTTATTCTCTGGATGTGAAAGAGCTTCAGGATGAGCTGGAAGGAGAGAGCGGTATTGCCGTACAAGTGGCAGATGTTCCAAGTGACAATACCATTATGGCTACGGTACTCCCTCTGGTCCTTACAGTCATTCTGGTAATCGTTATCATGAATATGATGAACCGGCAGATGTCAGGTGGCAGCAATGCCAAGATGATGAATTTCGGCAAGAGCAGAGCGAAAATGTCTACAGACGCAGATAAAAAGGTAACCTTTAAAGATGTAGCCGGCCTTCAGGAGGAAAAAGAAGAGCTGGAAGAGATTGTAGATTTTTTAAAGGAGCCTCAGAAATATGTAAAAGTAGGGGCCAGAATTCCCAAGGGCGTTCTCCTTGTAGGACCTCCGGGAACAGGAAAGACACTGTTGGCAAAAGCCATTGCCGGGGAGGCAGGGGTGCCTTTCTTCTCCATTTCCGGTTCGGATTTTGTGGAAATGTTCGTAGGAGTAGGAGCCTCCCGTGTCAGAGATCTGTTTGAAGAAGCCAAAAAGAATGCACCCTGTATTGTATTTATCGATGAGATTGATGCTGTTGCCAGACGGAGAGGGACTGGCATGGGCGGAGGTCATGATGAGAGAGAACAGACATTGAACCAGCTTCTGGTAGAAATGGACGGTTTCGGAGTAAATGAAGGCATTATTGTTATGGCAGCCACTAACCGGGTAGATATTCTGGATCCGGCTATTCTCCGTCCGGGACGTTTTGACCGAAAGGTAGGCGTAGGCCGTCCTGACATTAAAGGAAGAGAAGAAATCCTCCGCGTCCATGCGGCGAAAAAACCTCTGGGAGAAGATGTAGACTTAAAAGAGATTGCCAGAACTACTGCCGGCTATACTGGCGCAGATCTGGAGAACCTTATGAATGAAGCTGCCATTATTACCGCTAAGGACGGCAGATTCTTTATTAATCAGGGAGATATCCGCCAGGCCTTTATAAAGACAGGGCTGGGTGCGGAAAAGAAGAGCCGGGTAATCTCTGAAAAGGAAAAGAAGATTACAGCTTACCATGAGGCGGGCCATGCCATTCTTTTCCATCTCCTTCCTGAGATGGGACCGGTCCATACAATTTCCATTATTCCTACGGGAATGGGAGCAGCAGGTTATACTATGCCTTTGCCAGAACAGGATGAAATGTTTAACAGCAAGAAGAAAATGCTGGAGAATATTGTGGTGGATCTTGGAGGCCGTGTAGCGGAAGAATTGATTTTCCACGATATTACAACAGGTGCTTCTCAGGATATTAAGCAGGCTACCCAGATGGCCAGAGCTATGGTAACTCAGTACGGAATGTCCGAAAAAGTGGGAATGATCCAGTACGGTGGTGACGAGGACGAGGTATTTATCGGAAGAGACTTTGGACACACGAAGAACTATGCAGATCAGACAGCCGCTCTTATTGACAGTGAAGTAAAACGGATTATTGACGAGGCCTATGAAAAAGCCAAAGAGATTCTTTCTCAGAATGAGGAGGTTCTCCATAGGTGTGCAGATCTGCTGATCGAGAAAGAAAAAATCGGCAGGGAAGAGTTTGAAGCCTTGTTTTAATGGGGTTTTATGCAGAATTTCTCAGAATGGATAAAAGTGGAAGGACCAGTTATGTTAAAAATGGTCAAAAAAAACTACGAAAAAAAGTCAAGATTGTGCACACTTTTTTTCCGGGTCATGCTATTATAATTACTGTAAAAACCCCCCAATACATTATATAGTTTTTGCTACACCCCATAAGAAGAAATACCTTCTCCAAAACAGCCAGTCGATAGACTGGCTGTTTTACTTTGACAAAGTACAGTTTACAAGGGACTACACAGGGTAGGTATCTGACGGGAGGGGTGCCGCCAGTCAGATTTTCCATGTGATGTTCAAGCTGTCGCTTGTGGCGGCTATGGTGGTGATCATCAAATCCACCACACGCCGCTTGTCATCAAAAGATACATTCTCCCAGGTATCGAGGTAGCCGGAAATCTGGCTGACCTGTTCCGGGCTGATGGCCTCCACAGTCAACTCCGCTATCCTTGCCAGAAGTTCCTGCTTGCGCCCGTCCAGTTCCGCTATCTTCACATTCACATAGGAGAACAGGACATTGTTTGCCCCCGTCAGACTGTCCACCAGCTTTTCAATCTCGCTGTCTACATGGGCAAGTTCCACTTGCAGGGCGGTGATTTTCGGGTTTGCCTTTGCCGCTTTCTTTTTTCCTGTCAGCGTCTTGTAGCTTGCCAGCTTCTTTACCATCTGCTGATAAACAACCGCTTCCAGTTCCGAAGTGATGATTTTCCCACAGCCAGGACAGCTTTTATTGTCCAGCCGTTTCGTGCAGCGGAGATACTGTTTGCCGGAGGGATTGTAGATACTCATAAGAGCATACCCGCAATTCCCGCACTTGATTTTTCCTGCCAGCCATGTGTGGGTGGCTTTCCGGGCAGACTGGATTTTCATGTTGTTCATCAGCTTCTTGCGGCAGGTCAGCCAGGTGTCGGAGGGGACGATACCCTCATGGGGAGCCAGTACCAGCATTTGGTCTTTTAAGTCGTTTTTCTTGCTGGCCTTTACATCTCGCCCTTGATACAGATAGCAGCCGTTCATGCCCGTAAAATCGGCAACGTCATTGACAATGACTGTACCTTGACTTTTGAAAAATTCGTACACATCAAGGTCTGCCTGCACATAGACAGGATTGCGTAACATCTGCGCCAGCGTGGGGCGTATCAGCTCTTTGCCATGGAACAAAATCCCCTGTTCGGCAAAGTACCGGGTAATGTCCCCGTAGGAAGTTGTGGGCTGGGCGTACATCTCAAACATCAGCCGGATATTGGCCGCTTCCTCCGGGTTTACCACCAGCTTCTTTGTGTTGATACCGTCCATCTTGATAGGCTCCGTATGGAAGCCGTAAGGGGCTTTCCCGCCCATCTTAAAGCCCCGCTGACTGCGGGAGTAGTAAGCGTCCGTTACCCGCTTCTGTATCGTTTCCCGTTCAAGCTGGGCGAACACGATACAGATATTCAGCATGGCCCGTCCCATCGGCGTGGAGGTATCAAACTTTTCCGTAGAGGACACAAACTCCACATTGTACTGCTGGAACAGCTCCATCATGTTGGCAAAGTCCAGAATGGAACGGCTGATACGGTCGAGCTTGTAAACCACGACCTTTGCAATCAAGCCCCGCTTGATGTCCCGCACCAGTTCTTGAAACTTCGGACGGTCTGTGTTCTTGCCGCTGTACCCTTTGTCTGTGTATTCCTTGCAGTTACCGCCTTTCAACTCGTATTTGCAAAATTCAATCTGGCTTTCAATGGAAATGCTGTCCTTTTTGTCTACCGATTGTCTTGCATAGATTGCGTCTATCCGATTGTTCATATTGTCGCTCCTTTTCTTAAAAAAGAAACGGAGCTGCTGACAGTTCTATTATACCGCCAGCAGCCCCGCAAATCAATGATGGGTTTGGAAAACCTTATGTCCCGGCTTCCTCACTCTCCCGCTTGTCGGCGTACTTGCGGAACACCTCATAAAGCTGCTGTTCCAGTTCCCGGCGTTTGGCTGCTTCCTGTTCCGGCGTGAACACCGGGGAGAGATTTTCCAGTGTGATTTCCTTTCCCTGAAAAGTCACGATTTCGATTTCCTTTTTGTATCTGATATTACTTATAAGATCACCTTTCCTTTCCATGCTGCCGCTGTTGCCGTTTCAGTTCCGCTAAAATCTCCGGCGGGATACGGTCAACCAGCCGCCGCATATCGTCCAGTTCGCTTTTTAACTTCGCCCGTTCCATCGTGTCATTCATCTTGCCTTTTTCGCTGGCCTTTGCCCTGACTTCCAGCTTTTCATTTTCCGCTAACAAGTCATTGATTGTGACCTTGTATTTTTTCAGTTGCCCGGAGAAGTTCTCCATCTGCGGAAACCACTTTTTCAGCATGGAGAGGGCTTCCTCTTTCTTCTTTCCGGCGTTCAGCGGGGTAATGCCGGAGAGAACCGCTTCAATGGCCCTCGCCTGTTTGGAGAGGTTGACCGCCTGTTTGAACAGCCGGGTGGGGATATGCTTCCGGCCCGTCTTGCTGGCGCTTTCCCCACGCTCCAGGTCGGGGTACTGCTCCACCATACAGGCGTGAAAATCGTCCTGCCACTTCGTCAGATTGGCCCGGTTGCCGATAATTTCTTTGGCGCACAGGCGGTTGTCCTTTGTCAGCGGCACAAAGACCAAGTGCAGATGGGGCGTTTTTTCATCCATGTGTACCATAGCCGAAACGATGTTCTCCCGGCCCACCCGGTCAATGAGGAAGTCCGCCGCCCTCTGGAAGTAGGCCGCTATCTCCTTTGGGGACTTGCCCTTGAAAAACTCCGGGCTGGCGGTAATCAGCGTGTCCACAAACCGAGTGCTGTCCTTGCGGGTGCGGCATCTGGCCTGCTCGATGCGGCTCTGAATGAAATGGTAGTAGCGGCCATCCGGCTTGACGATGTGGAAATTGTACTTGCTCCGGCTGGTGTCAATGTCCGGGTTGCTGGCGTACTGCTCCTTTTTCCGTTCATGGTGGGCTTCCAGCGGCCCCGCCGGGTGGCCCTTGTGCTTCTCAAATCGCAAAATTGCGTGTTGTGCCATTGAACTCCTTTCCCCATTCCATTCCTTTCCGGCGGGTTTTCCCGCCGAAAATATCTCTGATAGGATTGGAATGGAATGAATGTAAATAGATGGTTTTAATCTCTGTATTTCTATATACCGTCAGATTTCCGTACTTCAAGAGGATTGATTTTCGTACTCGCCAAGTACGGTTTTCAGCCCTCCGGCGTACCATAACCGGATTTCTTGAAGTCGGTGTTTGGAACCGCTTCATAGGATTTCGGGTAAATGCGGTTGGGTTTTCCACAGCCCTGTTTCTGGATTTCCACCAGCCCCGCATACTGCAACTCCCGCAGGGTGTTGACCGCTTTCTGCCGCCCGCAGCGGAGCAAAGCGACCACCTCGCAGATGGGGTAGTACAGGTAGACCCGCCCGTACTCGTCCGCCCAGCCGTTCTTCCGGGACAACTCCGCCCGGCGCAGGACAAAGGCATACAGCACCTTCGCTTCGTTGCTCAAGGGCTGGAATGTGGGTGCTTCAAAAAGGAAATTGGGGAGCCGGGTGAAACTGAACGCCTTTTCCGGCTGGTGAATATAAATCGTGTTTGTCATAGCGTGTTTTGTGGACGGTTAGAGGCCCGTTTTCCGGGGCGAATGATAAATGATACCAGCCGCCCCGGTTGAGGGCTTGCGGAGCCTTGCAAATCAAGGCTTTTCCCGCTCTTAACTGTCCACAGCAGACCTCCTTTTCCGTTCACTTTCTGTTTTCTGCCGCCTGTGAACTCTGGCGGCGCAGTCCGGGCAGTATTTGCCCCGGTTGGACTTCGGGACGAACACACCGCCGCACTCCGCACAGCGTTTCAAGTCCCTGTCCCGGTAAATCTCCGCTTCCAGCGTCCTGTCCAGCGGCAAGACCGCCCAGCGGAACCACTTGCAGCAGACGGAGAACGAAATCATCTGCGGACAGGCGCAGGTGTCGCCATCGTCCAGCGCAAGGCAGTTTCCGTCCTCGCAGTTGCAGCACTCCCGGCGTATCAGGCCGCTGGCTCGTCTCTTCTGGGGCGGGGTTATGCGGTAGGGGGAGCCGTCCGGCCTGTGTTCCAGCGGCGGCAGGTGTTGATAGGGTCTTTTGCTCATGCGTCCCTCCGTTTTCTTTGGCGTGTTCTGTTTCCAAGGTGCTTGTCCATCGATGAACTATCCCAAGTCTACACCTTTTTGACCGCCTGTGCCGTATATCCAAGAGGTAGGAAATCAGCCTGAAAAACTCCCTATTTCCACGCTCTCGGATTTGTGATATAATCAAAAAAAGATAAAAGACAAATTCAGGTTTCTGGTCTTCTTGCACAAAATAAAGGAGGAGCTATTATGCAAATTGTTTATATTCCAAGCGAATCAATGTCTGTTCAAGGTAAAAAAGATGAAATCTATAAAAGATATGGGAAAGACTGGAATATTAGAGAACAGGGAGGAGGTAACGGAAATTGGTTGTTGACCAGAAAAAGTGATGTGCTTGTAGATGGAAAAAGTTATCGTACTTTTGTACTTGAACACTACGGTAAATCCAAGCTGACAGCGAAGCTTGTTGATAAATTTCGTGAAGATGTAGCAAATGGTAAAATAAAACTGTAAATGCCTATGCCGTTATGCTATGAGCATAGTACATAGCATAACGGCTTCTCTTTCGTTGAGCTAGCAAGGAGGGTGAATATGTCTTTATCCATACAAGAGCGATTAAAAGACCTACGTGTGGAGCGTGGCTTGACGCTGGGGCAGCTTGCGGAGCAGACCGGGCTTTCCAAGTCTGCGCTGGGCAGTTACGAAACGGAAGACTTCAAGGACATCAGCCACTATGCCCTTATCCGGCTGGCGAAGTTTTACGGTGTGACCGCTGATTATCTGCTGGGGCTGTCTGAAATGAAAAATCACCCAAACGCCGATCTTGCAGACCTGCGTTTGAGTGATGAAATGATTGACCTGCTGAAAAGCGGGAGGATAGACAATACCCTGCTGTGTGAGCTGGCGGCGCACCCGGATTTCCCCCGGCTGATGGCTGACCTTGAAATCTATGTGAACGGAACGGCACTGAAACAGGCGCAGGGTGCAAACGCCATAGTGGACACGATGAGCGCAACTGTTATAAAAAAGCATAATCCTGGCATGAGTGATACGCAGTTAAGACAGCTTATCACCGCCCATATTGATGAGGACGAGTTTTGCCGCTATGTGATACAACGGGACATAAACGGGATTGCCCTTGCTCTGCGGGAAACACACAAGGACGATTTTTTCAGCGTCCCAGAGGATAACCCGCTAAAAGAAATGCTGGAAACTGCTGGTGAAATCGTCAGCCAGGACAGCGACACGGAACAAGCGTACTTGGCGTTTATCTGCAAACGGCTCAAGCTGAATTTTAGGAAGCTGTCAGTAGAAGAACGGAAGTGGCTGAAAAAGATTGCGGAAAAATCCGACTTGCTGAAGAATCCAAAACCGCAGAGAGGACGAAGATAAAAAATGCCTGAACGGCGGTTCTGGTTTTTCAGAACCACCATCCAGGCATTTTGTTTAGTAATAGAAAAAGGTGCAGTTGATTATTGCGTATTGTCAATCTCTCTCAAACCGGGTAGTAAAAATACGGCAAGCGCAACGATGATAATGCCAATTCCGCAAATGACAAACCATTTCTCAACTCCCAGCCGCTCCGCCAGAGGCCCGGAAATGACAAGGCCAAACGGCATGGCGAGGGAAGCGGCGCTTGTCAGTAGAGAAAAAACTCTCCCCAGATATTCTGGTTTGACCGTTTCTTGAAAAATCGCATTTTGCACACCGTAAAATGGAGCGGAAATTCCCATAACAGTACAGCACACAACAAAGACAAGAAATGCGTCTGGCGGCAAAAGCCCGGAGAGCATATTGCTAACGCCCATCAGGAGAACGGAAAGACCGATGGTGTACCGCCGTTTCTTAAAACCGCCCCAAATGCTCAGAATGACTCCGCCAAGCAGCATACCAACCGCAAAAGCAATTTCAGCGGCAGAGGCATGGGCCGGTGTTCCTTTGAAGTATGACATACAGATGAGAGGAAAAAGCGTACTGATTGGCATATAAAAGAACATATAAATTACACCAATCCAGAGCAGAGCAAAGAGGCCCCTGTTTTGCTTTAATACCACATACCCCTCTTTCATATCCTGTAAAAACTGTTGTCTTTTCGTTTCTGGACATAGTTCAGGCGTTGGTATGGACGAAATCGCAACAGTCACACAGGCAAGGATTGCACCCACAATATCTAACAATATAATTGCATTAAGAGGCCAAACAGCATATAAAAACGCTGCGGCAGCTGGACTGATAATCGCACTTACTGCTTGCATGGTCTGCGTGTAACCAGCGCATTTTGTAAGTTCCTCTTTTGGCACAATCATAGGTGTTGCTGCGCTGAATGCTGGAGAATGAAAAGCAGTTCCCGCACTTCGGATTAACAGGACAACCATAATAGACCATACGGGCAATTCCATGTAAAACGCCACCAGCGCCAGAATACCGCCAGCGGCGGCAATTATCAAATCCGCACCAATCATTACGCTTTTACGGCTGTGCCGGTCAACAAAAGCACCTGCAAACGGGCCTAAACAGGCTTGCGGCAAAAATCCAATCAGTGTTGCCGCCGTCAATATGATTGCAGAATTAGTTTTCGCAACCAAATAAAAGATAATGGCCATTTGCAAAATACCGCTGCTAATAAAGGATATTGCTTGTCCGGCAAGAAGTGTAAAATAAGTTTTTCTCCATGAATTGTTGTTTTGGGTCATAATGCGAACCTCCTTTTTTATTGCATTGTTCCTTTGTTTCTGCAATAAAAAGCAGGCGTTGTCCCACAGAGAGGGCAGACGCCTGCATAACAACAAAGCACGAAAAAACACCACGATACAGTTCAAAGACTGCTCGTGTCAAACCTACGTGTTCCTTTGCATACGCACGCAAAAAAAGCCCACCATCATGTGGAAAGGTACTTCTACTTTTTATTGCTTATTAGCGTACACAAATTAACACACGTAAGCCTCCTTCCAATCTCAAACTGTCGCACAGTATAACACACATCCGATAGACTTGTCAACCATTTTTAACCTTGTTTTCCATCTTGTTTTTCCATCTCTTACGGGCAGTAGCAAAGCCAGGCGAGCCAGTCAACGGTCAAGATGAACGGCGCTTTCAGCGCCGCCGTTGACAGTCTCGCCCGTCTTTGCTAATGGGTAATCAAGGCGGGAAAGCCATTTTAGGGCTTTCCCGCCCATTTCAATTTTGGGAGAAGAAAGGCCCCAAAATGAACGAGTGCGGCCAAACACTTTTAGGGATTGGCCACCTTGTCCACCCATCCAGCGGGGCGGCGGGGAACGGTCAAGGCCGGGCGTCAGCCCATTCATTTCAGCCTTGACGGTTTCCTGCCGTCCTGCTACTTTTCCCGGAGTGTGGCCACACATCTGGTCACGGTGTCCAGAGCTTTGGGACTTTTTGTCCCATAGACCGGGGGCGGAGGACGAGGGACGGGGGCTTTCATAATACGCCCTGTCTGCTGCTGAAATCAGCCCTTTGTTTCCGGCTTACCAGCCCCAAACAAAGCCCTGCTTTCCTGCCGCGTCAAATGCCCTTGCCCTCCCCGGCGGCAACGGTATTTTCAGGGCAACGCCGACAGAGCGTATAACACACTACACTTTGCTCCGCAAAGTCGTGTGCCAAATGGGGCGCTGCCCCCTTTGGAAACCCCCGCAACAAACAGGTGCTATGCACCCAGCCGGGAGCATAGCGCCGTTTGTTGTCAGCAGCCCGTTTCACGGTCTGCGTGTAGTTCCTTGTAAACTGACCTAAAAAATGTACGAAAAATCCGTGGAAAAAGTAGTTGTATATATGGACTCGGTGGGATAGAATAGTAACATATAATAATATGAAGTAATTCAGCAAAGCAGGAAACACTTATAGGTTTTGCTAAAAGATGGAGAGGATGCAGTATGAATTACGAAAATCTTACGGATGCAAGGAAGATTCAGGAATATGTGACCAATATGAGGCCTACTTTTAATAAACGTGCGGTGTTCAGCGATGAAACGGAAAATTACAGGACCCCGGCAGAACCGGAAGCCGGGGACACAGTGAATATCCGTATCCGCACAAAGAAAAACAATGTGGACTTTGTTTTTCTGGTATATGATGATGTTAGACAGCCTATGAAATGGCTTAACTCAAAAGACGGATTTGACTATTATGGGACGGATGTGAAACTTGGAAATGAGACTATCCGTTACTATTTTGAGATTATTTCCGGAAAAATTCATTGCTATTATAACCAGATTGGAGTGACCAGAGAGATTGACGACCACTACTGTTTTGGTATTGTTCCGGGATTTAAGACTCCTGACTGGGCAAAGGGAGCAGTGATGTATCAGATCTTTGTAGACAGATTCCGCAACGGGGACCCGTCTAATGATGTGGTGTCAGGTGAGTATGCATATATTGATGAACATGTAAAAAAGGTAGAGGACTGGAACCGTCCTCCTCAGGCTATGGATGTCCGGGATTTTTACGGAGGAGATCTCCAGGGAGTTCTGGATAAACTGGACTATCTGAAAGAATTGGGTGTGGATGTGATCTATTTTAATCCTTTGTTTGTATCTCCTTCCAATCATAAGTATGACAGCCAGGATTATGATTATATAGACCCTCATTATGGAAAAATCGTGAAAGACGGGGGAGAGGTCCTGACCGATGGGGATATGGAAAATGCCCATGCTACCAAATATATAGAACGAGTTACAGACAAAGTAAATCTAGAAGCCAGCAATGCTTTTTTTGTCTGTCTTGTGGAAGAAATCCATAAGAGGGGCATGAAAGTAATCCTGGATGGAGTATTTAATCATTGCGGCTCATTTAATAAATGGCTGGACAGAGAGCAGATTTACGAGAATCAGACAGGATATGAGAAGGGGGCTTATATATCTCAGGACAGTCCTTACCGTACTTTTTTCCGCTTTCACAATGAGTATAGCTGGCCCTATAACCAGTTCTACGACGGTTGGTGGGGACATGACACTCTGCCAAAACTGAATTATGAAGAGTCTCCCAGACTCTATGATTATATTATGAGTATTGCCAGAAAATGGGTTTCTCCCCCCTATAATGTGGACGGGTGGCGTCTTGACGTTGCGGCAGACCTGGGACACAGCAATGAGTACAATCATCAGTTTTGGAGAGAATTTCGTCGGAATGTGAAGGAGGCTAACCCTGACGCTCTGATCCTTGCAGAGCATTATGGAGAAGCCAGGTCCTGGCTGGAAGGAGACCAGTGGGACACTGTGATGAACTATGATGCTTTTATGGAGCCGGTAACCTGGTTCCTGACAGGAATGGAGAAACACAGTGATGAATTTAACGAGGGCATGCTGGGAAATAGTGACTGTTTTATCGGCTCTATGAAATATCATATGGCCAGTTTCTATGCGCCTTCGCTGATGACTGCCATGAATGAGCTGTCTAATCATGATCACTCCCGTTTCCTTACAAGAACCAATCATAAAGTGGGACGGGTAGAAAATCTGGGAAGTGAAGCTGCCCAGCAGGATATAAACAAGGCCGTCTTCCGGGAGGCTGTGGTAATCCAGATGACATGGCCGGGAGCGCCTACCATCTATTATGGAGACGAAGCAGGACTCTGCGGTTTTACCGACCCGGATAATCGGAGAACCTATCCTTGGGGAAGAGAAGACCAGGAACTGATCGCTTTTCATAAAGATATCATACGGATACACAAGGAGAATCGTGAATTGCTGAGAGGATCTGTAAAATTTCTGGCAAATGATTATCAGCAGATCAGTTACGGCAGATTTACAGACAGGGAGAAAACTGTGGTGACCATTAATAACAGCGATGAGACGAAGATGGTGGAGCTGTCTGTGTGGGAACTGGGGATTCCAAGATCCAGAACCTGTAAATTCAAACAGCTGATGGTGACTGGAGATTTTGGATACAGTCTTGTAAAGAAAATTCATGAGTGCAGGGCCGGAGTTATCCATCTGGAGGTTCCTTCCCATGGAGCAATCATTGTGAAATGTGTGCTGGATCAGGAAGAATAGAAAGATAGCAGGGTATTTAAATGAGCTGTGGCATTAGTTAAAAGTGAGAATACTTATACATGTTATTACTGATATATGACGAATGCCACAGTTCCTTTTGCAGTCTTTGAAAGAAATGAAAAAAACACTTGCAATTCGGTCAGGGTATGCTATAATTTGTGAGAACTGAAAATTTAGGGGCGATTTCCCGAGTGGCCAAAGGGGACAGACTGTAAATCTGCTGGCAAAGCCTTCGGTGGTTCGAATCCACCATCGCCCATTACACTACAGTGTGCTTCAAGCCGTTGCAAGGAAGGCTTGAAGCATTTTTGATTTTGCTAAGAGGATTACCTCCTTTGTCTGTCATTGAAACGGTTATGCCGCACATGTTCATATATAATAGAGGCGATAACCTGGATGTCTTCTTTCATGTCGTCTTCGATCCAATGCATGAAAATGTTGTAAAGAGCTCCGGAATAGTAGTAGAGATCGTATTTTTCCAGAGCTGATTTTTCCAGAGATTCTGTTACATAAAGCATATATAGATCCAATCCCTGAAGGAGGATTTCCGAGCGGTTGGCCTTTTTCAGGCACAGCACGTAATCTTTGTATTTTTCAAGATATTTCAGACTTCGCAGGATATGGTCGTAGGTCTGGAAATCTGAACGAAAAGAAGGACCTTTTAACTCCTCTGCGTACTCTTTTAAAATCCGGTGCATATAATCAATCAGTATACTGTCTTTGCAGTTGTAGTTGCGGTAATAAGACATCCGGGAAACCCCGGCTTTCTGAGTTAGTTCAGAGATAGAAATCTGCTCATATTCTTTGGTGTGCATAAGTTGGAGAAGGGCATCCATTATACAGTTTTTTGTAAACTCTTTGGAAGGATTTTTCGATGAAGTATTCATGAACAAAATTCTCCTTTTTGTAACAGTTGAGATTTTAAATATTGTTTTTCAGAAAATAAAGTGTTACAATTGTAACATTTACTGTAGATGATAACAGATATTAAAAAGAAAGACAAGGACGGATGAAAAATGAAATTTGGTATTGTCAGCGACAGCTCCTGTGACCTGTCTCTTCAGTATACGGAGCAGGAGAAGGTCTCCATCGTATCTTTTTATGTATCCTTTGATGGGGAAAATTATCTGAGAGAAGGAAAGGATATAGCCATTACGGACTTTTATCAGGAAATGGCAGATAATCAGGACTGCTATCCCAAGACATCTATGCCTTCTGTACAGGATTATATGGATGCCTTTCTTCCCTTTGTAGAAACCAGTACGCCGGTACTGTGCGTCTGCCTGACAAAGAAATTCAGCGGCTCTATGCAGTCTGCAATAAATGCCAGGGAGGAACTGTTGGAAGAGCATCCTGAGGCAGAAATCTATGTGATGGATTCTCAGCTGGTAACTGCGGCTCAGGGGCTTTTTGTGAAAGAAGCGGTCAGGCTCAGGAATAAGGGACTGGATCTGAAAACGGCAGTAAAAGCCCTGGAGAAGATCAGAAATACAGGACATATCTTTTTTACCACAAAGGATCTGAAATATCTGGAACATGGAGGAAGGATCGGAAAGGCGGCTTCTCTGGCCGGGAGTATGCTGAATATAAAACCTTTGCTCCAGTATTATGACGGGGAACTGGGTTCTACAGAGCTTTGCAGAGGCAGAAAGAAATCCTTGTTCAAGGTAGCAGATATGTTTGTCGAGTATCTGGAAAAGAAAAAAATAAATCTTGAGGAGTATCATCTGGTCACAGGCGTAGGTCTGGATGTTCCGGAGTACAAGACCTTTAAAGACTATCTGGGTCAGAAGCTGGCAGAAAGAGGCTACCCGTCAGAAAACTGGCCGCAGATGCGGATAGGCGCTACCATTGGAGTCCATACAGGGCCTTATCCTATTGGAGTAGGAATTTTGAAGAAAGCAGAAGCTTAGAAAGTCTCAGAATAAAGAGGGACCGCTGTGTTTATGCAGACACCGTATAGAGGAAAGTCTGCACAAATACAGCGGCCTTTTTACTCATGACAATAAAAAGTTCCCCGGCATTATCTTCGATAACGATTAAAACAAGAATAAATCTCCTGCTTCCGGGGCATTGCCAGACCACAGGGGATATAAGAGGAAGAGCAGATACCGGCCAGTCCTTTTTCATCCAGCGTCTTTTCCAGAAGGGAAATTACCTGAGAAAGACTTCGCTTATTATCTAAAAGGTGTTCCCTGGCATATTTCAGCAGCTGTCCCAGTGCGGCGGTCTGTTCTGAATCGGCAATCTGTTCGATATATCTTAAATCTATGGTTTCTTTACCCAGAGAGAAAGAATCTTTTCCATGAACTTTCAGCTTTAACTCTTTGTATCCGTCTCCTTTCACCGGAGGCGCTGTCATGACTCTATTAAAATTCGGCATGGCAAAAGCCGGAACATGGGAGAAAGATAGGGGATACTTTCTGCACAGATTTTTAACTTTTTCTGTAATGTCCAGAGTCCGGTAGCTGTCCATCTGGATTACCGTATCTGCAATATGGAAAAAAGCACCTGAACTTCCTGCTACCAGGATAGTGGAAATGCCAGCCTTTTCATATAGGTCCCTTGCTCTTTCCAGAAATGGAGTGATGGGTTCTTTATCTCTGCTTATCACTTCCTGCATAAAAGTATCCCGGACCATGAAATTGGTGGCAGAGGTATCTTCATCCAGAAGCAGGAGCTTAGTTCCAGCTTCCATTCCTTCTACAATTCCGGCGGCCTGAGAGGTGCTTCCGCTGGCATCCAGAGTTGAGAAGCAACGGGTATCCTTTTTATTAGGCAGATCATTGATAAATAGAGAAATATCCACATCTTTGATAAAACGCCCGTCTTCAGAACGAAGCTTCAGTGCAGAAGGTTCCGTGATCACGTATTCTCTCCCATCTCCTGCAATATGATTATAAACGCCTCTTTCTAAGGCGTTCAGAAGTGTGGACTTTCCATGATACCCTCCTCCGGCAATAAGAGTGATGCCATTTGGGATTCCCATTCCACGGATTATACCTTTGTGGGGAAGCTTCATTTCTATCTGGAGTGTTTCCGGGGAAAGAAAGGGGATACTTCCTTTCAAGGGTTTCTGAGAAATACCGCTCTGTCTGGGAAGAATGGAGTGATCAGCCACAAAAGCAGCCAGATTTCTTTTGGGAAGTTCTTTGCGGATATATTCCTGATCTTCTGCGAGAAATACAGTCTCCTCTACGTTTTTTGAAGAAATATTTTTATAGTACAGGCTTTTCTGCACGCAGCGGGGAAGAAAGTCAAACAGGATTTTTTCAAGCTCTGGTGCGTTGATTGTCCTGCCATTTGCAGGGAAGCCGACAGTAAAGCGGACAATGATTTCCTTATCGGTAACCTGACAGGCCGTCCGTTCCAGAATTTCCTGTCCACAGTGGGTAATAGAGATGAGACCGCTTTTGCCGGAACCTTTTGCCCGGAAACTGTAAGCGGAAATTTGCTCTTCAAATTTACGTGTGAGCAGGTCCTGAACAGCAATCCTGGCCGGAGAAGATGAAAAACAGAATTCCGGAAAAGCTGCTCTTTTTCTGGAAACATAAATACTTACGTGGGAAGGAGAGGCAAAAGGGTCGCCCTGTACATGGTCAATAGATAAAAGATAGTCAGGAAATTGATAGATGCCTTTTAAACTTTTATATGCAGGATAGCTTTTTCTGTTTATGGAGGAAAGCTGCTGCCGAAGCTGAGTTGATGTAAGCATATGGAACTCCTTTCATAAATGGTTTTCTGATAAAACAAAAACCCCTATGTCCTGAGACATAAGGGTTGATACCGTGCGTTAGAGGATTCGAACCCCCGGCCTTTTGATCCGTAGTCAAACGCTCTATCCAGCTGAGCTAAACGCACATATGAAATTCGTTGCTGTCCTTAGCAACAGTAATGATTATAAGGGATAAAATTTGAAATGTCAAGATAAAATTAAAAAATATTTTGGAAAAATTTTATGATAATAACAGCTAAGAAGAAATGATGTTTTTCTATGTAATAAAAAATTCACTTTTATACCGGTAGAATACATGTTAGAATAAAACAGTAATATATGATTTGAGAGGAGGGGGTCGTATGTACTGGAACAGAGCGGGTCTGAAAGCAGACGGAAAAGAAAAATTTCGCAGGAACTACGGGAACTGTGTGCTGGTGAGCCTGATCGTTGGTCTGATAACCGGGACCGGAGGGTCTGTCAGCATAGAAAGATGGTTGGAGGATACTACATTTGCCTTATGGTTTCTTATCCCCGGGGCAGTGGTCATTTTAGTACAGATTCTGGTGTTTTCGGTACTGGAAATGGGAGCCTGCAGGTTTTATGTAGAGAACAGGGATTATCAGGCAGGGGTTTCCAAGATCCTTTTTGGGTTTCAGTCCGGCCATTATGGAAATGTAGTGCTTGTAATGTTTCTTAGAAATCTGTTCACATTTTTGTGGACGCTGCTTCTGATCATTCCGGGGATTGTAAAGAGCTATGAGTACAGGATGGTCCCCTATATTCTGGCGGAACAGCCGGATATCAGCAGTACAGATGCCTTTGCTATCAGTAAAGAAATGATGATGGGACAGAAATTGGAAGCTTTCGGACTGGATCTTTCTTTTTTAGGCTGGTGGATCGGATCTGCCTTTACATGCGGCCTTCTGGGAATTTTTTGGGCATTGCCTTATCAGGCAGCCACAAATGCAGAACTTTATGGAGCTTTAAGAGATGACTGGATAAGGAATCACTCCAGCGGAGAAAGCTGGCAGTGAAGGGAAGAAAGGGGAGAATAGATAATGGGAGAAGAACTGGAATTCAGGACCGCAGTAGGCGGTTACAAAAAAGATGATGTACTGGAATATGTAGAAAACATGAATGACAAGCTGTCGCAGATGAGCCGTGCCCATGAAGAGGAAACAAAGAGATATCAGAGCCGCATTCAGGAACTGGAAGAGCTGCTCAGGCAGGAGGAAGAAAACAGCGCAGCTTTGGCAGAGGACCAGGATAAGCGCCTGGAAGGATTGGCCAGGGAAAACAGCCGTCTTCAGGATGCCCTGACTATGGCAGAAGAAAAGCAGAAATTTACCCAGCAGGAATATCTGAAAGCAGAACAGATGAAGAATGCCATTAAAGACAAACTGGCCAGAGAAATCCTTCGCCTTCGGGAAGAAAACAAGGTCCTCCGGGAAAAACTGGAGAAAGCAGAAGGAAATATAGGCAGCAGGGCAGACTATGAAGGCGTACGCAGTGCTGTGTCTGAAGTACAGTACAAGATTGCAGAATATGTGAATGTACTGAATAAAACTCAGCAGAAACTTGCAGCCACCTATCAGGAAATGAACGGCATAAAGAAAAAAATTGCTGATCAGCTGGAAAAAATCCAACAGGAAAAAGAAGTGGAGTCATAAAAAACCGTTCCGTAAAATTCAGATAATATCAGGATTTTACGGAACGGTTTTCTGTTGGCAGGCAGGCCAGATGTGCAGTATATGAAGAAGCAGCTATGCTTCTTTGGCAGACTGCATTTTTTCTTCCATGAGATGAGTGTGCTTTTTAATAGCCTCAAAACTTTCAGAGCTTATAACGTGCTCCATTCTACAGGCATCTTCAGCAGCAGTTTTGGGATCTACGCCCAGCTGTTCAAGCCAGGAACTGAGAAGACGATGACGCTCATATATTTTATCAGCGATTGCCTTGCCGGAGGGAGTAAGGGTAATAAATCCCTCATGATCCATTTGAATATATCCGTTCAGACGGAGATTTTTCATGGCCACACTGACACTGGGCTTGGAAAAATTCAGTTCATTGGCAATATCAATAGAACGTACCTGGGGCTTGCGGTTCCCGATTACTAAGATGGTTTCCAGGTAGTTTTCCGCCGATTCATGTATCTTCATGATAATCGCTCCTTCCAAAAGTGTATTTATAATAGGATATCATATTTCCCTGGGAAGTTCAAACATAAGAAAAACTTTATATTTACATACAAATGGTTTTGTACTAAAATAGTAATCAGAATTTTGCTATTTTACAGCAGCGAAATAGAATTTATTGATTAGTTGTTAAGATATATTGCCGGTGATGGGAGGAGAAAATATGAGCAATGTGATAATACCGGAAAACTATCGTTCCTGTTTGTCCAGCTATGAGACTCAGGAGGCCATAGGGACGATCAAGCATCTTATGGAAAAGAAACTGTGCATGGCTTTAAAATTAAAGCGAGTAACTGCGCCTCTTTTTGTTGATCCGGCTTCTGGATTAAACGATGACCTGAATGGTGTGGAAAGACCTGTTACCTTTGATATCCCGGATGCGGGAACCCAGGCTCAGGTAGTACATTCTCTGGCAAAATGGAAACGTATGGCCCTGTACCGTTATGACTTCCATGTAGGAAAAGGCCTTCTTACAGATATGAATGCTATCCGCAGAGATGAAGAGCTGGATAATCTTCATTCAGTCTATGTAGACCAGTGGGACTGGGAAAAAATTATCACAAGGGAAGACAGAAACCTGGAATATCTGAAGAATACAGTAAACCGTATTGCAGGGGCTATCTGTAATGCTTTGGACGAAGTAAAATATCAGTATGAAAACCTGGATACTGAACTTTGTCGAGAGGTCTCTTTTATTACATCTCAGGAATTGGAGGATATGTATCCAGAGGTTTCTCCAAAGGAAAGGGAGAACCTTTATGTAAAAGAACATAAAACTGCTTTTATTATGCAGATTGGAGATTTATTGGCTTCCGGAGAAAAGCATGATGGACGGGCGCCGGACTATGATGACTGGAAGTTAAATGGAGATCTGCTGTTCTGGCATGAGCCTCTGCAGTGTGCTCTGGAAATTTCATCTATGGGTATCCGTGTAGACGAAAAATCCCTGGATGAGCAGCTCACCAAAGCCGGCTGCGATGAAAGGAGAAAACTTCCTTTCCACAAAATGCTTCTAGAGGGAAAACTTCCTCTGACCATCGGCGGAGGAATCGGCCAGTCCAGGATCTGTATGCTGCTTTTGAAAAAAGCCCATATAGGAGAAGTACAGTCCTCCATTTGGGATGAGAAAACGATAAAGGTATGCGAAGAAGCAGGAATTGAGATTTTGTAGGCGAATGGCGGGAGGTAATGGAAATTGAAATTTAAAGAACTAAAGAAAGTGCTTGCTCTCTCCGTTGCAGTGTCCATGGCAGTTCCGGGAAATGTTTGGGCAGCGGCTCCGGGAGACCAGCTGACACCGGAAGCATATGAGGCTGAGACAGGGTATGTCCTGGAAGGTGGATATCATTACATATTAGACGGAAATGGTTATGTGATCATTCAGGAAGATGGCTCTCCAGTGATTGAGGCTGATGTGCAGACTGAACAGGAAGCCCCTGAAGAAGGAGAAGCTGAAACTTTAAGTGAGGGAGAAGGAACCGAGACTCCAGAAGAAGGAGGAGAAGCAGAAACTCCAGGCGAGGGAGAAGGAACCGAGACTCCGGAAGAAGGAGGAGAAACCGAAACTCCAGAAGAGGGAACAGACATACCGGAAGAACCTGTCCAGGAGGAGCCACAGAATGAAACTCCAGAAGCCTATGAGGCCAGAACTGGCTATGCACTGCCGGAAGGATATCAGTATGTCCTGGATGAAAATGGTTATGTGATCCTTCTGGAAAATGGCTCTCCTCAGATTGAAGCAGTAAGTGAGGAGGCGCCTTCTACAAATGAAGAGCTTGTAGCCAATCAGCAGATTGTGGAGCTGCCGGTAATCGTGGAGGACTTCCGATTCTGGACAGTAGCCAGAAAATATGCCTTTGCTGTTAATAATATTGAGATTAAAGAAGAAATGTCCCAGGAGTCTAGAAGTATTGGTAGCCTGTCAAAAGACGGATTGTGCTATATCCTGAAGGAAGAAGATGGATGGCTTTATGTAGAGTCTGGCAGAGTAAGAGGGTTTGTTCAGACAGAGCAGGTAAAGACCGGTGATGAAGCTCAGGAGCTTCTTACCAAATATCAGGAGCAAGCGAAGAAAAAAGCAGAGGATGAGGGAACAGAATATACAGGAATTGAAGGAACAGCACCTATGGCCCAGGAACTGGTGCCATGGATGGAAAACAGTGCTTTCCTCTATCTGAGAGCTACAGTAAATCAGACAGTTGTGGATAAGGATTATGCAGTGACCACTGCAAGTCTTCTGAATGTAAGAGAGGGAAAAGGCACAGATACCAGGATCATAGGTACACTTCCTCAGGGAAGTCTCTGCTATATCCTTGCAGATAAAGATCAGGATTGGGTGTACATAGAATCTGGAGATGTCCGTGGCTTTGTAAGCAGACAGTATATCGTCTATGATGAAGCTGTAAAGGCTGCTGTAGAGCAGACAGGAGAAGAAAACTATACAACAGCAAACAAGCTTGTGGAGCCCAGTGAGAATCAGGCCTGCTACTATACCCTCACTTCTGTGAAGTCCGGAGTTCCCGGAGGAGAAGTGAGAAGCTCTGTTGTAGAGTTTGCCTCTCAGTTTATTGGGAATCCATATGTGTGGGGCGGTACAAGCCTTACAGAAGGGGCGGACTGCTCAGGTTTTGTTCAGAGTATTTATAAAGAATATGGAGTGGAACTTCCAAGGGTTGCGGCAGATCAGGCCCAGTACGGCACTAAGATCCCGGTGGAAGATGCCCAGCCGGGAGATTTAATCTTTTATGCAAAAGACGGATATGTTTACCATGTAGTAATTTATGCCGGAAACGGCAAGACTGTTGAGGCAATGGGTTCAAAATACGGCATTGTACAGGGAAACCTGAATACAGCAAATGCAGTGTGGGCAACAAGGGTCCTGGATGATACCAGCTATGTATATTCCAGCGGTGATATTGCAGAAGTAAATGCCACAGAAGATATGTATGGAGATTATCTGGGCAATTACAAACTGACCTATTACTGTTCCTGCGAGATCTGCTGTGATGTAGAGACAGGAATTACCGCTACGGGAACACCTGTAGTGGAGGGCCAGACTATTGCTGTAGATCCAAATGTGATACCATATGGCACACAGGTGATCATCAACGGTCATGTGTTTACCGCAGAGGACTGCGGCGGCGCTATTAAAGGCAACCGTATTGATATCTATGTAAATGACCATGACAGAGCCAATGCTCTTGGTGTAAATTACGCAGATGTATATCTGGTAAAATAGTCAAATGGACATGTAAGCATATCTGCCTGGCTCGTTGTTCGCGGGAAGAAAAATATAGACGGAAAAAGGAAGGATTCAGGAAGGTAGTGTAAAAAACTTTGTGGCTTTGGTAAAACCTGGCTCCTTTTTGGTAAGAATTACAGATATGACAATTCTTATCGAAAAGGAGTTTATTTATGGCAGTAGCAAAAGACCAAATCC
>NZ_NFIF01000021.1:0-75772 GCF_002161645.1 Blautia sp. An46 | reverse complement strand
TATAGGATTTGTACTAACCAGCAAAGTCAGCAAATCTTATTTTACTCTGAGGTATCTTTTTTTCTCAACCACCTTTCGTGGAATTCCCTATATTTGTATTATACAGGAAGCTCCTGTCTCTTTTTTCAAGAACGCCTTCTGCTATTTATCCTATAGGAAAACCCGAAAAAATTTCCTTCAGAATAAAAATGCCCTAAGCATAAAGCTTAGGGCGAATTGATCCGTGTTACCACCTAATTTCAGAGAATCACTCTCTGCACTCAGCCAGTACAGAAGAAACTATACTGCTTTCCTGTAACGTGGAAATTACGTTGGAGTCTACTGCATGATACTTGGTATATCATGGTTCGGTCCACTGCTCGAAGGCTACCTTCCATAATCCCTTCACAAAGACTTCCACCAGCCGTCTTTTCTCTGAACATCCGGCGATTATGTACTCCTCCTTGTCACTGCATTTTATACATGTGAAAAAGTTATTAAAAATATTATATGTGCAAAAACACCAGTTTGTCAACAAAAATAAAAGAAAATCAGGAACTTTTTGCTTTGCCGGGAAAAAGCTTGACAGTCAGATAGGACAGTGCTATGGTTATAAACGACAAATTCATAATTTGGCCACATATGCCAGAGGAAAAGTTCCAGAGATGGATTAAATGGGAATTCGGTGAGAATCCGAAACGATCCCGTCACTGTGATTGTGAGCAGACCGTATGATGTCACTGAGGTTCAGGCCTTGGGAAGGCACGGCGAGCGTTGAGCATAAGTCAGGAGACCTGCTTATCCTTTTACCTTGAGCTTCTTACGGACGATGGGAGTGCTCATTAATGAACCGACAGCAGGGATTCTGTACTTTTCTGTATTTTCATATCTCTGTTGCTCTTTATGTGATATCCTGCAGACCGTAACTGTGTGTTACGGTCTTTTTTTGTTTTGTGGTGTGAGAGGTAGGGGCAGAGAATCGCCAGATTGGATGAAACTGCAAAAGAAAGAAGAGGTATAAGCGTATGAAAATGAAAAAAGTATTCTCATTCCTGCTGCTCTCCCTACTGACCGCCGCCAGTATGACCGGATGCTGGGGAGAAAGTACAGAATCTGCAAGCATCCCGGGAACCGGTTCGGGAAACCGGGAGGATGAAGTGAACCAGGAAGCCTATGAAACAGAACAGGACAGTTCCGGGGGCAGGTCGATGACCTTCGGGATACAGAACTACAGCGGCGGCGGCCTTGATCCTGCCGCAGAAATAAATTGTGCCTGGAATCTTTCCCGCTATGGGGTGGGAGAGTGTCTGTTTAAATTCGACAACTCTATGAATGTGGTCAATACCCTGTGCGATACTTATACAGTTAATGATGATCATACAGAATGGGTGTTTCATATCCGGGAAGGCGTGAAGTTTTCTGACGGCTGCGACCTGACTCCGGAAGCTGTGAAAGCAAGTTTTGAACGGTTATTTGAAGAAGGCCCCAATGGCTCATCGGCTCCCCAGGTTTATCTGGAAACAGATGCAGAGATCATTGCCGACAATGAGACGGGAAATCTGACCATCCGGACCACAATCCCGTATGTAGATCTGACCAAAAACCTGGCTTATCCGGTTATGGCTATTCTGGACGTGGAACATACCACAGATTATGATCACAGTCCCATCGGAACCGGCCCCTATGTGGCCGCTGATTTTCAGGAAGAGGTGGGCTATACCATGGCAGCCAATGAATATTACTGGGACGGTGAGGTTCCTTTTGAATCTGTCGAGCTGCTGTATATGGGAGATGCCTCTGCAAAGGCTATGGCCCTTCAGTCCGGCCAGCTGGATCTGGCTGAAAACGTGACAAATATCAGTGACCTGAATACTCTTCGGGAGAACCCTGAATTTACCGTTACCATTGCCAGCAGTGTCCGCACCGGCCTGGCTCACATGAATATGGCCGAAGGCAGGCTGCTGTCCAATAAGACCCTCCGTGAAGCAGTGCTGATGGCTCTGGACGACGAGACCATGTGTTCTGTTACAGTAGGCGGATTGTATACTTCCGGCTATTCGGTCCTGCCTTCCAATCTGGACTATGGATATGAGAATCTGACGGATCCTTATCCCTATGACCAGGAGGCGGCAATACAGCTTCTGGATGAAGCGGGAATTGTGGATACTAACGGTGACGGAACCCGGGAGCTGGACGGACAGGAAGTGGTCCTCCATTATGTGACCTATTCCAACCGCTGCCTGGATGATTTTGCAGAAGCCATTCAACAGCAGCTTGCGGAAATCGGCATCGGGGTTGATCTGGAACTGGGGGATTCTGCCCGCCAGTGGGACAGCTACCAGTCCGGGGATTTTGACTTAAACGGATCCAATTGGACCACAGTAGGCACCGGAGATCCTACAGAATATCTGGCTGCGTGGTGTTCTGACTCAGGCTCTGATTACTGCGGCTATCAGAATGATGAATATGATGAATTATACAATCAGCTGAGTACTACTTTTGATGAAGACGAGCGCCGTGACATTATCCAGAGGATGCAGCAGATCCTTCTTGATGATGCGGCTGTGGTGGTTCACGGCTATTATAACAGCTCTATGATCTCCAGAAACGTTACTATCGGCGGCGCAGCGATCCATACGGCAGATTATTACTGGCTTACCAATGAAATATATCCTGCGGCCCAGTCTTGATGAGGGTATTTCAGTTTTCCCGGAAAAGCATAGCTTTTTCGGGAAATGCAGATTGTCCGCTCCAGGCGATGCCTGTGCAGAAAGGAGAGAAAATTTTGACTGCAAAATACTTAGGAAAAAGACTGATCCAGATGATCCTTGTAGCCTTGGGAATCAGTTTTTTGTCATTTTTGATCACTTACCTGGCACCTGGCGATCCGGTGCGCACCATGTATGCGGCTTCCGGAGTTGTACCAAGCGAAGAGGTCATCCAGCAGACACGGGAGGCTATGGGTCTGAACCGGCCTGTACTGGTCCAGTATTTTGACTGGCTGACAGGATGTCTTCATGGAGACTTCGGCACATCTTATGCCTATAACAACTCTGTTTCCGCTTTACTTTTGAATAGGCTCTGGCCTACGCTGAAGCTGTCTATTTTTTCCTTGATCCTGATGCTTGTGATAGCCGTTCCCCTGGGCATGATACAGGCTACTCACAAGAACAGCCTTGTGGATTACGGTCTGCGGGGCCTCACATTTTTTGGCGTATCCATGCCAAATTTCTGGGTAGGTCTGCTGCTGATGCTGTTTTTCTGCGTCCGTCTGAAGCTTCTGCCTGTAGTTTGTTCGGGAGGGGACTTTCAAAGTATGATACTTCCGGCAGTCACCCTTGCGTTTGCCATGTCTGCCAAGTATACCCGCCAGGTACGTACGGCGATTCTGGAGGAGCTGAGCCAGGATTATGTCGTGGGAGCAAGAGCCAGAGGAGTAAAGGAATGGAAAATCCTGTGGATTAATGTATTTCCCAATTCCCTGCTGCCTCTGCTGACCATGCTGGGACTGTCCCTCGGCTCTCTATTGGGGGGCACTGCTGTGGTGGAGGTTATCTTTACCTATCCCGGCCTGGGAAATCTGGCGGTATCTGCCATAACAGCATATGATTATCCCCTGATCCAGGGGTACGTCTTATGGATTTCTCTGATCTATATGGCGGTTAATCTGCTGGTGGATATTTCCTATAACCTGGTTGATCCAAGAATGAAAGAAAAGAGGTAGAGGAGAATGAAAATCAGAAATTTTATCATAAAAAACAAGTCCTTTTGTTTCTTTGCTTTCCTCGCCCTTCTGATCATCCTTACGGCTGTTTTTGCCCCGGTCATCACAGGCGGGGTCAGCCCTTCAGAGGCCGTGCTGGGGGACGCTCTAAAGCCTCCCGGCAAAGAACATATTTTCGGAACCGACAAACTGGGACGGGACATCTTCACCCGGGTGATCTATGGAGCCCGGACCAGTCTCGCAGCGGCCTTCTCTGTAGTGATTCTTATTTTTGTGCTGGGGACGGTCCTGGGAATTCTGGCCGGTTATTTCGGCGGCTGGGCGGATGCTGTGATCATGCGTATCGCAGACCTGATGGTATCTTTTCCCGGGATGGTCTTCGCTATGGCCATTGCCGGTGTCCTGGGGGCAAGCATCAAAAATGCGGTGATCGCAGTAGCCTTGGTAAGCTGGACAAAATATGCCAGACTTGCCCGGAGCCTGGTGCTGAAGATCCGGAATCAGGATTATGTGGCAGCCGCCGTGGTCACAGGTTCCAGGACCTTTTCTATACTGCGGAGATATATGATCCCCAACGTTATCCCCACTTTGGTCATTACCGCCGCCACAGATATCGGAGGCATGATGCTGGAACTGGCAGGGCTTTCCTTCCTTGGCTTCGGCGCCAAGGCGCCTACGCCTGAATGGGGCCTGATGCTCAACGAAGGCCGTCAGTATATCCAGAATGCTTCCTGGATGATGATCTTCCCGGGAGCGGCGATTTTCATTGTAGTGGTGGTCTTTAATCTGCTGGGAGACGCCCTTCGGGATGTTCTGGATCCTAAAGATGAGTAGGAGGGGATTTTATGCTTGAGATAAAAAATGTTACCATATCCTATGGAGACCGTCCTACGGTTAAAAACTTTAGTATGGCCCTTAAAAAAGGAGAGATTGCTTCTATCGTAGGCGAGTCCGGCTCAGGGAAAACCACCGTGATCCGGGCTGTGCTTGGCCTGCTGCCGGGAGGGGGCAAGGTCACAGAAGGGGACATCTTGTTTGAAGGAAAATCCCTGCTGGAAAACACAGCGGAAGAGTGGAGAAATCTCCGGGGCACAGATATGTCTATGATCTTTCAGGATTCCGGCGCCATGCTGAATCCTATCAGAAAAATCGGCAGTGTCTTTGTGGAATATATCCGCACTCACGAAAAGATCAGCAGGAAAGCTGCCTGGGAAAAAGGACGGGAAATGCTTGAACAGATGCGTCTGCCAAGCAGCGACAATATTATGAAATCTTATCCCTTCCAGCTTTCCGGCGGTATGCGGCAGCGGGTAGGCATTGCCATGGCTATGACCTTTCAGCCAAAGCTATTGCTGGCAGATGAGCCTACTTCTGCACTGGACGTGACTACCCAGGCCCAGATCGTAAGGCAGATGATGGAACTGCGGGAGGAGTGGGGAACAAGTATTATTATGGTTACCCACAATTTGGGAGTTGCAGCTTATATGTCCGATCAGATCCTGGTAATGAAAGAAGGACAGATTGCAGATACCGGCAGTCGGGATCAGATCCTGAAAGGGGGCCGCAGCGTTTATACACAGGAACTTTTAGAGGCGGTTCCTTCACTGGGAGGTGAGCGTTATGTTTGATGAAAGAAATCTGCTGCTGGAAGCAAGGCACGTAACCCGCCGTTTTCCTGCTTCAGGGGGCAGAGTGCTGACCGCCTGCAACGACGTTAATCTGAAATTTTACAAAGGGAAAACTCTGGGGCTGATCGGAGAGTCCGGCTGCGGAAAATCTACATTTATGCGTCTTGTGGTCCGGTTGGACATTCCCACTGAAGGGGAGATTATTTTCAGGGGAAAGGATCTGACAAAGCTGAAAGGAGAGGAACTGCGTCAGACCCGCCAGCATATCCAGATGGTTTTTCAGGATCCTAACAGTTCCTTTCATCCCAAAATGCGTATCCGGGATATTCTCTGCGAGCCTCTTATGAACTTCGGCAGGATCAAGGCTTCGCAGAAAGAGGAGACAGCCCGGAAACTTCTGAAAGCTGTAGACCTTCCCGGCGACTTTGCAGACCGTTTTCCCCACAGTATGTCCGGCGGGCAGCGGCAGAGAATTGCCATTGCCCGGGCTATTGCCCTGGAACCGGAACTGATCATCATGGATGAAGCTACCTGCGCCTTAGATGTGTCTGTGCAGAAAACCATTATCCAACTGGTCTGCAGGCTGCAGAAAGAAAAAAATATTGCCATCGGATTTATCGCCCATGATCTGGGACTGATCCAGTCTTTTGCCCATCAGATCGCTGTCATGTATCTGGGAAATATTGTGGAGATCATTCACGGCGAGGAGGTGGAAAAGGCAAAGCACCCTTATACACGTACTTTGATTGATTCCATTTTTGATCCGAAGATGGACTTTTATAAAAAGATAGAGCCAATGGACAGCGAGATCCCCAGCCCTCTGGATATGCCTCCGGGCTGTCCTTTCCAGACCCGCTGCGAATCTTGCAGGGAATTGTGCAGGAAAGAGCGCCCTGTACTGAAGATGATTGGAGAAGGGCATGAAGTAGCCTGCCATCTGTTTGACGGATCAGGGAAGGGGGAGAGAAGTATGCCTCAGGCTGAAGCCAAAAAGAATTGCTTTTTTCACAGGAATCCCCTATAATGGGAACGGTAACGGAACCAGCCCCAAAGGGGCAGTTCACAAAAAAAGGAAAAGGGGTAAATTTATGCTGAAAGGTAAAACAGTTGTGCTGGCAGTGACAGGAAGCATTGCCGCATACAAGATCGCTTCCCTTGCCAGCGCCCTGAAAAAGCTTCATGCTGACGTACACGTGCTGATGACAAAAAACGCAGAGAACTTCATTAATCCCATTACTTTTGAGACTCTGACGGGAAATAAGTGCCTGATCGATACTTTCGACAGGAACTTTCAGTACAATGTGGAACATGTGGCACTGGCAAAAAAAGCAGATGTGGTTATGGTGGCTCCGGCTTCGGCCAATGTGATCGGGAAGATCGCCCATGGCATTGCCGATGATATGCTGACCACCACAGTGATGGCCTGCCGCTGCAAAAAAATCTTTGCGCCGGCTATGAATACCCAGATGTTCGAGAATCCCATTGTTCAGGATAATCTGAAGACACTGGAGCACTATGGCTGTGAGGTGATCAGCCCGGCTTCCGGTTATCTGGCCTGCGGAGATACCGGTCAGGGCAAAATGCCGGAACCGGAGCTGCTTCTCCAGTATATCTTAAAGGAGATCGCTTTCCCGAAAGATCTGGAGGGAAAGAAGGTTCTGGTCACTGCAGGACCTACTCAGGAACCCATAGATCCGGTGCGGTACATTACCAATCATTCATCCGGGAAAATGGGCTATGCTCTGGCAAAGATGGCCATGCTGAGAGGGGCTCAGGTTACCCTGGTGTCGGGTCCTGCAGCGATAACGCCGCCGGAATTTGTAGAAGTGGTTCCTGTGGTAACTGCAGAGGATATGTTCCAGGAAGTGACCAGCCGGGCAGGAGAACAGGATATTATCATCAAAGCAGCGGCAGTGGCGGACTACCGGCCAAAAACTGTCAGCCAGGAAAAGGTGAAGAAACAGGGAGAGGATATTTCCCTGGAGATGGAAAGGACCAGGGATATTCTCAAATATCTGGGAGAGCATAAGAAACAGGGACAGTTTCTCTGCGGATTTTCTATGGAGACAGAGAATATGCTGGAAAATTCCAGGAAAAAACTGAAAAACAAAAATCTGGACATGATCGTGGCCAACAATCTCAAGGTAGAAGGAGCAGGATTTGCCGGAAATACCAATGTGATCACCATGATCACAGAAAAAGAGGAAGTTTCACTTGAAAAAATGTTAAAAGAGGAGGCAGCCTTAAAAATTCTGGACCAGATTTTAAAGAACATGGCACAGGCGTAAAATCAGGCCTGAACCTTAAAGAACAAGAGCAGAAAGAGATTTCTGTGCCAAAAGTATTGTATCTCAAAAAAGAACGATAACAAGGAGGCAATTATGAATCATTATCAGAACACAGCAGCCAGGCGGACGCCTGGAGACAACAGACGACAGATCAGAAGTATGGTGCAGACCGCCATTTTCGGGGCGATTATTGTGATCATGGCTTTTACCCCTTTTCTCGGATATATCCCTCTGGGATTTACAAGAGCCACGATTATCCACATCCCCGTTATACTGGCGTCTCTGCTTCTGGGACCAAAGAAAGGAGCGGGTCTGGGATTTCTTTTCGGCCTTACCAGCTTTATTAACAACACGATGAACCCTACCGTCACATCTTTTGTTTTTACACCCTTTTATAATCTTGGAGAGTTCAGCGGCGGAATCGGAAGCATCCTTATCTGCTTCGTTCCCAGGATATTGGTAGGAGTGGTTCCCTGCTTTGTCTACAAGGGAGTGAAAAAGTTCGGGACAAGCAAGGGAGTTTCCAATCTGGGACTGATCCTGGCGGGAATTTCAGGTGCACTGGTGAATACTTTGCTGGTCATGAACATGATCTTTCTGTTTTTCAGAGAAGCTTATGCGGCGGCCAATGAGGTGGCTGTCCAGGCCGTATACGGATTCATCTTATCTGTTATTGGAATCAATGGAGTTCCTGAAGCCATTGTGGCAGGGATCCTTACCTTCTTTATCGGACGTGTGCTGATGAAAAAGAATATCAGGGAAAGATTAGGTTTTACTTATGATTTTAGCGATTGATATCGGAAATACAAATATTGTCATTGGCTGTATCCAGAAAGGAGAGTGTCTTTTTGTGGAGCGCCTTTCCACTGTCCATACCAAGACAGAACTGGAATATGCCATTGATATCAAAAATGTTTTGGACATTTACCATATCCGGCAGGAACAGCTGGAAGGAGGGATTATTTCCTCTGTGGTTCCCCAGGTGACCAGGGCGGCAAAGCTGGCAGTAGAAAAAATACTGAAAAAGGAAGTCCTGATCGTGGGAGCGGGCATTAAGACAGGCTTGAATATCCGGATTGACAACCCGGCTCAGCTGGGAAGTGATCTGGTGGTGGACTCTGTGGCGGGGATTGCCGAATATCCGGTGCCTTTGCTGATTTTTGACCTGGGTACCGCAAATACGGTATGTGTTATTGACCGGAATAAAAACTATATTGGCGGTATGATTTATCCGGGTATCGGAGTATCTTTGGATTCTCTGACGGCCCATGCTTCCCAGCTTGGCGGCATCAGCCTGGAGGCTCCGGAACACATTATTGGAAAGAACACCACAGAATGTATGAAAAGCGGTGTGATCTACAGTGCAGCGGCAGCAATGGATGGAATCATTGACCGGCTGGAGGAAGAACTGGGAGAGACGGCTACAGTAATCGCTACTGGCGGACTGGCTAAAAGGATCGTTCCTCATTGCCGGAGAAAAGTGATTTTAGATGATAACCTGCTGCTGAAGGGGCTGTATATCATTTATCAGAAAAACCGGAAATAACCGGATATATATTTTGGGACAGGCACTGCCGCCGGGAATTGTATTAGTAAATTTCCGGCGGTATTTTTTGCCGCTTTTACCCCTATTTTCTGAAATTCCTCCAAATAATTCTTGACATAGAAAGTCAGGAATGTTATCCTACAGATAGGTTAGTAACAACTAACTCGTGTGAATAATCATTTTATAGCAGGTCCTTCCGGGGAAAGACCGGACACCTTTTTCCAGAAGGACCTTACCGGAATCTGGCTGCCTGGCAGGCGGATAAATGATATAGGAAAGGATGGTATTTCAGAGATGAAGAAAAATCTGACCATTGAAAAAGTAATCGGAAGGGAAATTATTGATTCCAGAGGAAATCCTACTGTGGAAGCTCAGGTATATCTGGCAGACGGAACTGTGGCTCTGGCCGCTGCTCCAAGCGGCGCCTCTACAGGAGAATTTGAGGCTCTGGAGCTGAGAGATAAAGATAAAGGCCGTTTCCAGGGGAAAGGAGTCTTGAAAGCAGTAGAGAATATCAATACAGCAATCTCCCAGACACTTACAGGGATGGATGCTTCTGACACCTATGGTATAGATAAGGTTATGATTGAGTTAGATGGAACTAATGACAAATCCAATCTGGGAGCCAATGCTATCCTGGCAGTTTCCATTGCATGCGCCAGAGCCGCTGCAGCGTCTCTTCAGATTCCTCTTTACCGCTTCCTTGGCGGTGTTTCAGGAAATAAACTGCCGGTTCCCATGATGAATATCTTAAACGGCGGCGCTCATGCGGCCAACACAGTAGATGTCCAGGAGTTTATGATCATGCCGGCAGGAGCGCCCAGTTTTAAAGAAGGCCTTCGCTGGTGTACAGAGGTTTTCCACAGTCTCCAGTCTCTTCTGAAATCCAAAGGACTGGCTACCTCTGTAGGAGATGAAGGTGGTTTTGCACCGGATCTTGCCAGTGACGAAGAAGCTATCCAGTATATTCTGGAGGCAGTAAAGATGGCTGGATACGAGCCGGGAAAAGACTTTGTCCTGGCTATGGACGCAGCCTCCAGCGAGTGGAAAGGGGAGAAGAAGGGAGAGTATATTCTTCCCAAATGCGGAAAGAAATTTACTTCTGCAGAATTGGTGGAGCACTGGAAAGGCCTCTGTGAGAAATATCCTATTTACTCTATCGAAGACGGTCTGGATGAGGAAGACTGGGAAGGCTGGCAGATGCTGACAAAAGAACTGGGAGAAAAAGTTCAGTTGGTAGGGGACGATCTTTTTGTTACCAACACCCAGAGACTTTCCAAGGGAATCGGCCTGGGCTGCGGCAATTCTATCCTGATCAAGCTGAACCAGATCGGTTCTGTGTCGGAGACCCTGGAAGCTATCAAAATGGCACATAAGGCAGGTTACACCGCTATTTCCTCCCACCGTTCCGGAGAGACGGAAGATACGACTATCGCAGATCTGGCCGTGGCTTTAAATACCTGCCAGATCAAGACCGGAGCTCCCAGCAGAAGCGAAAGAGTTGCCAAGTACAACCGCCTGCTGAGGATTGAGGAAGAACTGAAGGAAGCGGCCTGCTATCCGGGATTTGACGCATTTAACATTAAAAAATAAGGAGGACAACAGATGTCATTAATTGGTAAAAAAGTAAGTGATTTTAAAGTACAGGCCTATGTAAAGGGTGAATTTAAGGAGGTGACACAGGAAGACATCCTGGGACGGTGGAGCGTATTTTTCTTCTATCCCGCAGATTTTACCTTTGTTTGCCCTACAGAGCTGGAAGACCTGGCTGATAAGTATGAGGAATTCCAGAAGATCGGCTGCGATGTTTACTCTGTTTCCTGTGATACTCATTACGTGCACAAAGCTTGGCATGACGCCTCTGAACGGATCCGGAAGATCCAGTATCCGATGCTGGCAGATCCTACCGGCAAACTGGCCAGAGACTTTGATGTGATGATCGAAGAAGACGGACTGGCAGAAAGAGGAGATTTTATTGTGAATCCTCAGGGAGAGATCGTGGCCTATGAGGTGACTGCAGGAAATGTAGGAAGAAATGCAGATGAGATCTTCCGAAGAGTCCAGGCTTCTCAGTTTGTGGCAGAACACGGAGATGAGGTTTGCCCGGCAAAATGGCAGCCTGGAGCAGAAACACTGAAACCAAGCCTTGATTTAGTAGGATTGTTATAATGGCAGATAAATTTTATGACGGCGTGATCATCGGCGGCGGCCCTGCAGGACTTGCCGCTGCCATTTATCTGGCCAGGGCCAGGTATCGGGTACTGGTCATTGAAAAAGAGACTATCGGAGGGCAGATCACCATTACTTCAGAGGTGGTCAACTATCCCGGAGTCCTTCATACAGACGGGAAAAAGCTTACAGAAGAAATGAGGAAACAGGCTCAGAACTTCGGCGCTGAATTCTTAAAAGCCCAGGTAACCAGTCTGGCTCTGGAAGGAGACAAGAAAAAAATCCTGACAGATAAAGGGGAGATCCAGGCCCTGGGAGTGGTCCTTGCCACGGGAGCAAGCCCCAGACAGGCGGGATTTAAAGGAGAAGAGGAATTTCGGGGCAGAGGAGTGGCCTACTGCGCTACCTGTGACGGCGAGTTCTTTACAGGGAAAGATATTTTTGTAGTGGGTGGCGGATTTGCAGCGGTAGAGGAAGCTCTTTTCCTTACCAGATATGCCAGAAAGATCAGAGTGGTGGTAAGAGGAAAAGAAATTAACTGCGCCGGCCCTGCAGTAGAGGAGCTCCTGGCCCATCCGGATATTTCCGTATCCTTTGAAACGGAAATTACAGAAGCCGGGGGAAAGGACATGCTGGAGTATGTGGTCCTCAGAAAGAAAGACACAGGGGAGATCTTCACTGTTCAGGCAGAGGAGGGAGAAAACCTGGGAATCTTTGTTTTCGCAGGCTATGTTCCGGCCACAGAATTGTTCCGGGATCAGGTAAAGGTCAGCGATAAAGGCTATCTTCTGGCAAATCGGAAACAGGAGACAAACGTGCCTGGGGTCTACGGCGCAGGAGATGTCTGCGAGAAAGAACTGCGCCAGGTAGTCACGGCTGTATCCGACGGCGCAGTAGCCGCAGCTTCCATGGAAAAATATCTTTTTTCCATATATCAGAAACTGGGGATCAAAAGAGAGAAAAGGAAGATAACAGAAGTAAAAAAGCCGGCTCAGGGGGAAGAAAAGGAAAAAATATCCTCTGGTGGGGAAGGATTTCTTACAGAAGAGATGAAAGAATCTTTAGTTCCGGTATTTGCCAGGTTTGAAAAGGAAATCCTGGTTAAGGTTTATCTGGATGCTTCCTATTTGTCCCGGGAGGTGGAAGGATTTGTCCGGGAAATGGAACCTTTAAGTGAAAAGGTCCGCTATGAGATACAGAGAGCCGGAGCAGAAGGAGTAACCTGCCCATCTCTGCGGATCTGCGACAGCCAGGGGAATTACCTTGGGGCAGAATTCCACGGAGTTCCCGGAGGCCATGAATTTAATTCTTTTATTATCGCTTTATATAATGGGGCGGGGCCCGGCCAGTCTATGGGAGAAGATATCCGGCGGCGGATCCAAAATATCACCGGGAAGACAGATCTGAAGATTGCAGTTTCTCTGTCCTGTACCATGTGCCCGGATGTGGTTATGGCGGCCCAGAAGATTGCGCTGGAAAATCCTCTGGTCACAGCGGAAATGTTTGATCTGGCCCATTATCCGGAGCTGAAAGAGAAGTATCAGATCATGAGCGTTCCCTGCCTGATCCTGAATGACAGCAGAGTTTCCTTTGGAAAGAAGGGGATCGGACAGATTCTGGACCTGCTGGAAGAAACCGCAGAGGAAATATAAAAACAGAACTATATAAAAGGAGCTGGCACATGAATCAAATTCGAGAATATTTCATGTGCCAGCTCCTTTTTCCGGCAGATGGCCAGAATTATTTTTTCCTATAGGTCAGCAGCAGGCTGGAGTTTATGATCACCAGCACAGATCCTGCATTGTGGACGAGAGCGCCTACTACGGGGTTCAGGATCCCTGTAATCGCCAGTATGATGGCTGCAAAATTCAAAGTCATGGAGAATGCCAGATTGCATTTGATCGTAGTCATCATCTTTCTGGACAGAGAAACCAGATGTGGAAGCTCCTTGATGTCATCATTTACCAGAGCAATGTCGGCTGCGTCTACAGCAATATCACTTCCCACTCCGCCCATGGCAATGCTCACATGGGCTTTTTTCAGTGCAGGAGCATCGTTGATGCCATCTCCGATCATACATACCATTTCTTTTTTTTCCTGGGAAGAGGCTATGTAATTGAGCTTATCCTCCGGGAGACAGCCGGCATGGACTTTATCAATATGCAGCTGATCAGCAATGGTCCTGGCAGCATTTTCATGATCCCCGGTCATAAGTATGGGAGTGAGGCCAAGCTGTTTCAGCCTGCTGATCATTTCAGGAGCAGTTTCCCTCAGGGTATCCCAAAGGGCCGCAAATCCGCCGAACCTTTTTTCAATTCCCAGATAAATAAGAGTGCAGCCCTTTTGTATATAGTCTGCTGCAGAATCCAGGGCTTTTTGAGGTATGGAAATCTGATTCTCCTCCAGGAGAGAGGGATTGCCTGCCAGCACCTCCACGTGATCTGCCATGGCTTTTACGCCTTTGCCCGGGAGCATGGAAAAGGATTGGGGAGCTTCAGGTGCAGTCTCAGGATAAGACTGCTTGTATCCCTGGACTACTGCTTTGCCAAGGGGGTGTTCTGAACGAAGCTCAGCTTCGGCGGCAAGAAGGTATAGTTTTTCAGAGGAAATATCCGGTGAGAAACTTTCTACAGCCGCTACCTGAGGTTTCCCATAAGTGAGGGTTCCTGTCTTGTCAAAGGCAACTTGAGAGACCTGAGCCAGGCGCTCCAGAGCGTCACCTTCTCTTACCAGGAAACCATGCTTTGTAGCATTTCCGATGGCCGCCATGATGGCGGTGGGAGTGGCCAGTACCAGGGCACAGGGACAGAAGACTACCAGTATGGTCACAGCCCGGATGATCTGGCCGGATATCAGCCAGGTAAGCGCTGCGGCAGTCAGAGCGATGACCACGATCCAGGTGGCCCACCGGTCTGCCAGCCTTACGATCTTGGCCTTTCCGGCATCAGCAGACTGGACCAGACGGATCATCCGCCAGATAGAGCTGTCTTCCCCTACTCTTGAAGCTTTCATATCAAAAGAACCGAACTGGTTGACCGTTCCGCTGGATACCTCGTCTCCCGGACCTTTGTCTACCGGAAGAGATTCTCCTGTCATAACAGCCTGATCCACGGAGGTCTCTCCGGATAGGATCACCCCGTCTACAGGGATAGTCTCTCCCGGAAGAACCCGGAGTACATCATTGACAGCCACCTCTTTAGCCGGCAGGAGGATTTCTTTGCCGTTTAAGATCTTTCGTGCAGTTAAAGGGGTAAGGTGCACCAGCTTTTCAATACCAGCTCTTGCCTTGGCTACAGTAAGTTCTTCTAAAAGAGAACCAATCTGCATGATAAAGGCTACTTCGCCGGCGGCAAAGATCTCTCCGATGATCACCGAAGCAATCAGAGCCAGAGATACTAATACGTCTGCTTTAATGTCAAAACGTGTGACAAGGCCTTCTATGGCTTCTTTGATGATCGGGATCCCGCAGAGAAGAATGGCGATCCAGGCTGTGTTAAAAAGAATACCTTCCGGCTCCAGAAAACTGATCAGCAGAGAGAGACCGGAGATCACGAGAAATAAAATGCTTCTTTTTGTTTCATTGAGAAACAAGTCTTTCATAGATGAAATCATAGCGCTCCTTCTTTCTTAAAATATACATATGGGGGTATATGTATAATATACCCATAGGGGTATATGAGTCAAGAGAATTTCAGAGAATTACAGAAGACTTTTGTGAGATAATTTTTATATAAAAATTAAATTGACAGAAGACATGGAATGTGGTATGTTGAATTTAAATAAAGGGTTTTTGCTGCTGACGTATAAAATGGAGTACCATGATGTGGCAAGAGCTGATAGAGAAGCCGGACGTCTGGGCGACATTTATCGGATAAGCGATAAATGCCGCCCTTTTTTTATCAGAAGAGAGGAGGAATCTTTCATTGAGCAGATTAAGTATTATTACACAGAACAAAGCCCAGGCGACAGTAGAAGAACTGTATAAAGACCTGGAAAGACGGATCAGCGCCAGTCCTCCCGGACTATGTCCTGTGGACCTGGCCTCGTCTTTTTTGAAACTTTGTCATGCCCAGTCCTGTGGAAAGTGTGTACCCTGCAGGGTAGGACTGGGCCAGCTCCAGAAGCTGATGGAGCAGGTTCTGGACGGACAGGCGGACCTTTCCGTGATCGATCTTATCGAAAAAACCGCACGGAATATTTTTTATTCCGCAGACTGCGCCATCGGCTATGAAGCTGCCAGAATGGTTTTAAAAGGAATCCGCGGATTCAGAGATGATTTCGAGGAACATATTTTAAGAGGAAGATGTAAATTTGAACTGAACCAGCCGGTTCCCTGTGTATCCCAATGTCCGGCAGGAGTGGATATTCCCGGTTATGTAGCTTTGGTAGCAGAGGGCCGATACGGGGATGCGGTGCGGCTGATCCGAAAAGATAATCCCCTTCCTGCAGTCTGCGGCCTGATCTGTGAACATCCCTGCGAGGTACGGTGCCGCAGGACCATGGTAGATGATCCGGTAAATATCCGAGGATTGAAACGATTTGCAGTAGATCATGCAGGAGATGTTCCCCTTCCTGTACCGGCGGTGGCTACAGGAAAGAAGGTAGCTGTTATAGGAGGCGGTCCGGGAGGTATCAGTGCGGCTTATTATCTCACCCTTATGGGACACGAGGTGACCATCTTTGAGCAGAGAAAGAAACTGGGCGGCATGCTCCGCTATGGAATCCCCAATTACCGTCTGCCAAGAGAGGAACTGGACCGGGAGATCAACCATCTTTTAAGTCTGGGCATTCATGTAAAGACAGAGGTAACGGTGGGAGAGGATCCCAATATCGCAGATTTAAGAGAAGAGTATGATGCAGTCTATATTGCTATCGGTGCACATATTGACAGAAAGATCGGCATTGAAGGGGAAGAAGCCCAAGGCGTCATCTCTGCTGTGGAACTTCTCCGGGAAATCGGAGACGACGAGATGCCGGATTTCACAGGAAAGGAAATCGTCGTTATAGGCGGCGGCAACGTGGCCATGGATGTGGCCCGGTCTGCGGTGCGCCTGGGAGCAAAACGGGTGCGGATCGCATACCGGAGACGGCGGGTAGACATGACTGCTATGGAAGAGGAAATCGAGGGAGCCATTGAAGAGGGCTGTGAACTTCTGGATCTTCATGCGCCGTTAAGAATCGAGGTTGATGACCAGGGCCGGGCGGCAGCTTTGTGGGTGCAGCCTCAGATCATCGGCCCTATGAAACATGGAAGACCGGTTCCCATGGTATCTACAAAAGCGCCTGTGCGTCTTGGCTGTGATATTGTGATCGTGGCCATCGGCCAGGGCATTGAATCAAAAGAATTTGAAAAACAGGGAATCCCGGTGAAACGTGGCGTTATCGAGGCTATGAGCTGGAGCGGCGTAAAGACCAAAGATATTACCGGCGTCTTTGCAGGAGGTGACTGTGTTACCGGACCGGCCACGGTTATCCGGGCAATCGCCGCAGGCAAGGTGGCGGCGGCCAATATCGATGAATTCCTGGGATACAATCATGTGATCTCCGCAGATGTGGAAATCCCCAGAGTACGTCTGGATGATAACCGCAGCTGCGCCAGAGTAAATATGAAGGTTCGTCAGGCTTCTGAGAGGATCAAGGACTTTGAGCTGATTGAAGAAGGAATGACCTGTGAAGAGGCTTGTCAGGAAGCCAGAAGATGTATCCGCTGTGATCACTTTGGATTTGGTATTCTGAAAGGAGGCAGGATTGAAAAATGGTAAAACTGACGATTAACGGAAAAAACGTGGAAGTAAAGGAAGGAACCACTATTTTAGACGCTGCGTCTCAGGCCGGGATCCGGATTCCAACCCTGTGCTTCCTGAAAGATATTAATGAAATCGGCGCCTGCCGTGTCTGTGTGGTAGAGGTAAAGGACTGTGCAAAGCTGGTGACTGCCTGCAACAATGAAGTGTGGGACGGTATGGAAGTGTTTACCAACAGTCCCAAAGTCCGGGAGAGCCGGAGAAATAACGTGGAACTGATTCTGTCACAGCATGACTGCAAATGCGCCACCTGTGTGCGGAGCGGCAACTGCAGCCTTCAGACCATTTCCAATGATCTGGGGATCCTGGATCTGCCCTTTGAGATTGAACTGCCCAGGTCCCGGTGGCCTATGGAATTTCCTCTGATCCGTGATGCGGGAAAATGTATCAAGTGTATGCGCTGTGTGCAGGTCTGTGATAAGATACAAAGCCTGAATATCTGGGATGTGGCAGGAACCGGATCCAGGACAACGGTAGATGTTTCCAGAAACAGGAAGATCAATGAATCTGACTGTGCTCTCTGCGGCCAGTGCATTACCCATTGCCCGGTAGGAGCATTAAGGGAAAGAGATGACCGCCGCAGGGTCCTGGATGCCCTGGCAGATCCAGAAAAGATCACAGTGGTCCAGCTTGCTCCGGCAGTCCGCACTTCCTGGGGAGAGTCTTTCGGCCTGTCCCGGGAGTTTGCAACCGTTAAAAGACTGGTAGCTGCTCTGCGGCAGATTGGATTTGATTATATTTTCGATACCAATTTCAGCGCAGACCTGACCATCATGGAAGAGGGCAGTGAATTTCTGGAAAGATTGAAAAAAGGCGATCTGGAGAAATACCCCATGTTTACTTCCTGCTGCCCCGGCTGGGTAAGATTTATGAAATCCCAGTATCCGGATATGGTGGATCAGCTGTCCAGCGCAAAATCTCCCCAGCAGATGTTTGGGGCAGTGGCAAAATCCTATTATGCCCAGCTTTTGGGAGTGGATCCCTCCAGGATCTTTTCCCTGTCTATCATGCCCTGTATTGCAAAAAAACATGAATGCGATATTCCGGTGATGAACGACGCTGGCGCCGGGCAGGATGTAGATGCAGTGCTGACCACCAGAGAGGTTGTCCGCCTGATCCGTTCTGAACACATTGACCCTTCCAGACTGGAAGAGGAAGAATTCGATACGCCTCTGGGAACCGGAACCGGGGCAGGGGTTATTTTCGGAGCTACCGGCGGTGTCATGGAAGCGGCTCTGCGTACTGCCTATTATCTGGTGACAGGAAGAAACCCGGATCCGGACTCTTTTAAAAAGGTCAGGGGAATGGAAGGATGGAAAGAAGCAGAATTCAATCTGGCAGGACAGACCATCCGGGTGGCGGTTGCCAGCGGACTGGGCAATACAAGAAAACTGATGAAGGCTATCCGGAAAGGCAGGGTAAAATATGATTTCGTAGAGATCATGGCCTGTCCCGGCGGCTGCACCGGCGGCGGAGGGCAGCCTATCAAGGACGGAGAAGAATTGTCTGAAGTGAGAAACACGGTGCTTTACGGGCTGGATAAAGTAAACAATCTGCGTTTTTCTCATGAGAATCCTTCCGTGATCAAATGCTATCAGGATTACCTGGGAGCGCCTCTTTCTGAAACGGCCCACCATCTCCTTCATACGGATCACCATGCATGGAAGATGCCTGGGGAAGAATGAGAGAGTGCACAGCACGTAGCAATCCGTAGGTATCATAGTTGGGGGATTTTGCCCCCAACATCATAGGATAAGAAAGGAGCTGTCGCATTAATCAAAATCGAGAATATTTATACATTTTATTGCTCAGTCTGTGCCGCTTTGAGCCTATGGTCTCAAAGCTATGCTCGACAAATTCGCATAAAATGTATAAATATTCCTGACATATGACTAATGCGACAGCCCCTTTTCTGTACGTCTATAAAAATGTTTATCAGGACGGGTTTAGGACATTCGGGAGAAATGCTCGATGGCCTTGGCAAATTCTGCGATAGTTTTGTCTGCATCTCCATGTTCAATGCCGTCTCTTACACAGTGATTTAAATGGCCCTCCAGAACCACCTGCCCTACCTTGTGCAGGGCACTTTTGGCGGCGTTTATCTGTATCAGAACATCCTCACAGGGAACATCCTCATCAATCATTTTGTCTATAGCATTCAACTGTCCCATGATCTTCTTCATGCGCCGGTGAAGGTTGGGAGCATCCATACATTGTTTCATTATCGGTACCTGCCTTTCTCAAAGAATAAAGATATTATAGCACCTGCCAGGAATTATGGGAAGAAGAGATACTTTAAAGAAAGACTATAAATATACACCGGCTTGCTCTAAAAGCGTGTTATTTATACGATTGATAATGGCCGCTATATAATTTGTGTTGCAGATATTGGCAATAGAGGGGATGTTTACAAAAGATATTGATGAAGTGATTACTAATAGGCAGGGCACAGTACAATCTGACTGTGTCTTGCTTCTTTTATAAGAAAATCCTTGACTTAGAGCAGGGTACAGGTTGTATGCTTATAGCAATAATATTCTAAAGAAAGGATGAAGGACTATGACCATAGCAGAAGTCAGTAAGAAATTTGATATCTCCCAGGACACCCTTCGTTATTATGAGCGGATCGGACTGATCCCACCGGTTCCCAGGACAAAAAGCGGAATCCGCAATTATGACGAGGCTTCCTGCGGCTGGGTGGAAATGATGAAATGCATGAGAAAAGCAGGTGTACAGATTGAGGCCCTTATAGAGTATGTGGACCTTTTTCAGAAGGGAGACGATACCATTGAGGCCAGAAAAAATATCCTGGTGGACCAGAGAGAGCAGCTGATATCCCGGATGGAAGAAATGCAGGAATCTCTGGAACGGCTGAATCAGAAAATCGAGAACTATGACCGGGATATGAGAAATGCAGAGAAACGTTTAAGAGACCTGGAAGAAAAAAGACAGGGAGCATGAAATTCAATATTATGAAGGAGAACCCCATGGAAAATCTGGAAGGAATCTGCAGCCGTATTGGTCTGCAGGAAGAGGTAAGAGAGAAGATTTCAGAGATAGAACAGAAGAGCGAACTATCCTGGGCAGAAAAGGAAATCCCTGCTCTTACCGAGGAAAAAAACTGGAAGAAAGCAAGAGAGGAACTGAAGAAAAATCTGGGAGAAGACCCCAATGGAATGAAAATGCTGTTCTGTATGCTGAAAGCTGCGGTGATTTCCTGGGAAAAATATCAGAAGAAAGGCATAGAACCGGAAACTTTTGATGAGACAATGAAATGCTTTTCCAGATTTGTGGGAGAACACAGAATCAGCTATGGCTCCTATGGCTTTGACCGGGATTTCTGGACTGGAAGACAGCTTTCCCTCCAGCTTTTCAGGATTGGAGAACTGGAATATGAAAAAGTGGAGGATGAAAAAGAGGGAAGATATATTTCTATTCATATACCTTCAGATGCAGATATGAAAGAAGAAAATCTCAGAAAGTCTCTTCAGGAGGCTGGGGAATTTTTCCAGAAATATTACCCTGGGTGGAGTCGGCTCCCATATAAATGCTGTTCCTGGCTCCTCAGCCCTGCTTTAAAGGGCCTTCTGGGAGAGGGTTCCAGAATACTGGCCTTCCAGGATATGTTCCAGATAGAAGAAGTCTATCAAGACTCTGATGCATTTCTGGAATGGGTGTTTAAAAGAAAAGATATTCCTCTGGAAAAACTGCCCGAAAACACTTCTCTTCAGAGGAATATAAAAGCCCATCTCCTCTCCGGAGGCTGGGTAGGAGAAGGGATGGGCAGACTGATAGAATTCTAGCCCAGAGCTGGCCGGGACAGAGTCAGCCCTGGAACTCTTTTAGAGCGGCAGCTACAGACCGGGACATTTCCAGAGAAAAGTCAGACTGGTATTTCCGCTGACAAAATCGCTGCATCCACTGGTCAAAGTCGGAGCCTTTTAAATCGGCAATGTTTTGACAGATTTCTTCCGGAGAAAAATCAGGATAGGCATTTTCATGGACAATAAAGTCCAGGGCAGCCCTTTTGGGTTTTTCTCTTTCCTGCTGCTGAGGAGTAGGATATCCGAAGACCAGCATCAGTGCCGGAAAGACAAACTCAGGAAGATGGAGCAGTTCCCGATGGAGCTCATAGTTTTCCATTATATCTCCGATATAGCAGGAACCGATTCCCAGGCTTTCTGCTGCAGTAACGGCGTTTTGGGCAGCAATAGCAGCGTCTTCTACGGCAAGGAGAAAATCTCCGGGGCCGGGCCTTCTTGGGGAACAGCCTGCGAGAGTGAAAGCCTGATACCACTTGTGAAAATCTGCACAAAAGATCAGGACCATTTTCCCAGTGGCAATAAAAGGCTGGTTGTCACAGGTCACAGACAGTTTGTCTTTCAATTCCTGGCTGGTAATATCCAGGATGGTGTACATTTGCTGATTTCCAGCAGTAGGGGCTTCTGTGGCGGCTCTAAGAATCTGTTCTTTGCAGTCAGAGGAAATTTCCCGGTCTGTATAAGAGCGGACGGACTTTCTGGCAGCCAGTGCTTTTATGATTTCATTCAATGTTTAGTATCCTCCTTTTTTATGCGAATTGTTCTGCTTCAGATCATTATAGGAAAAAAGTGGATTTTTGTCTACCGGCAGGGTATTTTTTCTTGAACAGCTCCATGAAAATGATTATAATAAATACAAGTGCAGAAGGAGGATTTTTCTATGAAGGATAGTAACTGCGCATATTGTATGGGAGGAGAACTGCTGGATAAATTTGGGATTAAGATCTGTGATCTGGATGTGAGCCAGCTGATCCTGTTTAAAGAGCAGAGTAAACCGGGAAGGTGCATTGTAGCCTATAAAGATCATGTAAGCGAGATCGTAGATATCAGTGACGAGGAGAGAAATCGGTTTATGGCAGATGTGACTCGGGCAGCGAGAGCTCTCCACAAAGCATTTCATCCCGACAAAGTAAACTATGGAGCATATGGAGATACAGGCTGCCATCTTCACATGCATCTGGTGCCTAAATACCAGGGCCAGGATGAATGGGGCGGAGTCTTCCAGATGAATCCGGATAAGAAATACCTCAGTCAGGAAGAATATGAAGAAATGATCGAAAAGATCAAAGAGTGTCTTTAAAAAATTTTGAAAAAGAAAAGAGTGGGACCGCCCCATCTGGCAAAAACGGAATGTCTCCGGCATATGCCAAATGGGGCGGTCTCCATTACTTAGGACAGGAGACGGCTGGGAAAATGAGCCGTCTCCTGTCTTTTGACAGCTCTCCTGAATTTACAGGGCATTGTAAACATCTGCAAGGATTTTCAGGAGAAATTCCTGATCAAAGCGGCTGGTATCTATGCACATCTGATAATTGCTTAAATCCTGCCACTTTTCGTCCGTAAAGAATTCATAATAGGATTTCCTGGTCTTATCCATCTTTTTTACCAGGGTTCTGGCGCTTTTTTCTTCTCTTCCCAGGCGTTCCATGATAGACTGAACACGGTACTCAAAAGGCGCATAGACAAAGAGGCTGAAACACTTATCGCCTAAAATGTAGTTTGCGCATCGGCCCACAATGATACAGTCCTCTTTTTGAGACAGTTCCTGGATCACCTGACTTTGGGTTTCAAATAGAACATCATTCATAGGGTGAAAATGATACTGGGGCTGCATCTGCATCTGTTCTTTTACAGGAAGCCGCCATTGACTGGCTTTCTTTTCATCTACTTTTTCCAGTTCTTTATAAGGAATCTGATTTTTTTCACTGGCCAGCTGGATCAGCTCTTTATCATAAAATCCAATCCCCAGTTTTTCGGCAAGAGCCTTTCCCAGAAGCCTTCCCCCGCTTCCATACATTCGATTGATCGTAATAATACGATGTGCCATAGAAATACCTCCCTTCTGCAGACACGATATTTTATGGTTAAATTATAGCACAGATTCGTAAAATCCTCCATGAAAAAGAAACCATAAAGAAGAATAAAATTGATGAAAATCGGGAATAAAAGGGGAAAATAACAGATACTGTTGCTTTTTCTGAAAATTTATATTATATTAAAGAATGAAATGCCAAAAACAAGGGCAAAAATAGAACAAATTCTATATGTGACATGGGAAAAAGGAGCAGTAAAATGGAAAACAGAAATCGTGACAATACCACGAAATCGGCAAAAAAGAAAAAGAAGCGGATAAACCGCACTTTCCGTACTGTGGGAAAATTTCTGGTACTTATACAGATGCTTTTGACCCTGATTTTTATCGCATTTACCTGGAGACTGGGTATGATTCCTGTAAAATATGTAGCAGGTCTGGGGGCAATCCTCCTAGTATTTGCAGCAGTTTTATTTACATTCCAGTCTATCTCCAGGGGGAAGGCGATTATCAGCAAATTGGTCAGCCTGCTGATGTCAGCTGTGCTGATATTCGGATCTGTATATTTGTACCGGACGCATAATGCAATATGGGATATCAGTGGGGATACCCTGGGAACTCAGATAAACAGTATGCTAGTAGCAGTGAGAAGCGATGATCCGGCAGAAAAGGTGTCTGATACTTCTGACTATATATATGGCGTTCAACATGCAGAAGACGGAAGTGATGTGGACAAAGCTATGGAAATGGTCAATGAAGAAGCCGGAACAGAAGTTATGACAGCAGAGTACGAAACTTTGAATGAACAAGCGGGAGCCCTTTTAGATGGAAGCGTTCAGGCTATTGTTTATAACGAGGGTTACGGCAGTATCCTGGATGAGGTTTATGAAAACTTCCAGGGGCAGATAAAGATCATTGCTCAGTACAGCATTGAAACAGAGACCGATACGGCAATCCAGGGCGAGGCAGCTGAGGTAAATGTAAAGAACGAAACATTTAGTGTTTATATCAGCGGAATTGATGTATATGGACCGGTAAGTACCAAGAGCAGAAGCGACGTAAATATCATTGCTACTGTAAATCCGAGTACAAAACAGATCCTGCTTACCAATACGCCAAGAGATTATTATGTGACCATCCCTGGAGTAAGTGGAGACAGTAAAGATAAGCTGACTCATGCAGGTATTTATGGTGTGGACAAGTCTATGGACACTCTGGAGAACCTTTATGGTATTGAAATTCCTTTCTATGCAAGGGTGAACTTTACTTCTCTGATCACTCTGGTAGACGCCATGGGGGGCATTGATGTAAATTCTGAGTATGCCTTTACTACTAATGGTGACGGCGGCGTTGTGCTCAATGTTCAGGAAGGTATCAACCATTTTGACGGTCAACAGGCTCTGGCTTTCTCAAGAGAACGTTATAGTCTTGAAGGAGGAGATAACCAGAGAGGAAAGAACCAGATGGCGGTTATCCAGGCTATGATCCAGAAGATGCTGACACCGGAGATGCTGCTGAAGGCTCCGGATCTGATCTCTCAGGTCAGTGACAGTGTAGAGACCAATATGGCTATGGATCAGATTCAGGAACTGATTCAGAGTCAGTTAAACAGCGGCGGCAGCTGGAACATCAAGTCAGTAGCAGCAGAGGGAACTGGAGACAGCCAGTACTGTTATTCTATGCCAGGGACTGCTCTGTATGTTATGCAGCCAGATCAGGCAAGTGTGGACAGCATAAAGAGCGAGATGCAGGCTGTGACAAATGGAGAAATCCTTACACAGTAATTTGCATATAGCAGAATATAATGAAGCAAAGAGGGTATTCCTCAGTCATTTAGGACTTTGGAATCCCCTCTTTTTTTAATCCTGCAAAGCAGGATTCCTAAAAAACACTCAAGTACGGAGATATGAGCGCATATTTTTCAGCGCATGTTTTTCCAGGCGGCTGACCTGAGCCTGGGAAATGCCGATTTCCTGGGCTACTTCCATCTGGGTTTTTCCCTGGTAAAAACGCATCTCTATAATATTTCTTTCCCTTTCATCCAGACGTTTCAGGGCTTCTTTCAGAGAAATATCTTCTACCCAGTTTTCCTCTTTATTTTTTTTGTCACTGATCTGATCCATGACATACAGTGTGTCTCCGCCTTCTGTATATACTGGTTCATATAGGCTTACCGGGCTTTGGATAGCATCCAGAGCATAGACAATCTCTTCTTTCTCAATTCCAATCTCACTGGCGATTTCATTGATGGTAGGCTCTTTCAGATTTTGTTTTATATAGTTTTCTTTTGCATAAATAGCTTTGTAGGCTGTATCTCTTAAAGAACGGCTGACCCGGATAGAATTGTTGTCCCGGAGATAACGGCGGATTTCTCCAATGATCATGGGGACGGCATAAGTAGAAAATTTTACATTCAGAGTGGTATCAAAGTTGTCGATGGCTTTTATCAGGCCGATGCAGCCGATCTGGAATAAATCATCGGGATTTTCACTGCTGCTGGAAAAACGTTTGATAACGCTTAAGACCAGACGGAGATTTCCTTTGATATACTGTTCTCTCGCTTCCATGTCACCTTGTTTTATCCGTTCAAACAACACCTCTTTTTCATCATTTGTGAGAATGGGAAGTCGTGAAGTGTTCACTCCGCAGATTTCAACCTTATTAAGTGCCATAGCAAGAATCCTCCTGTCGCATAATAGAAATGCTGCTAATGCAGATGTTCTCTTAAAATGATTCTCACCAGGCAGAAACAATATACGGCTAAGGAGAAAATTTAATAAAGTTTTGACCCTTGACAGTAACAAAACCTTTACTTTTGCGGACAGATAAATACTTATATTAGAAAAAATGAGAAATTTTGAAAAAAACTGTTGACATTTCTGCGAAACATATTATATAATAGCAAAGCAGTCGGCGATAAGGCCGAATGAGAACGGGATCTTAGCTCAGCTGGGAGAGCATCTGCCTTACAAGCAGAGGGTCATAGGTTCGAGCCCTATAGGTCCCATTCTTTTGCAAAAAAGCAGAAGAGAAATGTGGCGAGATAGCTCAGTTGGCTAGAGCATACGGTTCATACCCGTAGTGTCGAGGGTTCGAATCCCCCTCTCGCTACTTGCCGAAAGGCATTAAAAATGAAATGGGATCTTAGCTCAGCTGGGAGAGCATCTGCCTTACAAGCAGAGGGTCATAGGTTCGAGCCCTATAGGTCCCATTCTTTTGCGAAAAAAGCAGAAGAGGAATATGGCGAGATAGCTCAGTTGGCTAGAGCATACGGTTCATACCCGTAGTGTCGAGGGTTCGAATCCCCCTCTCGCTATGAATAAAAACAGGCTGTCCTTTTGGACGGCCTGTTTTCTTTTACATAAAATCTGATATTTGCTGAAGAGATGGACAGAAGGAAGTATGCAGAACTCAGAGCTTCCTGGTCTTGGCGATGCAAGCCCGCACTGCATCCATTACTGCAGAACGCATACCTTCTTTTTCCAGTACGTTTACTCCTTCTATGGTGGTGCCTCCGGGAGAGCAGACCATATCTTTCAGAGCTCCGGGATGAAGGCCGGTTTCCAGGACCATTTTTGCACTTCCTAAAACAGACTGGGCTGCAAATTCATAAGCCTGTTTTCTGGGCATTCCCTCGGCTACTGCACCGTCTGCCAGGGCTTCTATGAACATAAAGACAAATGCAGGAGAACTTCCGCTGACAGCTCCTACGATATCCAGGATAGGCTCTGTGACTACTGCAGCTTTTCCGAAAGAGCCTAAAAGGCTGAGGACTTTGGAAATTTCTTCCTGAGATACCAGATCATCGGGACAAACGCCGGTGATCCCTTCACCTACCAGAGCGGGAGTGTTGGGCATGGTGCGGATAATCTTGCGGTTCTGACCAAAATGTTCTTTCAGCCATGCCAGAGTCTTTCCGGCAGCAATGGATACAAGGACCTGCTCTTTTTTCAGACTATCTCGGATCTGATCAGCTACTTCTTCACAGAACTGAGGTTTTACAGCCAGAAAAAGATAATCTGCCTGGGAGGCTACAGCCAGGTTGTCTATAGTACAGGTAATGCCCAAAGTGTCCTGTACCTTTAGGGCAGAAGATTCTGTTTTTACAGAGGCAATGATTTCTTCTCTGGTTACGATTCCCTTTTTTAATGCGCCGTTAATGACTGCAGAAGCCATATTTCCGCAGCCGATAAATCCAAATTTCATTTATGAGACCTCCTGTTGTTTTTTCTCCATTATGAAGGCCGGGGGAGAATTTTGCAAGAGTGAATTACGCAGGTGTCCCTTGTAACCCCAGTCCAGATGTGCTATCCTAAAAGACAGCAGTCTGGCTGATGACCGGACTATTTTCGTGAGATAAAGGAGAAGAAAATTATGAACATAAGCAAAGAAGTATTTACCGTTTATCACTGTAAATCCTGCAACAAGATCGAGGTGACCCAGTATATTTCCAGAGAGCAGATGGAAGAGCTGGGATTTACTGAAGAAGAGCTGCGGCCTATCTGCCCGGTTACTGGAAGTTCAGACCTGGAAGAACTTGGCCAGATGACAGAGAATGAACTGCGCCATTTTTCCTACAGCGACGTTGAAGGAATCAAGAAATATATGGAGGACAGAAAAAATCCGGCTCCTCGTCTGTAGGAACGGTGTCAATTCCCGGAAAAGTACATATTTTATAATATACCCCGCGCAAGAAAAAGCCTGCTGCGGGGCTTTTCTTTCATATTGTTTCTGAAAGAATGAGAAGATGTATTTTAGGAAGGGAGAAAAGCATGAAAAAGATTACCGCTTTCCTTTGTACTGGGATTCTGGCCCTGGGGCTTTTGCTTACAGGCTGCGGGGAAGATAAGACAGCAGAAGAAACCGGAGAAGAAACTGCCCAAAGAGAAGAACTGCAAAGAGTTACACTGAACGAAGTTGCCCATTCTATTTTTTACGCGCCTCAGTACGTGGCTATAGAAGAGGGCTATTTTGTGGAAGAAGGCATTAAGCTGGAATTAGTTACCGGTTTTGGGGCTGATAAGGTAATGGCTTCTGTGCTTTCGGGAGAATCAGATATTGGCTTTATGGGGTCAGAATCTTCTATTTACGCCTATCAGCAGGGAGCCAACGATCCGGTGATAAACTTTGCCCAGCTTACCCAGAGAGCCGGAAACTTTGTGGTGGCAAGAGAAGAAATGCCGGATTTCCAGTGGACAGATCTGATTGGCAGGGATGTTCTCGGAGGAAGAAAAAGCGGAATGCCGGAAATGGTTTTTGAGTATATCCTGAAACAGAAGGGAATCGATCCGGATAAAGATCTGAATATTGACCGCAGCATTGATTTTGGCTCTACAGCGGCGGCTTTTGCAGGAGGACAGGGAGAATTCAGTATTGAATTTGAGCCTTCCGCCACTGCCCTGGAACAGGAAGGGGCAGGATATGTTGTGGCATCCTGCGGTGTAGAATCCGGATATGTGCCATATACGGCATACAGTGCTAAAAAAAGCTATATAGAAAAGAATCCGGAAATCATACAGGGATTTGTCAATGCTCTTCAGCGGGGGATGGATTATGTGAATACCCATACTCCTGAGGAGATAGCCAGGATCATCCAGCCTCAGTTTGAGGAAAATGACCTGGAAACCATTACTACGATTGTGGAGAGATATCAGGAGCAGGATACCTGGAAAGAAAATCTTATCTTCCAGGAAGAAAGCTTTGAACTGCTCCAGGATATTCTGGACAGTGCAGGGGAGCTGGAAGAGAGAGTTCCCTATGAGGAACTGGTAGATGTATCCTATGCTGAAAAAGCTGTGGAAAAGTAGCAGAAGATAAAGATAAGCAGCCGGAAAGGGATGGCTTCAAAGAGAAAGCTTTCAGACAGTTTCCGGCTGCTTTAAAATACGGTCAGGAAAGGTCTCCTCTGTTTTGGACGGATAAATCTTTCCTGGAAAGGGTGCTGTTGTGGTAGGCGCTTGAGAATGTTACATCCTCTCCAAACCATTCCGGGGGAATAAAGGCGTTGGCTTTTTCTTCTGTAGGAAATTCCACTTCTGCCAGCCAAAGTCCTTCATAAGGTTCGTCAAAGACATCCAGTTCAATGGTGAGGCCGTCAGTAAGGGGAAGAAGGTATCTTGTTTTGGAAAGGATGATCCCGTCTGCCTTTTTGAGGAGATGCTCATAGGCTTCTTTGTTCAGAGGAAGGTTGTATTCCTCCCGGACCATCAGACCTCCGCCTTTATAGGTGAGAAAATAATCTGTATCCTGACGGCGGATACGGACTACGGGATTTGTGCAGAGATAGGCCTGCTGAATTTTTTTATGAGGATAACTTTCCAGATCATCCGGAAGCCTGTGTATCAGATATTTTCTTTCAATTTCCATGGGTATGCCTCCTGTTTCTTTTTCTTAAGTTATATCACAGACAGAGGGAAAAGCAAAGGGCCGGATTTCTTAATAAAAATTTTAAATCAGGCAGCGGCAAAGTATGTTACAATATTCCATAGGCAGCCGGATTCAGGAGGAAAGAAAAGTCCTCCATGAAACAGGCAAAAAGGAAAGAGAGGAAAAAATAATGGCAAATGTGTATGTGTTTACAGCAGATGGATTTGAAGAAATAGAAGGGCTGACTGTGGTAGATCTGATGAGAAGAGCAGGAGCCCAGGTACAGATGGTTTCCATCAGCGACGGGCTGGCTGTAAAAGGCAGCCATGGGATTGAGATCAAAGCCGATACTTTTTTTGAAGATGTGGATTTTGGACAGGCAGATCTTCTGGTGCTCCCGGGAGGCATGCCGGGAACCCTTCATCTGGGAGAGCATCAGGGACTTACAAAGCTTCTTACTGAGACTGCGGCCCAGGGAAAGAGAGTGGCGGCTATCTGTGCAGCCCCCAGCGTACTGGGAGGGCTGGGACTGCTGAAGGGAAAAAGGGCAGTGTGCTATCCAGGCTTTGAGGACAAGCTTACAGGGGCTCAGGTAGGAACGGAAGAGGTGGTCACAGACGGCAATATTACCACCAGCAGAGGCCTCGGAACAGCAATCCCCTTTGCCCTGGAGCTGATTTCCCTCCTTTTCGGGCAGGAAAAGGCAGAAGAAATAGGGGCATCTGTAATATACAGCGGCAGATGACATAGAATTTCTGCAAAAAAATACTGGCGTTTTCCTTTTCCTTGTGATATACTGTGTTAATGACTGTAAGTATGAGAAAAAACGCTGTTCTAAAAAGCGTATTTACAGAACAGAAGGTATATAGAAATTCAAGGAGGAATCATTAACAATGAGTGTACAGGTAGAAAACTTAGAAAAGAACATGGCAAAGCTGACTGTAGAAGTCAGCCCGGAGGATTTTGAAAAAGCAGTACAGTCTGCTTATATGAAGAACAAAAACAGAATTACAATCCCCGGATTCCGTAAAGGAAAAGCTCCCCGTATCATGATTGAAAAAATGTACGGCGCCGGTATTTTCTATGAAGATGCTGCAAATGCACTGATCCAGGAAGAGTATCCAAAGGCTGCGGAGGAAAGCAAGCTGGATATCGTGTCTCAGCCTGAGATCGACATTGTTCAGATTGAAAAGGGCAAATCCTTTATCTTTACTGCAGAAGTTGCTGTAAAACCAGAGGTAACCCTGGGAGAGTATAAAGGAGTAGAGGTAGAAGTTTCTCCTGTAGAAGTAACTGAGGAAGAAGTTGCCGGTGAATTAAGAAAAGAGCAGGAAAACAACTCCAGAACCATCGATGTAGATGACAGAGCTGTAGAACAGGGCGATATGATCACTCTGGACTTTGAAGGATTTGTAGATGGAGAGGCTTTTGAAGGGGGAAAAGGAACAGACTATCCTCTGACTATCGGTTCTAATTCCTTTATCCCAGGATTTGAGGATCAGCTGGTAGGCGCCCAGATCGGCGAGGAGAAAGAAGTAAATGTTACTTTCCCTGAGAACTACCATGCAAATGATCTGGCTGGAAAACCTGCCGTATTTAAATGCACAGTAAAATCCATTAAGGTAAAAGAGCTGCCTGAACTGGATGATGAATTTGCAAAAGATGTTTCTGAGTTTGATACTCTGGAAGAGTACAAGGCAGACATCGAGAAAAACCTGAAAGAGCGCAAGGAAGAAGTTGCCAAGAGAGAAAGAGAAGATAAGGCAGTTGATGCTGTTATTGCGAATGCTCAGATGGATATCCCTGAACCAATGATCCAGAATCAGATCAATCAGCTGATGCAGGACTTCATCAGAAGAATGCAGGCACAGGGACTGTCTATTGACCAGTACTATCAGTTTACAGGTCTTGACAACGCAAAAGTTCAGGAGCAGATGAGACCTCAGGCACTGAAGAGAATCCAGAGCCGTCTGGTACTGGAGAAGATCGCAGAGGTTGAGAATATCCAGATTTCTGATGAGAAATTTGATGAAGAAGTAAAGAGAATGGCTGACATGTACAAGATGGAAGCCGATAAATTAAAAGAAATGATGGGTGACTATGAGAAAGAGCAGATCAAGATGGATATGGCTGTTCAGGAAGCAGTTACCCTGGTTGCAGACGCTGCAAAGACAGTAGAAAAAAAGGAAGAGGAAAAAGCTGAGTAATTTTACTGCCTTTGACAGACAAATAGGAGGAATTTCATGAGCTTAGTACCATATGTCATTGAACAGACCAGCCGTGGAGAGAGAAGCTACGACATTTATTCCAGGTTATTAAAAGACAGGATTATCTTTCTGGGTGAGGAAGTGACAGATGTGTCCGCAAACCTGATCGTGGCACAGCTTCTTTTCCTGGAATCTGAGGATCCGGGAAAGGATATTCATTTATATATCAACAGCCCGGGAGGTTCTGTCACTGCAGGTATGGCTATTTATGATACCATGCAGTATATAAAGTGTGACGTGTCTACCATCTGTATGGGACTGGCAGCCAGCATGGGGGCCTTCCTTCTGGCAGGAGGCACCAAAGGAAAACGTATGGCTCTTCCCAATGCGGAAATTATGATACACCAGCCTTCCGGCGGCGCAAAAGGTCAGGCGACTGAGATAGAGATTGTGGCAGAGCAGATTCTGAAGACTAAGCACAGACTGAATTCTATTCTGGCACAGAATACAGGCCAGACCCTGGAGACAATTGCAAGAGATACGGAAAGAGACAACTATATGACTGCTGAAGAGGCAAAGGCATATGGTTTGATCGATACTGTTATCCAGCATAGATAGTGACTGAAGATAAGACTCCTGCAAGTACATGCGGGGGTCTTTCAGCTTTCAGGACAAAAAAGGGCATAGTAGAAGAAAGGAAAGAATAATGGCAATGAAGGGAAATGATACAAAAATCAGGTGTTCCTTTTGCGGTAAGACAGATGACCAGGTAAAGAAATTGATCGCAGGGCCTAACGGCACTTATATCTGTGATGAATGTGTGGGAATCTGCGCGGAAATTATTGATGAAGAACTGGGGGCAGACTTTGAAAATGAAATGTCTGATGAGATCAATCTGCTCAAGCCTCAGGAAATTAAAAACTTTTTAGACGAATATGTTATCGGACAGGAAGAGGCAAAAAAGGTGCTTTCTGTAGCAGTATACAATCACTATAAGAGAGTTCTGGCAGGCAGTTCATCAGATGTGGAACTGCAGAAAAGCAACATCCTTATGCTTGGTCCTACCGGTTCTGGAAAGACCCTTTTGGCCCAGACACTGGCAAGGCTTTTAAATGTGCCCTTTGCCATTGCAGATGCCACTACCCTGACAGAAGCCGGATATGTGGGAGAAGATGTAGAAAATATTCTTCTGAAGCTGATCCAGGCAGCAGACTATGATATTGACCGTGCCCAGTACGGAATTATCTATATAGATGAGATTGATAAGATCACAAGAAAATCGGAAAATGCTTCTATTACCAGAGATGTTTCCGGAGAAGGCGTGCAGCAGGCTCTTCTGAAGATCGTGGAGGGGACTGTGGCAAATGTTCCTCCACAGGGAGGCAGAAAGCATCCCCAGCAGGAGTTTATCCAGATTGATACTACGAATATTCTTTTTATCTGTGGAGGAGCCTTTGAGGGACTGGATAAGATCATTGAGACAAGAAAAGATACAAAATCTATTGGTTTTAATACAGTGATCACATCTCCCCAGGAGAAAAATGTAGGTGAACTTCTGAAAGAGGTTATGCCTCAGGATCTGGTACGCTTTGGACTGATTCCTGAGTTTGTAGGACGTGTGCCGGTAGTGGTTTCTCTCAATGCCCTGGACCGCCAGGCTTTGGTGCAGATCCTTACAGAGCCTAAGAACTCCCTGGTACGTCAGTACCAGGCTCTTTTCGACCTGGACGGCATAGAGCTGCATTTTGAAGAAGGCGCTTTGGAAGCTATTGCGGACAAATCCATGGAGAGAAAGACGGGAGCCAGAGGTCTGAGAGCTATTATGGAAAGTGTTCTTATGGATATTATGTACACATCTCCTTCTGACGAGAGCATCAGTTCCTGTACGATAACTAAAGAGACAGTGGATGGAAAAGAACCTCCGGTTTTGGAGCACAGGGAACTTCCGGCTGCTTCCAGAAGAAGCAAAAACAGCGGACGGAAGAAGAAAGAGACCCCGGAAATTGCATAATTACAAGACACAAAAGCAAAAGGAGGAGCGGCTATGAGTGACATGATACAGTATTTGCCGGCTATCGCTCTGAGAGGCACGACCATTCTTCCGGATATGATCGTACATTTTGATGTGAGCAGAAGGAAGTCTGTAAAAGCTCTTGAGAAAGCTATGGTGGAAGACCAGAGAGTTTTTCTGATTACCCAGAAAGTTCCTCAGACAGAAGATCCAGGCCAGGAGGATTTATATAAAATCGGGACTATAGCAGTAATCAAGCAGCTTGTAAAAACGAAAAACGGAATCATTCAGGTCCTTGTAGAGGGGAAAGAAAGGGGAGAACTTCTTCACCTCGATGGAGAAGGCCATTATCTGGAGGCAGAGGTGGCAGCTTTTGATCCGTCTCTGAACAGTGCTCTGGATGAAAATGTGAAAGAGGCTATGCTCAGAGGCATAAAAGAAATTTTTATTCGTTACTGTAATGAAAATCCCAAACTGAGCAAAGATCTGGCTGGCCAGATCCTGGAGATCCAGGATGTGGAGAAAGTCATTGATCAGATAGCGGTAAATCTCCCCATGAAATACGAAGATAAACAGAAAATCCTGGAAGCCGTATCCCTGGAGGACCGCTATGAGATCCTGGGAATGATCCTGACCAATGAAGTGCAGATCATGGAAATCCGCATGGAGCTTAATAAGAAAGTAAAAGAGCGGGTGGATAAAAATCAGAGAGACTATATTCTCAGAGAACAGATGAAAGTAATACAGGAAGAACTGGGAGATGGAGATGCCCTGTCTGAGGCAGATCAGTTCCGGGAACAGACTGAAAAGCTGAAGGCTTCAAAGGAAGTAAAGGAACGGATCTACAAGGAAATTGACCGGTTCAAAAAATCCGCTGCAGTCCAGGCTGAGGCGGGAGTTATGCGGAGCTATATCGAGACGCTGCTGTCCCTGCCCTGGGATAAGGCTTCCAGAGACAGCAAGAATCTGAAAGAAGCTAACCGCATACTGGAAGAAGATCACTATGGTCTGGAAAAAGTAAAAGAAAGAATCATGGAATTTCTGGCTGTCCGGGCCCTGACCAAGAAGGGGGAAAGTCCTATCTTATGTCTGGTAGGGCCCCCTGGAACAGGAAAAACCTCTATTGCCAGATCTGTGGCAAGAGCCCTTCGGAAAGAGTATGTAAGGATTTCTCTTGGGGGCGTACGGGATGAGGCAGAAATCCGGGGACACAGAAGAACATATATTGGAGCCATGCCGGGAAGGATCGCAAACGGTCTGATCCAGGCAGGAGTGAAGAATCCACTTATGCTCCTGGATGAGATTGACAAGGTAAGCAGTGACTACAAAGGAGACACTTCATCGGCTCTTCTGGAAGTGCTGGATTCGGAACAGAATGTGAAATTCCGGGATAACTATGTAGAAATTCCCCTGGATCTGTCTGAGGTATTGTTTATTGCTACGGCAAATGACCTTCAGACTATACCAAGACCTTTGCTGGACAGAATGGAGATCATTGAGATCAGCAGCTATACGGAGAACGAAAAATGGCATATTGCCTGGGAGCATTTGATTCCAAAACAGATAAAGGCTCACGGCCTGAAGGAAAATCAGCTGAGAATTGAAGAAGATGCTCTGGGAAAAATCATCACCGGCTATACGAAAGAAGCGGGAGTGAGAAATCTGGAGCGGAAGATTGGGGATATATGCAGGAAAACCGCCAGAAGGATCATGGAGGACAAGGAAGAAGAGGTCACTGTTACGGCAGATAATCTGGAAGATTTTCTGGGAAGAGCCAAATATACTCCTCAGAAAAAGAATCAGACAGATGAGGTGGGCATTGTCCGCGGGCTGGCATGGACCAGCGTAGGGGGCGATACTCTTCAGATAGAAGTAAATCTTATGCCGGGAAAAGGAGATTTTCTTCTTACCGGACAGCTGGGAGATGTAATGAAAGAGTCGGCCCAGGCAGGTATCAGCTATATCCGCTCTGTGTCAGATAAATATGGCATTGACCCGGAATTTTTCCAGAAAAATGATTTACATATCCATATTCCAGAAGGAGCAGTTCCAAAGGATGGACCTTCTGCAGGAATCACTATGGCTACAGCGATGCTGTCTGCCATTACAGGAACACCTGTAAAAGCGGATCTGGCTATGACAGGAGAGATTACTTTAAGAGGAAGAGTACTTCCTATCGGCGGTCTGAAAGAGAAACTTCTGGCAGCGAAAAGCGCAGGGATAGGAACCGTGCTGATACCTTCCGAGAACCAGGCAGATGTTGGGGAAATGGATAAAGAGATTACCCAGGGGCTGGAGATCATTCCTGTAAATACTATGGAAGATGTGCTGAAATATGCACTTGTTGTAAAGCAGAACTCATAAAACGGAGGAAAATACATGATCATTAAACATGTGGCGCTGGATACAGTCTGCGGGATTACCAGTATCCTGCCGGATAATCAGGTGCCGGAAATTGCATTTGCCGGGAAATCAAACGTGGGAAAATCATCTTTGATAAATGCGCTGATGAACAGAAAATCTCTGGCCCGTACCAGTTCTTCACCTGGAAAGACCCAGACGATCAATTTCTATAATATTAATCATGAAATGTATCTGGTGGATCTTCCAGGATATGGGTACGCAAAAGTTTCTCAGTCGGTAAAGGAGCAGTGGGGGAAACTTATCGAGAAATATCTTCACCACTCAAAACAGCTGAAAGCCGTGTTTCTCCTGGTAGATATCCGCCACAGACCCTCTGAGAATGATAAGATGATGTATGACTGGATTGTTTATAATGGATATGATCCTATTATAATTGCTACAAAGGCAGATAAACTGAAAAGAAGTCAGATTCAGAAATATCTTAAAGAGGTAAGGGAAGGACTGAAGCTTCCTTCCGAAACAAAGGTAATCCCCTTTTCTGCTATGTCTAAGCAGGGAAGAGAGGAGATCTGGGAGCTGATTGAAGATTTTTTGCATCATGACGGGGGACAGGAAGAATGATCCGTGGATGGAGCTTCCTGCGTATAGAAAAGAAGGATAAAATATGCTAAAAGGAATAATTTTTGATATGGACGGCGTTCTGATCAACAGTGAACCCTTTCATTATAGAGTCTGGAAGGAAACTCTCAGACAAAGAGGTGTGAATCTGGAATACCAGGTTTACAAGGCGTGTATCGGTTCTACCGTGGGATTTTTGATGGGGCTTCTACATGAACATTATGGGATTGATGCCCAGGATTCCTCTCTGGTTAGAGAGATGCAGGAGATGAAGAAGAAACTGATAAAGAAGGAAGGCTATCCCCCTCTTATTCCTTATGTTAAAGAACTTTTGCAGAATCTTTCAAGGGCCGGTTATCAGTTGGCAGTTGCCTCTTCTTCACCTCTGGCGTACATTGAGGAGGTAACGGAGCATTGGGAGATTGGGCAGTATTTTACCCATCTGATCAGCGGAGAATCTGTAAAAAACCCTAAGCCTGCACCAGATGTATTTCTGAAAGCAGCGGAAAAACTGGGAGTCTTTCCGGAAGAATGCATTGTAGTGGAAGACTCAGAAAACGGCTGTAAGGCGGCAAAAAATGCAGGGATGACCTGTATTGCCTATTATAATCCGGATTCCGGAAAACAGGATCTGGGAAGCGCCTACATGATCATTGAAGGATACGAAGAGATTGACAGCGCCTTTATGGAAAAGGCTTATTGCCACAGCCACCATCTTCCGGCTCTGGTCTGTGAGACTAACCGGCTTGTAATACGAGAGATGAAGAAGACAGATATCCCGAGGCTTATGGAAATCTGCAGTCAGGAAACGTCAAGAGACGCCTGTGAAGGAGTGGCAAAGCCTCTTTCAGAGGAGCTGGAAGGATTTGACGCTTATCGTTCCTATATGTATGAGCTCTGCGATATGGGATACTGGTCGGTGCTGAAAAAAGATACTGGAGAAATTATCGGAAGAGCAGGAGTAGAGCCAAAGTTCTGGAACCGAAAAAAAACCGTGGTGGAACTTGGCTATATTATAGATGAAAAATACCGCCGTCAGGGCTACGCTTATGAAGCCTGCCAGGGAATCATCCAAGAGGCGGCCAAAAGAGGTGCGGTCTACCTCCACTGCCGGATAAAAAGCAGTAATAAGGCTTCGGTGAACCTGGCAGAAAAGCTGGGATTTCAGAAAATCAATTATCACCTGGAAGAAGACGGAGAGGACATGGAAGTTTGGCGGTATACCTGCTAAAAGCAAAGAGGAAACTTTATTTAGGAAAGGTTTTTCAGATTAAAACAGATGACTATGGAAATCATAAAAGCCAGAAAACTGAAATATGATTATTTAAAATATGACGATAACGGACAGGCTTCAGAGAGCCATACGGCAGTTGAAGATATAGACCTGGATATCCGGCCCGGACAGTTTATTTCCATATTGGGGCATAACGGCTCAGGAAAGTCTACCCTGGCAAAACATATGAATGCTCTGCTGATTCCCACAGAAGGGACCATCTGGGTAGACGGCATGGATACAGCCATGGAGCCGGAGTTATGGAAAATCCGGCAAAAATCCGGCATGGTTTTCCAGAATCCGGACAACCAGATCATCGGAACGGTAGTAGAAGAGGATGTGGGATTTGGACCGGAAAATCTGGGAATTCCCACAGAAGGCATCTGGAGCAGAGTGAACAGGAGTCTGGAAGCGGTAGGAATGACGCCATTCCGCCACCGCTCCCCTAATAAGCTGTCCGGAGGTCAGAAACAGAGGGTAGCCATTGCAGGAGTTATGGCTATGCAGCCCAAATGTATTATTATGGACGAACCTACCGCCATGCTGGACCCAAACGGCAGAAAAGAGGTGCTGGAGGCGGTCCATGAGTTAAACAGAAAAGAAGGAATCACCGTAATCCTCATTACCCATTATATGGAAGAGGTTATTGATTCCGACAGAGTGTTTGTTATGGATCAGGGCCATATCGTGATGCAGGGAACACCCAGGGAGATTTTTTCCAGAGTAGAGGAACTGAAAGCTTACCGTCTGGATGTGCCCCAGGTGACTCTTCTGGCATATGAACTGAAAAAAGCGGGAATCCCTCTTCCAGACGGAATACTGACGATAAAGGAATTGGTGGATGCGTTATGTCATTAAAATTAGAACACGTTACCTATACTTATAACCCAGGGACTGCCTATGAGACCCATGCTTTAAAAGATGTATCCCTGGAAATCCCTCAGGGACAGTTTGTGGGGGTTATCGGCCATACAGGCAGCGGCAAATCTACATTGATACAGCATTTTAACGGACTGATGCGTCCAACCTCCGGTACAGTATTTTATGACGAAGAAGATATCTGGCAGGAGGGTTATTCTCTTCGGCGGCTGAGGAGCCATGTGGGACTGGTATTCCAGTATCCGGAGCACCAGCTTTTTGAGGCAGATGTACTTTCGGACGTATGTTTTGGACCAAAGAACCAGGGCCTTTCTCAGGAAGAAGCTCTGGAGAGAGCAAGAACTGCCCTGATGCAGGTCGGGCTGAAGGAAAAGTATTATGCTTCTTCACCCTTTGAATTATCCGGAGGTCAGAAACGACGGGTAGCCATTGCCGGGGTTCTGGCTATGGAGCCGGACGTGCTGATTTTAGACGAACCTACTGCGGGGCTGGACCCCAAGGGAAGAGATGAGATTCTGGACCAGATTGCTTATCTCCACCAGGAAAGAAAAATTTCCGTGGTTCTGGTCTCACACAGCATGGAGGATATTGCCAGGTACGTGGAACGTATTATTGTAATGAACCAGGGAGAGAAACTTTTTGACGGAGTGCCCAAGGAGGTCTTTTCTCATTATAAAGAGCTGGAGGCTATAGGACTGGCTGCACCCCAGATCACTTATATCATGCATGCCCTGAAAGAAAAAGGCCTTGAGGCAGATATTTCGGCTATTACTGTAGAAGAAGCCAGAAACAGCATTCTGAAAGCACTGGGGAGAGGAGAAAAATGATTAGAGATATTACTATAGGACAATATTATCCCGCAGACTCTTCACTGCATCGCCTGGATCCCAGAGTGAAATTTATCGGAACCTTTTTATTTCTGATTTCTCTTTTTGTGGCAGACTCCTTCTGGGGGTATCTGCTGGCCACCTGTTTTCTGGGAGGCATTATCTTTCTTTCCAAGGTACCGATAAAATTTATGATAAAGGGCCTAAAGCCTTTGTTTATCATTCTTCTCATTACGGTACTGTTTAACCTGTTTCTTATTCCAGGCCAGGAGCTCTGGAGTCTGGGATTCCTTACAATTACTGTAGAAGGCGTTCAGCAGGCAGTAAAAATCGGAATCCGGCTGATCTACCTGGTCATTGGCTCTTCCGTAATGACGCTGACTACTACGCCTAACCAGCTTACAGATGGTCTGGAAAGAATACTGCGGCCTCTGAATAAGATTAAAGTTCCGGTACATGAGATTTCTATGATGATGTCTATTGCTCTTCGGTTTATTCCCATTTTGATGGAAGAGACGGATAAGATCATGAAAGCCCAGATTGCCAGAGGCGCGGATTTTGAAAGCGGGAATCTAATACAAAAGGCAAAGAATATGATTCCTCTGCTGGTGCCGCTGTTTATTTCTGCATTCCGCAGGGCAGATGACCTTGCTATGGCTATGGAGGCCAGATGCTATCATGGCGGAGACCAGAGAACCCAGATGAAACCCTTGATTTATGAGAGAAAAGATTATGTGGCCTATGCCATTGTAATTATCTATCTGGCAGCGGATATCCTGATCCGTGTTTTTCTGTGATGCAACAGAGGATATTCTTAGTTGAAAAGGAGCAGTTGCTGAATGAAAAGAATTAAGCTGACTGTGGCTTATGACGGAACCAATTACTGCGGCTGGCAGGTACAGCCTAATGGGATTACAGTCCAGGAAGTTTTGGAAAGATGCCTGGAAGACCTTACAGGAAAGAAAACAGAGATTATCGGAGCCAGCAGGACAGACGCAGGAGTTCATGCTCTGGGAAATGTAGCGGTATTTGATACAGATATGCGAATGCCGGGAGAAAAGTTTTCCTTTGCCTTGAACCAGAGGCTGCCGGAGGATATCCGGATAGAGAAAGCAGAGGAAGTTCCCGGGGATTTTCATCCCAGATACCGGGAAAGTGAAAAGACTTATGTATACAGGATTTTAAACCGTCAGTTTCCCATTCCCACCCAAAGGCTTTATACCCATTTTACCTATGTTCCGCTGGACATAGAAAAAATGGCGGAAGCAGGACATTATCTTGTAGGAGAACATGACTTTAAAAGCTTCTGCGGAGCCGGTGCTCAGGTGAAGACCACCGTCCGCAGGGTCCAGGAGGTTTCTGTGGTCCGGGAAGATGATCTGATCACCATTAAAATACGGGGAAAAGGCTTTCTCTATAATATGGTCCGGATCATAGCCGGAACTCTTATGGAGATAGGCGGAGGGATGTATTCTCCGGAACATATGAAGGAGATACTGGAAGCCAGGGACAGACAGGCAGCAGGCCCTACTGCTCCTGCCAGAGGACTGACCCTGATGGGAATCCGGTATCTGGAAGAAAGAAGGGAATCACAGGATATGGAGGGAGTCAGCGGGATTTAAAGCCTTCGCCGACTACTTCGTTGGATTCCACGATAATGATAAAGGCCTTTGGGTCGATTTTTTTGATAGAGCTGCGGATACTGTACATCTGCTTATTATTGCAGGCGCACATGACCACAGCTTTTTCTTCTTTTGAGTAGCTGCCTTCACCTTTCAGAAAAGTGCAGCCTCTTCCCGTTACCTGGTCGATCATGTCTGCCACTTCCTGGGCCTGATCTGTGACGATGAGAGTCATTTTTCCGGCGTCAATGCCATACATGACTTTGTCTACCACCACGGATAGAAGGAAGGTGATGATCATGCCATAGATGAGACTGTCAATGTCTCTGGAGACCATCACAGTTCCCAGAAGGACGATCAGACCATCCATTATAAAGGTAATCTTGCCAAGAGAGAAATGGGGCTTTAAAGCTTTAATGGATAACATGATAAAGTCGGCGCCGCCGGTAGAAGTTTCTCTCATATAGATCAGAGCATATCCAAGGCCTGACAGCACTCCTGCACAGATTGCCGCCAGCATCCGGTCTCCGGTATATACAGGAAAAAGCGGAGCCAGATAGTCCATGATCACAGATGTGATGATAATGGTCCGCACAGAGCGGAGAAAATATTGTCGGCCAAGGATGGGAAAACAGATCAGAGCAATAGGGATATTCAGAAGCAGGGCGGTACGTCCGATAGGGAGTCCCCAAAGGTGGTAAAAGATCAGGGCGATTCCGTTCAGACCGGCCATGGGAAACTGAGCCAGAGCAGCAAAGTTATAGGTTCCCAGTGCAATGAGAATGCCTCCCAGAATATCCATAAGAATATCAATGCTCCATTTTTTGGCATAAAAAGATTTATTGTTCATAAAATTTTTCATAATCGGCCTCCTTCTACAGTCATGAAAAAGAAAGAGCATATGCGAACTCCTCTATAATTCGCAAATGCTCTTTTCCTAAAAACAGTATACACGGAATTCACAGAAAAGGTCAAGGGGAAAATCAAAAAGGAGGATTTGACATTCCCCGGCACCTGGGGTATGATAGGAAAAGAAAAAAGAAAGGAATGAGATATATGGGATTTAGAGAAGTTCCGATTGAGTCCATAGAATTTAATCCTTTTGCTAAAATCGGAAAACAGTGGATGCTGGTCACAGCAGGAGACCAGGAGAAATTCAATACTATGACTGCCAGCTGGGGCGGTGCAGGCGTCATGTGGGGAAAGAATGCAGTGACGGTATACATCAGACCTCAGAGATATACAAAGGAGTTTATAGATGCCAAGGATACATTTACCCTTTCTTTCTATAAAGAAGAATACAGAAAGGCTCTCAGCTTTCTGGGAAGCGTTTCAGGCAGAGACAGAGATAAGGTGAAAGAAGCCGGCCTGACTCCTGTGCCTGCAGGAGACTCCATGGCCTTTGAAGAGGCAGATCTGATACTGGTATGCAGAAAGATGTATCATGCTCCTATGCCTCCGGAAAATTTTGATGACAAGAGCAATGATGAAAAATGGTATCCTCAGAAGGATTATCATGTAATGTATATTGCAGAGATCACAAAGGTTCTTGTCAAAGAATAGAAACACAAGGAGATTTTTATGAGCCAGCAGAAAGTAGACAAATATAAGAAAGAGAAAAACAACAGAGATAAACTGCAGAAAAGAGAGAAAAGGATCTTCCATCTGGAAATGTTTGGGGTGGCAGTAGTCTGTATCGCAATGGTGGCTTGGATCGGATATTCCGCTTATGACCTGATAACAAGAGAAGACCCTGATGCAGAGCAGCAGGTAGTCACTACGGAGATGGATGTAACGGCTCTTTCTGATTATCTGAGCAGCCTTTCTCAGACAGAGACAGAGTAAGAAAGAACTTTTTATGGCCTTCAGCCATAGCGAATAGAAAAAAGAAGGAGACACTGCATTGCAGAAGTCTCCTTTTTTCTTGATGAAAATTATAATTTATTTACATTTGCAGCCTGCATGCCACGGGCGCCTTCTGTCAGGTCATAGGTTACGGACTGGCCTTCCTCCAGGGATTTAAAACCTTCACCGTTGATTGCGGAAAAGTGAACGAATACGTCCTGTCCGTCTTCGCCGGTAATAAATCCATATCCTTTTTCAGCGTTGAACCACTTTACAGTTCCCTTGTTCATAATGTTACCTCCATAAAATAAAAAGAATAAACATGAATATATCCGGATAAAAAATTAAATGGTCTTTAGAGATAATATTGTGTATAAAAATGATAATACAATCTCTAAAAACCATTTAATATTTATATCCAATATACCTTTTGACACCTCTAGTATATTCGGTATAATATCAAAAGTCAAGGGAAAAGTGGAATTGACGAAAGAAAATGTGTATGTTACTATAAAAACAATGAAATTTTTTAATAAAGCCTGTATCTAAGGAGAAAGGACGTGCTTCAAAATGAAGATATTGATCAAAAACGGCCAAATGTTAAATCCCTCGGATAAGACTGACGAAACCGGTGACCTTTATATTGAGGACGGCGTGATCAAGGAAAAAGGAGTTTCCCTGGAACTTTCCTGTCAGCCGGATAAAGTAATTGACGCCCAGGGCTGCTATGTGATGCCTGGTCTTATTGACCTGCATGTACATCTGCGGGACCCGGGGCTGACCCATAAAGAAGATATAGCAAGCGGTTCAAGAGCAGCAGCCAGAGGAGGATTTACTACAATCCTGGCTATGCCCAATACAAAACCGGTTATCGACAGCCCGGACCGGGTGCTGTATGTGGTGAATAAAGCAGAAGAAATGGCTCCCATCCATGTGCTGCAGATTGGTGCAGTGACCAGACAGCAGAAGGGAGAAGAACTGGCTGATATAGAGGGAATGATCCAGGCGGGAATTCCAGCTATCAGTGAAGACGGAAAATCCGTGATGAATGTAAAGCTCTATAAAGAAGCTATGGAGATTGCCGCAGAACACAATATCCCAGTTTTTGCCCACTGTGAAGATCAGAACCTGGTAAATGGAGGCTGTGTAAATGAAGACCGGCATTCCAGAGAGCAGGGACTTCCGGGAATCAGTAACGCAGTGGAGGATGTGATTGCAGCCAGAGATATTGTGCTTGCTAAAGAGACAGGAGCCAGACTTCATCTGTGCCATTGTTCTACAGAGGATAGTGTGGAGATGATCCGACTTGCGAAAGAAGAAGGACTTCCTGTGACCGGAGAGGTCTGCCCTCATCATTTTACTTTGACATCTGATGATATGGTGCCGGGGGATACAAATTTTAAAATGAATCCGCCTTTACGAACACCGAAAGACCGCCAGGCTCTTCTGGAAGGACTGAAAAATGACATTATTGATGTCATCAGCACAGATCATGCTCCCCACAGCAGGGAAGAGAAACAGCAGTCCATGGAGAAGGCGCCTTTTGGCATCGTAGGCCTGGAAACTTCTGTGGCCCTTACGATCACCCAGCTGGTGGACAAGGGAGTTCTGACTCCTATGCAGATGGCAGAGAAGATGAGCTATAATCCCGCAAGGATCATAGGCTCTGACAGGGGTACCCTGGATATAGGAAAACCGGCAGATGTAACGGTCATCGATCCAAATCAGGAATATGTGATAGATTCTATGACATTTCTCTCAAAGGGAAAGAATACACCGTTTAACGGCTGGAAGGTAAAGGGAATGGTAAAGGCTACTATCTGTGATGGAAAGATAGCATACCAGAGCGAATAAACAGATGCCGGGATCAGGTATACCTGACCCCTACATGATACATCAGGGCAGACAGAAACAGACATCTATGTCGGGTCTGCCTTTTTGCTGAAAAAAAGAATACCTGGAGGAAGAAGAAAAATGATCAATAAACTCACAGCAAAAATTCAGAAAACAAATGCACCTATCGTCGTGGGCCTGGACCCGATGCTGAATTATATCCCAAAGCATATTCAGGAGAAGGCTTTTAAAGAGTATGGGGAGACTTTAGAAGGAGCGGCAGAAGCTATCTGGCAGTTTAATAAGGAAATCGTGGATAAAACTTATGACCTGATCCCTGCTGTAAAACCTCAGATTGCTATGTATGAACAGTTTGGCATTCCCGGACTTATGGCCTATAAAAAGACCGTAGATTACTGTAAGAGCAAAGACCTGGTTGTGATCGGAGATATTAAAAGAGGAGATATCGGCTCCACATCTGCTGCCTATGCAGTAGGACATCTGGGAAAAGTACAGGTAGGGGACAATAAGATCGCTGCTTTTGATGAAGATTTTGCCACTGTGAATCCATACCTGGGTTCTGATGGGGTTAAGCCTTTTATCGATGTGTGCAAAGAAGAAAAGAAGGGAATCTTTGTGCTGGTAAAGACCTCAAACCCTTCCAGCGGTGAGTTCCAGGACCGGATCATTGACGGCAGACCTCTCTATGAACTGGTGGGAGAAAAGGTTGCTCAGTGGGGAGAAGAATGCATGGGAGATTCCTATAGCTATGTAGGCGCTGTGGTAGGCGCTACCTATCCGGAAATGGGCAAGATCCTGAGAAAGATCATGCCTAAAGCTTACATCCTGGTTCCAGGATATGGCGCTCAGGGAGGTCAGGGAAAGGATCTGGTACATTTCTTTAATGAAGACGGACTGGGAGCTATCGTAAACTCCTCCAGAGGCATCATCGCTGCCTACAAACAGGAAAAATACGCAAAATTCGGAGAAGAGAACTTTGGAGATGCTTCCAGAGCGGCAGTAGAAGATATGATTGCGGATATTGACGGAGCCCTGAAGGCTGCAAAATAAGGAGGAAACCATGGCAAAGTTAAAGATGACCAGCAGTATTATCAGCCAGGAGATGATCAGCCCGGATATTTACAGTATGTGGCTGTCAGCAAAAGAAATTGCAGAGCAGGCGGCACCGGGACAGTTTATCTCTCTGTACTGTGAAGATTCCGGCAGAATCCTGCCAAGGCCTATCAGTATCTGTGAGATCGATAAAGAAAAAGGCGCCCTGCGTATTGTCTACAGAATCGCAGGGAAGGGAACTGCAGAGTTCTCTCAGAAAAAAGCAGGAGACACTATAGAGATTCTTGGCCCTCTGGGAAATGGTTTTCCCATGGAGGAGACAGAAGGAAAGAGAGTCTTCCTTATGGGAGGGGGCATTGGCATTCCGCCTATGCTGGAGACCGCAAAAGAGGCCAAGGGAGAGGTGAGAGTGATCGCCGGATACCGGGATAAAAATATTTTCCTTCAGGATGAGTTTGAAAAAGCCGGGAAATTTGTTGTAGCTACAGAGGACGGCAGCCTGGGAACGAAAGGAAATGTTATGGACGCTATCAGGGAGAATCATCTGGAGGCAGATTTAATCTTTGCCTGTGGGCCGGCTCCCATGCTGCGGGCCATTAAGGCCTATGCCCAGGAACAGGATATTCCCTGCTACATTTCCATGGAGGAACGGATGGCCTGCGGCATCGGCGCCTGTCTGGCCTGTGTCTGCAAGTCAAAAGAGGTGGATGCTCATTCTCAGGTCCACAATAAAAGAATCTGTAAAGATGGTCCTGTATTCTTAAGTACGGAGGTGGAACTTTAATGAATATGAAAGTAAAGATCGGGGGAGTGGAATTAAAGAACCCGGTAATGACAGCCTCCGGAACTTTTGGTTCAGGAGCAGAGTACAGTGAGTTTGTAGATTTAAATAAGCTGGGAGCAGTGGTGACCAAGGGTGTGGCAGACGTTCCCTGGACAGGGAATCCGACGCCCCGTATTGCAGAAATCCACAGCGGAATGATGAACGCTATTGGTCTGCAGAATCCGGGAGTGGAAGTATTCTGCAAGAGAGACATTCCTTACCTGCAGCAGTTTGATACAAAAGTGATCGTCAACGTCTGCGGACACGCTCCAGAGGAATATCTGGCAGTGGTGGAAAGACTGGCTCAGGAGCCAGTGGATATGCTGGAGATCAATATTTCCTGTCCAAATGTAAACGCTAACTTCCTGGCTTTTGGACAGGACCCAAAGCATGTAGAGGAGCTGACTGCTCAGATCAAGAAAGTTGCCGGACAGCCGGTGATCATGAAGCTGACCCCTAACGTAACGGATATTGCAGAAATCGCCAAAGCGGCGGAAGCCGGCGGAGCAGACGCAGTCTCTCTTATCAATACCCTTACGGGAATGAAAATTGATGTAAACAGAAGGACCTTTGCCCTGGCAAACAAGACCGGAGGAGTTTCCGGCCCCTGCATTAAGCCGGTAGCAGTGCGGATGGTCTATCAGGTTGCCCAGGCGGTAAAGATTCCGATAATCGGTATGGGCGGTATCCAGAACGCAGAGGACGCTCTGGAGTTTATTCTTGCAGGTGCTTCTGCAGTGGCAGTGGGAACCGCAAACTTTATGAACCCATATGCTACACTGGAAATCATCGATGGAATCCGGGAATATATGGAGAAAAATGAAATAGAGGATATCTGTCAGCTTATTGGCGCGGTAAGATAAAAAGGCCCCTGTAAGAGGCCTGCGGAAATTCGGCACTATTAAAAAGTGGGATTCTGCAGGCTCTTACGGGGGTTTATGGTTCTGGAAAAGAATATATAGAAAGGAATGCTTTTTACATAGACAAGTGGTAGAATATAAGCAGAAAACAAGGAAAAGGTCCAGATTATGGGTATATCCGTTTAAAACCTGAGGGCGGATTTACAGAGGAGGGAATCAGATGGAAGGTTTATTTGTAGGGTTGATGATTTTTGCTACAGTTCTGGCAATTCTCGGGCTGGTACTGGTCTTTCTCCAGAAAAAAGGAAAGGTAAGCTCTTTTACGACTATGACAGCTTCGGGACCCAATTATGTAAGTGTGGGAAAAACAGTTATTGTTCCGGTACTGCTGGGGGTACTTTTGCTGTATCGTTATTCCCTTTTATGGGCGATTTTGTATGGAGCAATCTTTCTTGTGGCTTACATATTGATACAGGTACTGGTGAAATGAAGAATTCAGCTATTCTGACCATGTGGTCCCTTGTACACTGAGAGTACTGATAAAAAATGAAAAAGGAAAGAGAAAAATGAAGATTTTGCATTGTATAGAGAAAGAAGTGTGGGAAAAGATGAAGGGGAAGAAGTACCCTGGAAAGGATTTGCTGGATGCTCCGGTAAAATGGGAGGATCTGGAAGGCTGCGGACGGACATATCCGCATATTTACGGCCCTATAAAATCTGAAGCAATTGTAGCGGTTCTTCCCTATTTGAGAGCAGAGGATGGAAGTTGGATAAAAAATCCGGAATTATCAGGTATTGAAAATAAATAGGATTCGATGTAACTATTGACATTACAAAATAAAACTGTTATTATTGTTTGTGCGGATGTAACATAGAAACTTACAATAGAAGCATGCATAACATACAACATATAATAGTCTGCTAAAGACACAGGAAAGAGGTTGAATTTGTAATGATCAATAAAACACAGGAAGATAGACTGGATTATCTGCTGGAGGAATTTAAGAAGGACTCTCTTTGGTACAAGGGTCTGGAAGTTGGAGAGGATTATCAGGAGAAGCGGAGAGCTCTCCGATCCCTGATGAATATCCGTATGCCGGGGGCTATGGACCCTGAGGTTTTGGAAGTACAGGATGACTTTCTCCGGAAGGAAGCAGTGGAAAAGGGGATTGTAACTTTGGAAGAGATTCCCACAGCGGTCCGGCAGTATGGAAGCCGGAGGCCTTTTGGAGATAAGATATCTGTCTGGCAGGGAGATATTACCAGACTGCAGGTGGGGGCTATTGTGAATGCAGCTAATTCTCAGATGCTGGGCTGCTTTCATCCTTGCCACGGCTGCATTGACAATGCAATCCACAGTGCGGCAGGAATTGAACTGAGAGAGGCATGCAGCCAGTATATGGAACACCGAAAGGTCCAATATGGCAAGGATTATGAGGAGCCTACAGGACAGGCTGCGCTTACAGAGGCCTATAATCTTCCGGCAGAGTATGTGATCCATACTGTAGGTCCTATCGTCTATGGGAGACTTACAGAGGAGCTGAAAAATGATTTAAGAAGCTGCTATGAAAATGTTCTGAAATGCTGTGCAGAACATGGGATACGTTCTGTTGCTTTTTGTTGTATCAGTACAGGAGAATTTCGATTCCCAAATGAGGAGGCTGCTATAATTGCAGTGTCTGAAGTAAGGAAATTTCTGGAAGAGCATGAGAAGGATTTTGACAGGATCATCTTTAATGTGTTTAAGGATGTGGACAGAGAGCTTTATAAACAGCTTGTATAAAGAGAAAAAATAGAGTGCTGAGAAAGTTATGAAGAGAGGCCGGAATTTCCCTGGACTTTGAAAAAAGATTCTGATAGTATTATCTACATATTGTGCTGTTTTTGGACATTGCGGAGGGGTTTCGGGCGGAGGCAGTGTGCATTGCTTCAAAAACGGGACAGGATGTGTGAACAGAAAATCCAGGGGGAGAGGCGTGTCATGTATGAAATAATGAATGCGGATGAAGCAATACGTTTGATACGGGATGGAGATTGTATTTGCGTCAATTCTTTTGTTGGTATTGAAAATCCGGTGGAACTTCACGAGGCAATTTATCGAAGATATCAGAGGATGCAGTCACCGCGGCATCTGACGATTATTTCCAGCGCCGGTTTCGGGGTCTGGGATGAAGAACATAATGCAGAAGGCTATATTCGGGAGGGGGCGGTAGACAGACTGATCTGTGGTCACTTCGGAGCAATGCTGAGTACGAAGAAATTGGTGCTGGAGGACCGCTTTGAGGCTTATAATTTGCCCCTGGGCTGCATTTCCCATGCAATCCGAGCCCAGGCCGGAGGGCTGCCGGGGGCGCTTTCCAAAGTGGGACTGGATATTTTTGTAGATCCCAGGAGAGAGGGACCTGGCATTAACAGAATTTCCATCGATGATTCTCTGGTGAAATATGTGGAAGTGGATGGAGAGGAATTCCTCTACTATAAACTGCCTAAAATTACAGTTGCTTTGATAAAAGGAACCGCAGCAGATCGAAAGGGAAATATTTCTTTTGATGATATGTTTATGTCCGGCGATGCGCTGTCTATCTGCCAGGCTGTAAAGGCAAACCGTGGGAAGGTGATTGTACAGGTAGACCGTCTGGTTGATAGACCTTCTCGTCCCAGAAATGCTATTATTCCGGGATGCCTGGTGGACGCGATTGTGGTGGCAGAGCCTGAGGAGAGAAACGAAGCCTATAAGGCTCTGACAGGAAGTTTTGAAATTCCCTATGAGGACTGGAGCATGTGGAATGAAAAAATCGACACGGTTTCCTCAAAGCAGACAAAAAACAGTGTGGTAGGCAATATAATCGGCAGACGGGCAGCAAAGGAGCTACGGGTAGATGATATTGTTAACATCGGTATTGGAATACCAGAAATGGTCTCCAGACATACCAGAAAAAACGGGATGCTGGATATGGTCACTCTTACAGTTGAGTCTGGGGGGATTGGGGGATTTCCTGTCTCGGGAGAAGTTTTTGGAGCCATGATCGGCGCTTCTTCGGTTTATGATATGGCCAATCAGTTCGACCTTTATGATAACGGTGGTCTGGATATCTGCTTTATGGGAGCACTGGAAGTGGACAAGGAAGGAAATGTCAATGCTCATCGGGGAACAGGGGCTTTTGCCGGAATCGGTGGTTTTGCTAATATTACGGCGAAGACGCCAACGGTTGTATTCTGTATGACTTTCAATACAAAGGGACTGGAAGTTTCCCAGAAAAAAGGCGTTGTAACAATTCATAAAGAAGGTTCTGTTCCAAAATTTGTGGACAGCGTTGGGAGCATTAGCTTTTCAGCGAAGCGGGCCATAGCCAATGGACAGAAAGTGCTGTATGTAACTGAACGCTGTGTTTTTCGGCTGACACCAAAAGGGTTAAAACTAATAGAGGTCTATCCTGGCGTGGATATGGAAAGAGATATTCTTGGGAGGCTGCCTTTTGAGGTGGAAAAATAATACATTAGGACCTCAATATTAGGGAATATAATATCACCTCGGATTCAAAACTGCACAGGGATTGAATCCGGGGTGAACTTTTCCTCAGATGAAGATATTTTACAAGCCTTTTGCCCGGTCAGATGGTACAATAAAGGCTGGCAGGAGGAATGGCGAAACGTGAAAAAGGCAGACGGAAGCTTTCCTGTAAAGGCAGAGAATATTATAGTGACTGGAGGAGATATCCTTCCTTTCCACCCGGGAGACAACCATTCCTGTTCTCAGGAAGATGGGGAAGACCTGGATTACAGAGGTCTGAATATCTCCAAAGAAGTAATGACGACACTGACAATAGAACTGACGGGAAAAAGAGAACTGCCCGTCTTTTCCAAAAACGTAATAAAAGAGCTAGAAGCAGCACTGGGAAACGGATTTTCAGACCAAAGCCATTTTACCAATTATTTTACCAGTTTTACAGGGATCCCTCCCGGCAGCTACCGAGAAATCTACCGGATAAAAGAGGATACTAAAGAGAACGGGACTAATTTAAAAGAAAGGACAGAATAAGAGTGATATGAAGAAGAAAAATTATATAGGACATTTAACAGCAGCTTTGACCATTCTTATCTGGGGAACTACTTTCATTTCTACAAAAGTGTTGCTGGAGGACTTTCAGCCTATAGAAATACTGGTGTTCCGCTTTGTTATTGGATTTGTGCTTTTATTGCTGCTGAGCCCTAGAAAATTAAAAACGACAGGGACAGGAGAAGAGCTGTTGTTTGCAGGCGCAGGATTATGCGGGATTTGCCTATATTACCTTCTGGAAAATATTGCCCTGACTTATACTCTGGCTTCTAATGTAGGAGTGATCATTTCTGCTGCTCCCTTTTTCACCGCCATACTGGCCCATATACTCATGAAGGAAGAGAAAAAATTGGGGGTTCCTTTTTTCATAGGCTTTCTCATGGCTATGGCTGGAATCGTGATGATCAGTTTTAATGGGGTAGAACTTAAGTTGAATCCTACAGGGGAACTTTTGGCACTGCTGGCGGCTCTGGTGTGGGCAGTATACTCTATTCTTTCCAGAAAAATCAGCAGTCTGGGCTATCCGGTGGTGCTGACTACCCGGAGGACTTTTTTCTATGGTATCTTGTTTATGATACCGGCTTCTTTTCTGCTGGACTTTAGGCTGAATCTGGCACCTCTGGGAAAACCTGTGAACCTGCTGAATATCCTTTATCTGGGAGCAGGAGCCTCAGCACTGTGCTTTGTTACCTGGAATTTTTCCGTAAAGAAACTGGGAGCTGTGAAGACCAGCATTTATATCTACCTGGTGCCGGTAATCACGGTGATTGCTTCAGCCCTTATTTTACACGAGCAGATAACAGTGATGTCAGCTCTGGGAGTTCTGCTTACCCTAGTCGGCCTGGGCATATCTGAGATGAAGCCGAAAAGAAAAAAGAGCTGAATGGCTTTTTATTTCCGCAGAGAGATATCGAATTTGAAATGTGAATAAGAGTAATTCATAGAAAGTCTGCTTTGTGCAAAAACAGTATAGGGCAGGCTTTTTATGGGATATTGCAGAAATTTTATTGTGTATGTCAAGGAGATTTGCTATTATTCTCATAAAGATGGGGAAGAATCTGCCCCATAGGAGGATGTATGGACTATAAGCAGTGCAGGATATTGGAAAAGAGACTATGGAATATATAAAAAGGGTGCTGGAGCCCGGAATGAGTCTCATAGAAGTTCGAAAATTATGTGAAGATAAAATGCTGGAGTTGGGAGCAGATTCCTTCTGGTACCCTTTGAAGAACTTTTTTATCATATGAACAAACAGATTACTGAGAAGGGATACGTGAATTTTGACTTTCTTGGAAATCTGGGACATTCTATCGAGAGAAGAAGCGGAGACCGTATTTATATAGAGAAGGGCAATAAGAAAAAGCTCAGCGAAGTTTCTTATTTCACTTTCGAACCGCACATTTCCAAAGGAAACTCTGAGTATGGATATAAATGGGAAAACATTTACTATCTGGAAGAGGGGAAATTAAAGGAATTATAGGAGTATTTTTATTGAGGATGAGTAGCAGGGCAGGATTATACCCATTTGTCCAATTTAAAACTAAAGGAGAATGGATAGCTGCAAAAAGAGACGTTACAAAGGAGACATAATTAATTTTGGAGGTAGTGTGATGATTAAAAATACTTATCTGGACATTGCGGAAAATGACCTGCAATATCTGGAAGCTGTGCTGAAAACCGGGAATACATTTTATAACCAATTAGCAGTACAATGCCAGCAGGTTGCAGAAAAATTTTTAAAGGGATATCTAGATCGGATGCTTTTAGAGGAAGATGTTTCAGAATTGCTCAGAAAAAACAGCCTGAAAAAAATCGCAGCAAAATTAAACGATATAAAACCAGAATTAGAGTTGAATACCATAGGTCTGGCCTATCTTACAGATTTTTATTTTGATGCACGATATCCCGGTGATGATTTTTATACTGTATCAAAAGAAGAATTTGAAAAATGCCTTGCTATTATGTACGATACAGTGAAAAAATTAAAATCAATCAATCTATAATGACTATGAATGGATTTTTCTTACTTTTGCCTTTTTTGACGATCAGATTCTTGTTGCCCTTCATTTTAAATCCGAAAGCCCTGGCTAGGGCAGCCTATTTTGCACCAGTACAGGGGAGGGAAAAAGCAGCCTATTATATCTATCAGATATCAAATATTGCAATGTTTATATATTTGCTTTTTCTGAATGTTCTGATAGAGAATTCCTGGCAGTTTTATACAGGGATTGTCAGTTACATTTTGGGACTTGGCTTATGCTCGGCTGCAATGGTCAATTTTTCTTTTCCTGACGAGGTAGGATTTAACAATAAGGGACTTTACAAGTTTTCACGGAATCCAATGTATGTTGCTTATTTCATTTGCTTTATAGGTATGGCTCTTTTGACTCAGTCATGGATACTGCTGGGGGTGGTGATGTTGTTTCAGATTTCTGCTCATTGGATAATACTGGCTGAGGAGAGATGGTGTATACTGAAATTTGGGAAAGCATACAGAGAATATATGAAAAGGGTAAGACGTTACATTTGATATGAAAAAAGGCTTATAGCGATAGGAGGTATAGCTATGCAGGCAATCTGCGGTTTGAACTGCTGTGGGGAATGTGAGAGAAGAGAGGAATGCGGAGGCTGTATAAAAACAGATGGACACCCTTTCGGCGGCAGGTGTATTGCCGCTGAGACTGTTAAGCAGGGAGGTACTGAGGCACTTCATAGATTCAAAAAAGATTTGACGGACGAATTTAACAGTCTTGGGATTAAAAATCTGGAGGTAAAGGACCTGAATCTGCTGAATGGATTTTACGTTAATCTGGAGTATCCTCTGGACAACGGACAGACTGTAAAATTGCTGGAGGATAATAACATATACTGGGGCAATCAGATAGAAATCCACGAAAGTGACCGGTGTTATGGGGTTGTGGGAGATGATAAATATCTTCTAGTCTGTTCCTATAAATGCAATGGCACAGAGCCCCAGATTATCTGCTATAAGAAAAGAAAAAACAGTGGTTAAAGGAAGCCAGGGAGACAGAAAATGAGTATAAATCCATATTTAATAGACTTTTATAATAATTATGATGAGGACAAACGACTGGCTCTGAAACATGGTTCCGTTGAGTTCCTTACGACTATGCGATATATAAATAAGTACATACGTCCTGGACATCGTGTCCTTGAAATTGGAGCAGGCACAGGAAGATATTCCCACGCTCTGGCCCGCCAGGGATATTCTGTGGATGCAGTAGAATTAGTCCAGCATAATATGAATGTTTTCCGGGAAAATACATTGCCGGAGGAAAATATCACTATCAGGCAGGGGAATGCCCTGGACTTGTCAGTATTTCCAGATGATAAATACGATATCACGCTGCTGCTTGGGCCCCTGTATCATCTTTATAGCCAAGAAGATAAAGAGCAGGCAATCCAGGAAGCCATCCGGGTGACAAAAAAGGGCGGCGTTATTTTTGCCGCTTATGTTATTTCAGATGGATGTCTCCTTGACGAAGGATTCCATCGGGGAAATATCAGCGTTGCAGACTACGTCCGGGAAGGGCTGCTGGACTCTGAGACCTTTGCAGCCAAATCCGAGCCAAAGGATTTATTTGAGCTTGTCCGGAAGGAAGATATTGATGAGTTAATGTCCATTTTTCCAGTTACAAGGCTTCATTACGTTGCGACAGACGGCTGTGCCTTGTTTATGAGAGAAGCCGTTGATGCTATGGATGAGGAAACTTTTCAGTTATATTTAAAGTATCATTTCGCTACCTGTGAAAGAGAAGACTTGGCGGGAGTTACCAGCCATGCCATTGATATTTTTCAGAAGTAAAAAGGTTTTTAAAGAAATGGAGCAGGATTACAGGAGGATTAAGATGGCATTTTTATACAAACGAGCCACCATTGAAGACCTGGATATATTAACGGAAACAAGAATGGAGATATTGAGGGCTGCCAACCAATTATCTCAAGATGTTGATATGACGGAGGTAGAAGAGCAGTCTTATGAGTACTATAAAAGGGCTCTTTGTGATGGGAGCCATACGACATATCTGGTTTTTGAGGAAAATGATTTTGTAGGTGCAGGAGGCATCAGCTTTTTTCAGGTTATGCCTACATATCATAATCCAACAGGAAGAAAAGCCTATATTATGAATATGTATACAAGACCAGAATATCGAAGAAAGGGTATTGCCTATAAGACATTGGATCTTCTTGTCAAAGAGGCTAAGGACAGGGGGATCACAGCTATTTCTCTGGAAGCCACTGCTATGGGGCGGCCTTTATATGAAAAATATGGTTTTGTGAATATGGCTCATGAAATGGAGCTGCCGATATAAAAAGTAAAAAGAGACCGAAAGAAAAGCTGCCGTACCTGCGACCTACTGGTACGGCAGCTTTTTCTGTGAGGCTTCTGATAATGCAGATTTTAATAGAATTATTTTCCGGACTTTTGTTTCAGAATTGTTAAATTTTAAAACTTAGCAAAAATAAACAAAAATGAAACAAAACTATGATATAGTTACCCTATAAAAAGAGAGGGGGAACAGCGGACTTTGAAAAGACGTTGGATAAGATGAAGAAAGACATTAACCATTTAATTGTTTATCTGCTGGCGGTAGGTGCTGCGGCCTTTTCTGTGATACAGGTTCAAAAAGGTATTCTGCCGCAGATTGCAGGAATTCTGGTATACATTTTCGCAGCTGTTTCGTTGACTGCAGCCTGTATTTGTTTATAACCTGAGAAATGGGGTTATTGAAAAGCTTCTGATGACTGTAAAGAAAACTTCCTTCGGAGCTCAGTTTTTGGAAGATTATACTTTCCGGACAATACTCACCACGATGCCGTCTTTTATTATTAATGTGGCATATACTGTATATAATGGAGTGATCGGCATTGTGAACCAGTCTTCCTGGTTTATTACTACGGCTGTCTATTACAGCCTGCTTGGGGTCATGCGTTATCATGCTGTTAACACAGGAAGAAAAATATCCCGTATGAAAAACCAGAAACTGATCAGAAAAAAAGAACTGGCAGTCATTAAAACAGATGGGATTCTGCTTCTCCTTTTGAATCTGGCGTTAAGCGGTGTTGTTTTGCTGACGATAGCAAAAGGAAGAGCTAAAGCTTATTCGAAAATCATGGCTATATCTATTGCGGCTTACACTTTTTATAAAACAACTATGGCTGTGATCAATATGGTCAAGGTAAGAAAGATGCAGTCACCCATTCTGATCACTATCCGGAATATAGGAGTGGCCGATGCTCTGGTGTCAATGCTTACGCTGCAGACAACCATGCTGGCATCCTTTCAGAACACCAGCCACTTAGATGCGAACCGGATGAATGCGCTTACGGGAATGGCAGTATGTATACTTATTGCACTGCTGGGTATCAGCATGATTTATTATGCTTCTAAGAGAAAAGAATCCTGAGGGGTTCTTTTTTTCGTAGAAAGCTGTTCTTATTAATATTAGAAAAACAAAACTAAAACAAAAACGAAACAAACAAGGTATATGATACCTCCTGTAATCAAAAAAGGATAAGAGGAGGTCTTCGAAATGAAGAAAAGTAATTTTGTTGCATTGATTTTAGGTATTATCAGCGGCTTGTTTTTTGCACTGGGAATGTGCATGGCTATGATTCCGGAGTGGAACGCATTCAGACCGGGAATTATTGTAGGATGTGTGGGAATTGTATTTGCTTTGATCACAGTATTTGTATGGCGGAAAATGGAGCATAAGCAGCCTATAAAGATCAGCGGGAAAGCAGTGCTGACAGCAGTTGTCGGGATTGTAGGAGCTTTGGCTCTGGGAGTCGGCATGTGCTTCACAATGGTATGGGGAAATATGATCTTAGGCATTGTTGTCGGTCTGGTTGGCATCGTTATACTGCTTTGCCTGATTCCATTGTGCAAAGGCCTGAAATAATAAAGATATGTATGTGAGAAAAAAGGCTGCCCTGTCTGCGATTTCCAACAGATAGGTCAGTTTATTTTGTTAGGCCGGACTGTTTTCATAGAGGAGTTTTTGGTTGTCCCGGGAAATGAAATTTTGGAATTTATTAAATCTTTTTTGCACACAACATTAGAAATTTAAGATGAGTTATTTCAAAATAAGTAGGTTTACTATGTATATCCGGGGATAAGTACCGCTGAAAATCCAAGAATAGAAAAATAAACCGTACTTTAGAGGTGGATGTTACGGTTAAAAATCCAAGAGTAGGAAAATGAACCGTACTTTAGAGGTGGATATTACGGTTAAGAATTCAAGAATAGGAAAATGAACCGTACTTTATAGGTGGATATTACGGTTAAAAATTCAAGAATAGGAAAATAAACCGTACTTTAGAGGTAGATACTATGGTTAAAAATCCAAGAGTAGGAAAATGAACTGTATACTGGGGAGAAATACTATAGCCAGGAATCTACGATTCAGAAAATCAGAGGTGTTTTATAGTCTGCTGTTGAAAGTTTGACTGTAATCATTTCTCGTGAAGTCCAGTTGCTAAATCCTGGGTCTTCGGAGTGGGATTTTATTATCTGGTGGGCAATTCAAAGTCTCGATTCTTTGTTTAACGTTAAAGCTACGGAAAGGCGCAATCCGCTATAGAGGTTCTGTATTGTGGACCAATGCTTCCCTTGTAAGGCCGGAATTTTCATCGAGACTTTCATATTAGACGATTTTCAGATCAGACTATAGGGACCGTCTATTCTCAGTGAGAGGATTATATTGTATAATACAGTCAGTATTAAAGTATGATATTGCGATTTTGGAGGGGTGGAGTATGGCGGTTTCTAATATTAAAACAGTTCTTTCGGCAGATATTTCTAAAGTCTGGGATGTGGTCACAGATGTTGAGAATTATTCATGGCGCAGTGACTTAAGCAGAACGGAACTTTTGGGGAAAAACCAGTTTGTGGAGTATACAAAAGAGGGATATCCGACTACTTTTACCATCACTTCTTCAGTACCATATGAACGATGGGAATTTGATATGGAGAACAGCAATATGAAAGGCCATTGGGTCGGCATTTTTATACCGAAAGAAGGAAAAACGGAAATAGAATTTACAGAAAATGTGACGGTGAAAAAAATCTTTTTAAGACCTTTTATTAAAAGATACTTGAGAAGGCAGCAGGCATTGTTTGTTGCGGATTTGGAAAAGGCACTGGGATAAGGGCAGGTTTTGAGACAGAAGTATAGATAGATGAGAAATTCACAGACTGCAACTGACAGTTGCCGGTTTGCCTTCTTTTGACGGTGGTGCAGATAGAAAAAAATTGCTATTCTTAATAAAAGAAAAGCGGGGTGAGGTTATGGAAATAGGGGAACGTCTGCAGTATTTAAGAAAAGCAAAAGGTATATCACAGGAAAAACTTGCAGAACAGCTGCATGTTACAAGACAGGCAATATCAAAATGGGAAACCGGACAGAGTTATCCTGATTTAGACAATCTTAAAGCTCTGTGTGAATTTTATGGGGTGACAGCAGATTATATTATTAAGGGAGAGGACGTAAAAAATCAGAAAACTACATTTGATAAAAGAGTAAAATTGATAATTTTTGGAGTTATGTCAGGTATTGGTGCTGTTTTATGCTGCCTGCTCCCGCTTTTTGCCAGTATCTATCAGCAATCGGAAGCCAATACCTGGAGCAGCTGGTATACAAATGCCAATGACTATATTACAGAGTGGCCGATTTTAGGTATCTTGATTATTGCTTTAGCACTGCTGTTTATTGGTATAACAGGATTGATTCTGAGCTTTCTGCAGGAGAAATATAAAGATAAAATCTCTGCTATTATTTCCGACTGGTTCAGCGGCTGGTAAGAATAACGTTAGAATGTGTTCTCAGATATTTGCCCGGAACAGTCTGTACCAGGAAGTAAGCATGGCATGTGAAAATAGAAAAAGGGAAATAGAGCAGGTTATCCGTTAGTTTTCTTTATAAAGGCTCTCTTTTTCCGAAAAATATTATAAACTATGAAAATTACCCGCAGATACAGTAAAAGAATTTACAAACGAAGGGATTAAAAACAGCCAGTTGGTGTATATTTCTGACTTGCTGTTTTTATTATACAGAATGTCTACTATTAACAACGATGAAGGGAAAATAGAGTTAACCGTAAAAGGATAAAATGATTGAAAATGATTGAAAACGGTTATATAATACAGATATAAAAGAATGAAATTTAAACCTATATTTGTGTTTTACTAGGAGGGGAGTACATGCTTTATGAAAAGCTGAATGAACAGAAAAAGAAAATGGGGATTACCACAGAGCAGCTTTCCAAGCTGTCGGGAGTTCCGGTAGGGACAATCAACAAAATTTTGCGAGGGGAGACCAAAGCACCTCGATATGATACTCTGCAGGCCCTTGAAAAAATTCTTTTTCCGGATTATGGTAAGAAATTGGAAGAGTGTGGTTCTGCCGGTGACTGTACAGATGATTTTATTCAGGAAAAAACAGAGTACTTTACGAAAAAGCAAGGGGAATATACCATTAGAGATTATCGGAAACTGCCGGAAGATATGCGGGCAGAATTGATTGACGGAACACTGGTTTTTTTGGAGGCACCGGATTTTACACACCAGGAGCTTGTGGCAGAGCTGATTTTTGAGTTTAAATTATACATTCGGAAAAAAGGTGGACTATGCCGCATTCTTTCCTCACCTTTGGATGTTCAGTTGGATTGTGACGATAAAACTATGGTCCAGCCGGATATTGTTTTGGTATGTCAGGAGGACAGAGTTACCCGGAAAGGGATTTATGGCGCACCGGACTTCTGCATTGAAGTAGTTTCAGACTCCAGCCGAAAGAGAGACTACGGAATTAAAGTGCAGAAATACATGAATGCAGGAGTGAGGGAATATTGGATTATAGATACAAAGAGAAAGAAAATTGTATGCTATTGGTTTGAAGGAAAAGACGCGCCGGAGATTACTATGTATACCTTCCAGGATTATGTGCCTGTGAGGATTTATGATGGAGATCTGGAAATCGATTTTTCTGATATTGCCAAACGGCTGTGGAAAGAAAACAAGGCCGCAACAGCCATTCCTTAATTGAAAATACCCGGCACTTATGTTAGAATGAAAAGGAATTTACCAAAGAAAGAATGAAACTGAAAAGTTTTAAGATACAGGAGGACGCAGATATGGAACAGTATAAGCAGGAGTTTATTGAATTTATGGTGGACTGCAATGTGCTGAAATTCGGAGAGTTTACCTTAAAGAGCGGCAGAAAGTCTCCTTTCTTTATGAATGCAGGAGCTTATGTCACAGGCTCTCAGTTAAAACGCCTGGGGGAATACTACGCAAAGGCTATTCATGACAAGTATGGAGACGATTTTGACGTACTTTTCGGGCCGGCCTATAAAGGAATCCCCATCAGCGTAGTGACAGCTATTGCCTATAGTGAGTTATACGGAAAAGAAATCCGTTACTGCTCTGACAGAAAGGAAGAAAAGGACCATGGCGCAGATAAGGGAAGTTTCCTTGGAAGCAAGCTCCAGGACGGTGACAGAGTAGTTATGATCGAAGATGTGACCACTTCCGGAAAATCTATGGAGGAAACCGTTCCAAAGGTAAGAGGCGCCGCTGATGTGGAAATCGTAGGCCTGATGGTATCTCTGGACCGTATGGAAGTGGGAAAAGGCGGAGAAAAATGCGCTCTTGAGGAAGTAAAGGATCTTTACGGATTTGAAACCAACGCCATCGTTACTATGGAAGAGGTTGTAGAACATTTATACAACAAGGAATACAAGGGAAAAGTAATTATAGACGACAAGCTGAAAAGTGCTATTGACGCATATTATGAACAGTACGGAGCAAAAAGGTAAGAGATATTATTTAGGGAAGTGTTAAATTATGAATGAAAAAGTTTATAAGACCATGACCCGCTGCGGAGCGGGAAATATCGCTTTAGGAATCATTGTACTGGTAAGCGGCATTTCTGCTGGAATTTTGGTGTTGATAAATGGCATTAAGCTGCTTAAGAGAAAATCAGAAATTACATTTTAATATTCCGGGCTGCCCCGTGATGACAGAGGCTTTAGAAGGCTCTGCCTGTGGGGCGGCCTGCTTTACGCTGAAAACAGGACCCGCCGGGAGGGCGGGCTTTAAATATAGATAAAAGAGGTCAGAAAATTGAATAGAGAGACAAAGAAGAAAATAAAGACAGCAGGAGCAGTTTTGTTTGTGCTGTATATTCTTGTGCTGATATATTTCCTCTTTTTTGCAGACAGATACGGCCAGATGGCTTTTGCAGAGAGGGAATATCACTATAACCTGGTGCTTTTTACAGAGATCCGGAGATTCTGGACTTACAGAGAGCAGCTGGGTTTCCTGGCTGTTGCAGCCAATCTTCTGGGAAATGTTGTGGGATTTATGCCCTTTGGTATGATCCTTCCTCTGATCAGCAGAAATGCAAGAGGATTTTTCTTCATCACTTTCTCTGGATTTACACTGAGCCTGTGTGTGGAAGTGACCCAGCTTATGACAAAACTGGGGAGCTTTGACGTGGATGATCTGATAATGAATACCCTGGGAACTGCGGCAGGATATCTGATCTTTGCGGTATGTCATAGCATATATGATAAGAAAAGAGGACGGAAATAATGGCGGGAAAACGATATAAATATTCTTTTGAAAACAAAAACCATGCAACTAAGGGAGTAGTTTCGGCTGTCTGTGCAGGAATTTCCTTAGGGATTTTCTGTGTGGCTTCTCTGTGCTCTCTGGCTTATCACGGAAACGGAGGCATATATCTGGGCGCTATGGGCCTGACAGCTCTGGGGATTTCTATATATGGTTTTGTCATGGGCCTGAGAAGTTTTTCTGAAAAACACAAAAATCAGAGATTCAGTAAAATCGGTGCTATGACAAACGGAGTGATCATGGTAATCTGGCTGGCTTTATTTTTGGTAGGGCTTTCTTAAGGAGGAATGAAGATGGGGAACATAGAAGAACGTCTGAAAAAGCAGATGGAATTTTTGCTGGAAGTAGATAAACTGAAATTTATCAACAGGCAGACCTATCTGTCTGATGGAAAACGAAAAGAAAACGATGGAGAACATTCCTGGCATCTGGCCCTTATGGCCGTGCTCTTGTCTGAATATTCCAATGAGGAAATTGACCTGGTGAAAGTGATCACCATGGTACTGATCCATGATATTGTAGAGATTGACGCAGGAGATACTTATGCTTATGATGCTGTTGGCAATCAGTCCAAGAGGGAGAGCGAAGTAAAGGCTGCGGACAGGATCTTTAATATTCTTCCAGAAGATCAGGCAGAGAAACTTCGCCGGCTCTGGGAGGAGTTTGAGGCCTATGAGACTCCTGAGGCAAAATTTGCTCATGTGTGCGACAACGTCCAGCCTTTAATGCTCAACGATGCTACAGACGGACTGGCCTGGAGAGAACATGAGGTGAAAAAGTCCCAGGTACTCCAGAGAAACAGACGGACTGGAGAAGGCTCCCAAGTGATGATGGAATATATTAACCAAATTTTAGATAAAAATGTAGAAAGTGGTAATTTGAGAGATGAATGATGAATTAATGCAGGAACGTTTTTCCCTGATGAGGGAAAGGATCAGTGAGATTCAGAAAGAAGAACTAGTAAAAGAACCATATAGAGATTTTTTCAGAAAGACAGGTGATTTTATCCTGGAGATCTGTCAGATACATGACAAGATCAGAGAAGGCTGGCTGGAAAAGGCATCTATGGAGGAACTGGAAGAAAACAATCGTAAGATGTATGGAGATATTCTTCCGGAGCATTATGAAGAGTCTTATGGAAATCCGGACTATGCGCAGAAAATCCTGGGTAGGGATTTCGGACAGCTTCTTAGCTTCCTCTACACAGAGGTAAGAGATATGATTGTCTTTGCCTATGAGGACATGCTTTTTGACATGACAGTGACCATGGAGCTGTTTGTTCAGATTTATAACCTTTTCGAAGATCCGGAGGTTTCCCCAAAAGACGTAAAAGATGCCATTTACTGGTATGTCAGCGACTACAGCGATGAAATGGTAGGACACCGGATTCGGGGATGTGTAGATCCTTCTCTGGATTTCGCAGTGAAGATTATCTGTGAAAGTGATCTGACAGATCTGCGGTATCTTTATAAGTATGGCGAATATATATCAGAAAATGAGTTATCCATGGCGTCTTTCCTTAATACTCTGCCGGAAGAAGAAATCCAGGCTATGGCGAGAACCTATACAGAAGGTTATCGTATCGGCTTTATTCAGGGAAGAAAGGATATTACTAAGAAAAAGACTGTCAATATCCGTTTCCAGCTGGGATTTGAGAGAATGGTAAAAGCGGCCATTGAACAGTTCCGGGAAATGGGATTGGTTCCTGTAATCTACAGAAGCGCTGTCCATAGTGTGAATAAAAAACAGGGCAACAGACAGGGGTATTACGGAGCCATACCTAACCGTCAGTTTGATTATGACCATAAAGATGACGCAGCTCTCTATCTGGACCATGAGTTTGTCCAGAGAAAGCTGCGGGTCCTTCAGGTGTCTTATGAGCAGGTAAAAGAACTGGCCAATGGCCTTGGGGGACCTGCCTGCATTGAAACCTTTGGAGAGAAGCCTTTTGTGCCGGTATCCAAGAAAGAAGCCTGCACCCTGTCTACTCATCAGCAGAAGCTTCAGGTAAGCTATGACAATGAGGCGGGACAGATCGTGAACCGGTATATTAAAGGAGAAGAGAGAAGCTTTACCATCATTGCTTATCCTGTAAAAGAGATCGGAGAAAACTTCGAGGAAATTTTCCGGGAGACAGTGAAAATCAATACTCTGGATAATAAGCTGTATGAAAAGATCCAGCAGAACATTATTGAAGCCCTGGATAAAGGGGAGTATGTAAGGATTAAAGGAAAAGGCGGAAATCAGACGGATTTACGAGTCCATCTTCATCATCTGGATAACCCGGAAAAACAGACAAATTTCGAGAACTGCGTGGCAGATGTAAATATCCCTGTAGGAGAAGTCTTTACCTCACCAGTGCTTAGGGAAACGGAAGGCGTGCTCTTTGTCTCTAAAGTATTTTTAAATGGTCTGGAATATCAGGATCTGAAGATTCGTTTCCAGGATGGAAAAATTGTAGAGTATACTTGTGAAAATTTCCAGAATGAAGAGGAAAACCAGAACTTTATCAAAGAGAATATTCTTTATCACCACGATACGCTTCCTCTGGGAGAATTTGCTATCGGGACAAACACCACAGCTTATGTTATGGCACAGAAATATCAGATCGGCCATCTTCTGCCAATCCTGATCGCAGAAAAGATGGGGCCTCATTTTGCTGTGGGAGATACCTGCTACAGCTGGAGCGAAGATACGCCTGTGTATAATCCTGACGGCAGGGAGATTATTGCCAGGGACAATGAGGTCTCTATCCAGAGAAAACAGGATGTCAGCAAGGCTTACTTTGGCTGCCATACGGATATCACCATTCCTTATGATGAGCTGGATTCTATCTGGGTGGAGGCCCTGGACGGCAGTGAAATTTATATTATCCGTGACGGAAGATTCGTGCTGCCGGGTACAGAGCCTCTGAATGAAGCTTTCGCTTCTTGACAAGATTTGTAACTATAGGTAAAATTGTGCTGTAAAAGTTAAATCCAAATTAAATAACAAAGGAGAATTATCATGGCAAAAGTTGGAATTGTTATGGGCAGTGACTCTGATATGCCTGTTATGAGCAAAGCGGCAGATATGCTGGAAAAATTCGGAATTGATTATGAGATGACCATCATCTCTGCCCACAGAGAGCCGGATGTATTTTTTGAGTATGCAAAATCAGCAGAAGAAAAGGGCTTTAAAGTAATCATTGCAGGAGCAGGCATGGCCGCACATCTTCCGGGAATGTGTGCAGCGATTTTCCCGATGCCGGTAATCGGTATCCCAATGCACACTACATCTTTAGGCGGAAGGGACTCTCTGTATTCTATCGTACAGATGCCAAGCGGTATCCCCGTTGCTACAGTAGCCATTAACGGCGGAGCAAACGCAGCAATTCTGGCAGCCAAGATTTTAGCCACTTCCGACCCAGAACTTCTGCAGAAATTAAAAGACTACAAAGAAGAACTGAAAGACCAGGTAGTAGCCAAAGACAAAAAATTACAGGAAGTAGGATACAAAAATTATAAGTAAGCACTTAAGGATTGGCGAGCCGAAGGCGGAGCTTCCAAGACACTTAAGGATTGGCCAGCCGAAGGCGAAGACAGAGTTTACTTTATATGGAGGAAAGAAAATGGATTATAAGAACGCAGGTGTGGATATTGAAGCCGGCTATGAATCAGTGGAACTGATGAAGGAACACGTAAAGAAAACTATGCGGGAAGAAGTTCTGGGAGGCTTAGGCGGCTTTTCCGGCGCTTTCTCTCTGAAGAAGATCAAGGAGATGGAAGATCCGGTACTCCTTTCAGGAACAGACGGCTGCGGAACTAAAGTAAAATTGGCTTATCTGATGGACAAACATGATACTATCGGAATCGACGCCGTAGCTATGTGTGTAAATGATATTGCATGTGCAGGAGGAGAACCTTTATTCTTCCTGGATTATATTGCATGCGGTAAGAATTATCCGGAAAAGATCGCTCAGATCGTAAAAGGTGTAGCTGAAGGATGTCTCCAGTCCGGAGCTGCCCTGATCGGAGGAGAGACAGCAGAGCATCCGGGACTTATGCCAGAGGAAGAGTATGACCTGGCAGGTTTTGCCGTTGGCGTGGTAGAGAGAAAAGATCTCATTGACGGAAAAGATCTGAAAGCGGGAGATGTGCTTATTGGTATGGCTTCCTCAGGAGTACACAGCAACGGGTTTTCTCTGGTCCGGAAGGTATTTGAGATGACTACAGAGTCTTTGAACACCTACTATGACCAGTTAGGTAAGACACTGGGAGAAACTCTTCTGGCACCTACCAAGATTTATGTGAAAGCTTTGAAAGCTGTGAAAGAAGCCGGAGTGAGAGTAAAGGCCTGCAGCCATATTACCGGCGGCGGATTCTACGAAAACGTTCCAAGAATGTTAAAGGACGGAGTCTGCGCAGTGATTGAAAAAGACAGTTATCCGGTACCTCCGATTTTTGGCCTGATGGCAGAAAAAGGAGATATCGAGGAACATATGATGTACAATACCTTTAACATGGGTATCGGTATGGTCGTGGCTGTGGATCCGGCAGATGCAGAGAAGACCATGGAGGCTATTAAGGCAGCAGGAGAAACTCCTTATGTGATCGGAAAGATCGAAGAGGGAGAAAAAGACGTAAAATTAGTATAAAAGAAAGGACAGGGTTGCAGCAGAAAAAGAAAATAGGGATTTCTGCAGCAGCCCTTTTCCTGTCTGAAAGGAAGGCAGAATATGTTGAAAATGGCAGTTTTGGTCTCCGGAGGAGGCACAAATCTTCAGGCTATTATAGACGCTATCGACAGTGGAAAGATTACCAATGCAGAGATTTCTGTGGTAATCAGCAATAATGCCAAAGCCTATGCTCTGGAGCGGGCAAAGCAACATGGCATTGAGTCTCTCTGTGTATCACCGAAAAATTTTGAAACAAGAGAAGAGTTTAACCAAAAGCTTCTGGAAACTATCCAGTCCTATGGAGTGGACCTGGTTGTCCTGGCGGGCTGTCTGGTGGTGATTCCGGAGATTATGGTAAAGGCTTATCCAAATAAGATCATTAATATCCATCCGGCTTTGATCCCATCTTTCTGCGGAACAGGCTATTATGGGCTGAAAGTCCATGAAGGAGTACTGAAACGTGGGGTGAAAGTAACAGGGGCCACGGTGCATTTTGTAGATGAAGGCACAGATACAGGGCCTATCATTCTTCAGAAAGCGGTAGAGGTCCGTCAGGACGATACTCCTGAGATTCTTCAGAGAAGAGTAATGGAAGAAGCTGAATGGCAGATTATGCCTGAAGCAATTAATTTGATTGCAAATCATAAGGTACAGGTAATAGATGGACTAGTAAAGATCAGCGAATAAGAGAAAGGGGAAAAAACCAATGAAAGTATTGATTATCGGAAGCGGCGGAAGAGAACATGCCATTGCCTGGAAGGTGGCTCAGAATCCTCAGGTGGAGAAGATTTACTGTGCTCCCGGCAACGGCGGAATCGGACAGGTAGCAGAGTGTGTACCCATCGGCGCTATGGAATTTGACAAACTGGCGGCCTTTGCCAAAGAAAGGGAGATTGACCTTACTATTGTGGGAATGGATGATCCTCTGGTAGGAGGCGTGGTGGACGTCTTTGAAAAAGAAGGACTCCGGGTATTCGGACCAAGGAAAAATGCAGCTATCCTGGAAGGATCCAAAGCTTTTTCCAAAGATCTGATGAAAAAATATAATATTCCTACAGCAGCCTATGAAAACTTCGATAATCCGGAAGAGGCCATTGCCTACCTGAAGGAAAAGGCAGAATTCCCTATTGTGCTGAAAGCTGACGGACTGGCTCTGGGAAAAGGAGTGCTGATCTGCAACACTCTGGAAGAGGCAGAAGAAGGAGTTAAGACCATTATGCTGGACAAGAAATTCGGTTCAGCAGGAAATACTCTGGTTATTGAAGAATTTATGACAGGAAGAGAAGTATCTGTTCTTTCCTTTGTAGACGGAAAGACCATCAAAACCATGACTTCCGCTCAGGACCACAAGAGAGCCAAAGACGGAGATCAGGGTCTGAACACCGGCGGCATGGGAACTTTTTCTCCAAGCCCCTTCTATACCAAAGAAATTGATGAATTCTGCCAGAAGAATATTTATCAGCCTACAGTAGACGCCATGGCGGCAGAAGGAAGAGAGTTTAAGGGGATTATCTTCTTCGGTCTGATGCTTACGGAAAAGGGGCCAAAGGTCCTGGAATATAACGCCAGATTCGGCGATCCGGAGGCTCAGGTAGTCATCCCCAGAATGAAAAATGATATGGTAGAAGTCTGCCAGGCCTGCATCGACGGGACACTGGACCAGATCAATCTGGAGTTTGAAGACAACGCAGCAGTATGCGTAGTTCTGGCTTCTGACGGATATCCGGTATCCTACGAAAAAGGATTCCCCATTGAAGGTCTGGAGAACTTTGAGGGCAAAGAGGGATACTATGTATTCCATGCAGGTACGGCTTTAAAGGATGGAAAAATCGTTACAAACGGAGGCCGTGTCCTGGGAGTGACCGCCAAGGGCGCAGACTTAAAAGAGGCAAGGAAAAACGCCTATGCAGCTACAGAATGGATTCAGTTCGAAAATAAATATATGCGTCATGACATTGGCAAGGCCATTGATGAGGCATAATTACGCCAGTTTTTACTCTGAGTATCATAGCTGAATAATTAGAAAAATTTAGAAGTTTATAAAAAGTCAGACTTCAGGTAGATGGAAACTATCCTGAGTCTGACTTTTGTCTTGCAACAATTATTCAGTTGTGCTATCCTATGTATAACAAAACAAAAGAAAGCAGGGAGCATTGTGATTATTGAAATTGATTTTAGCAGTGACGAAGCGATTTACATACAGCTTTGTAATCAGATCATTATGGGAATCGCCACGGACCAGCTGAAAGTGGGGGAAACTCTTCCCTCTGTGCGTCAGCTTGCGGATACCATTGGCATTAATATGCATACGGTAAATAAGGCTTATTCTGTATTAAAGCAGGAAGGCTTTCTGACCATAGATCGGAGGAAAGGAGCGGTAATTGCCATTGATGTTGATAAGATAAGGGCCCTGGAGGAGATGAAACGTCAGCTTGCAGTAGTTCTTGCCAGAGGGTGCTGCAGGAATGTTTCAAGGGAAGAAGTCCATGCTTTGATTGACGAGATTTTTGACGAATATAAGTAGAACAGGAGACATTGATGAGAGAGCAGTATTCAGTTTGGGCCAAAAAGGCCCTGAAACAGGCGGAAAAAATTGCAAAACAATACAGCCATAATTATATCGGGACAGAGCATCTTCTGGCCGGACTTCTGGCAGTAGAGGAAGGAACGGCTGGCCTGATGCTTACAGAGACAGGCGTGACCGGGGAAAAGCTGTTCCAGTTGATTGATGAACTGGTGGCGCCTTCCCAGGCAACAATGCTTGAAGAGCCCCAGGGATATACTCCCAGAACAAAACAGGTCCTGGAAAGAGCCCGGGCAGAGGCTGAGAGACTGGGGGATAAAGAAACAGGAACAGAGCATATTTTGATTGCTATGCTGAAAGAATACGACTGTGTGGGAACCAGACTGCTTCATACTATGGGCGTGAATATCCAGCAGTTATATACGGGGATCATGAAAGCCATGGGAAAAGAGGGGGCTATATCCAGAGAGGATTTCCAGAATGGCGGCCAGAGGAGTCAGGGAAAAAGCGCCACTCCCATGCTGGACCAGTTCAGCCGGGATCTTACAGAGGCGGCTGCTCAGGGAAAACTGGACCCAGTGGTTGGAAGAGAGAAAGAAATTAACCGTATTATCCAGATATTGAGCAGAAGAACAAAGAACAATCCCTGTCTTATTGGTGAACCGGGAGTAGGAAAGACAGCGATTACCGAAGGACTGGCCCAGAGGATTGTCTACGGTCTGGTTCCGGAGAACATGGCGGATAAGAGGATCGTGGTCCTGGACCTGTCGGCCATGGTAGCAGGTTCTAAGTACCGCGGAGAATTTGAGGAACGTATTAAAAGAGTTGTCCAGGAAGTGATGAGTGACAGGAATATACTTCTGTTTTTGGATGAACTCCATACCCTCATTGGCGCAGGCGGCGCAGAAGGAGCTCTGGACGCCTCTAATATCCTGAAGCCTTCTCTTTCCAGAGGAGAGATTCAGCTGATTGGCGCCACTACTATTGAAGAATACAGAAAATATATTGAAAAGGATCCTGCCCTGGAGAGAAGATTCCAGCCGGTTATGGTAGAAGAACCTTCCAGGGAAGAAGCAGAAGAAATTCTGAAAGGCCTGGTGCCATACTATGAGGAACATCATGGGGTCAAGATTGAGGAGAGTGCTGTAAAAGCGGCTGTAGCAATGGGAATCCGGTATATTAACGACAGATTCCTTCCGGATAAAGCCCTGGACCTTTTAGATGAAGCCTGCTCCAAAGTCCAGCTTGCCGGTTATAAAACTCCCGAAGGTCTGGCTGCAGAGGAAATGCGCCTTCATACTCTTTATGAAGAGAAGGAAGCGGCTGTTATGGCCCAGGACTTTCAGAGAGCAAGTGAACTTCAGGAAGAGCAGAAAAAGGCAGAAGCGGCTATTGAAAAAGCAAGAAAGCGTTTTGAAAAACAGTGCAGGAATAAAAAACTGACGGTTACAGAAGAGCATATTGCCCAGGTTACGGCAGAATGGACCAAAATACCTGTGAAGAAGCTGACAGAGGGAGAATCGAAACGGCTGGCAAAGCTGGAGAGCCTTCTTCACAAAAGGGTAGTAGGACAGGATGAGGCAGTTAATGCTGTGTCAAAGGCCATCAAGAGAGGACGGGTAGGGTTAAAAGACCCCAAACGCCCCATTGGTTCTTTCCTTCTTCTGGGGCCTACCGGTGTAGGTAAAACGGAGCTTTCCAAGGCTCTGGCAGAGGCTGTTTTCGGAAGTGAAGATGCCATGATTCGGGTGGATATGTCTGAATATATGGAGAAGCACAGTGTTTCGAAGCTGATCGGTTCTCCTCCGGGATATGTAGGATATGAAGAAGGAGGTCAGCTCAGCGAAAAGGTAAGGAGAAATCCCTACAGTGTCCTTCTTTTCGATGAGATTGAAAAGGCCCATCCCGATGTATTTAACATACTTCTTCAGGTCCTGGACGACGGACATATTACCGATGCTCAGGGACGGAAAATCGACTTTAAAGAAACCATCATCATCATGACCTCTAACGCAGGAGCCCAGTCTATTGTAGAGCCGAAACGGCTGGGATTTGGCAGCACAGAGGACAAAGATGCAGACTACAGAAAAATGAAAGACAGTGTAATGGAAGAAGTGCGCCGTCTCTTTAAACCGGAATTTTTAAATCGTATTGACGATATTATTGTTTTCCATATGCTGTCCAAAGAAGAGATTAAGAAAATCGTGGGACTTCTTCTGAAAGATTTTATCAAGCGCTGCAAAAATCAGATGAATATAGAGGTAAAAGTTTCAGACGGGGTGAAGGAACTGATCGCTAAAGAAGGCTTTGAACCTAAGTATGGAGCCAGACCTTTAAAGAGAGCAATCCAGAACAAGATTGAAGATGCCATGGCAGAGGAAATTCTGGAAGGCAGGATACATGCCGGAGATAAGGTGTCTGTGGGCCTTAACAAAGAAAAAATCAGATTTACTGTACAGAGAGAAAAATAAAGATTTGCTGGCAAAAAATCAGATTTTATGGTAAGATTTTTGTAAGTAAAAGAAAATTCCGCAGACTGCGGAGACAGAAACCAAAGACATTAGGGGAGGACATGGAAATGTCAGTAGTAAAAGAATTAATTCGTACAGAAGACAACGGAAAGATCAGTTTTGGCAATTATGAATTAACCGTAAAATCTAAGCTGTCTGATTTTGAATTTGACGGCGACATGTACAAAGTTAAAACATATAATGAGATCACAAAGCTGGAGCGGAACGGAATGTTTGTTTACGAATCTGTTCCAGGAACTACAGTGCTGGATCTGGATGCTGAAGAAAACGGCATGAGTTTTGTAGTAGAAGGACCAAAGGATGCGCAGATTACTGTGGAACTGGAAGAAGATACTTCCTATAAAGTAATTATCGATGGAGTAGAAGCCGGCGAGATGAAGACAAATCTGGGAGGAAAATTATCTTTCAGTGTGGAACTGGAACAGGCAGAGCAGGTATCTGTGAATATTCAGAAACTGTAAGACAGGTTTGAACGATTGGTATTAATCAGTCGGAATGTGAACATGTCGGTACATTAAGTATAAAAGAGGATGTGGCACAGAATTTACTTTTGGGTAAATCGTGCGGCATCCTCTTATTCGTATGATAAGCCTGACAGAAAGCGATGATGTCTGTATAGACGGGTATCTGCCGGGCAACCACAGAAATGGAAAGGATTTTGTGTATGGCAAAAGGAAAGAAGACAGTTTTCTTCTGTCAGAACTGCGGCTATGAATCTCCCAAATGGATGGGGCAGTGTCCGGGATGCAGACAGTGGAATACTTTTGTAGAAGAGATTGTAACAACAGGAAATAAGGCTCTTCCTTCTCAGGGCCAGGGAAGTGCAGGCGCTAAAAATGAGCCAGTGGCACTGACAAAGATCCAGGCCAGGGAAGACGACAGGATAAAAACAGAAATTGAAGAACTGGACCGGGTTTTAGGAGGAGGAATTGTCCAGGGGTCTATGGTTCTTGTAGGAGGAGATCCGGGTATTGGCAAATCCACCCTTCTCCTGCAGGTCTGCCGGCAGCTTTCCGGCAAAGGTCATAAGGTGCTGTATATTTCAGGGGAAGAATCTCTGCGGCAGATTAAACTGCGGGCAGAACGGATAGGGAAATTTAACGACCAGCTTCTCCTGCTGTGCGAGACAAATCTGGAGACCATCCGCAATACCATTGAAAAAGTGAAGCCTGAGGCGGTGGTGATCGATTCTATACAGACCATGTATAATGAGCAGGTTTCATCGGCACCGGGCAGCGTATCTCAGGTACGGGAATCTACAGGAATCCTTATGCAGATTGCCAAAGGACTGGGAATTTCTGTATTTATCGTAGGTCATGTAACAAAAGACGGAAGTGTGGCAGGGCCCAGAGTATTGGAGCATATGGTAGATACGGTGCTGTATTTTGAAGGGGACCGGCAGGTAGCCTACCGGATCCTGCGCAGTGTAAAAAATCGTTTTGGCTCTACTAACGAAATCGGAGTTTTTGAAATGCAGGATAAAGGTCTGGTTGAGGTGAAAAACCCTTCCCAGGCAATGCTCAACGGCAGGCCTACAGATGCCTCAGGTTCTGTAGTAGTCTGCTCAATAGAAGGCACCCGTCCCATCCTCATTGAAATACAGGCATTGGTTACTAAAACAAATTTTGGGCTGCCGAGAAGGACATCTGTGGGAATCGATTACAACAGGGTCAATCTTCTGATGGCTGTTCTGGAGAAAAGAGCAGGGCTGCATCTGGGGGACTGGGATGCCTATGTGAATCTGGCAGGAGGAATGAGACTGGGAGAGCCTGCCATAGATCTGGGAGTTGTCATGGCCATTGCATCCAGCTATAAAAATAAAGTAGTGGACGAGGGCCTGCTGATTTTCGGAGAAGTAGGATTGTCCGGAGAAATCCGGGGCGTAAGTATGGCTGAACAGAGAGTCCGGGAAGCAGAAAAGCTGGGCTTTACAGCCTGTTTGATGCCAAAGGCAAATTTAGACAGCATCCAGGGGAAATACCGGATACGCCTGATTGGGGCGTCCAATATTAAAGAAGCTATGGAATATATTTGAATATAAAATAGAAAACTGACGGAAGAGAGATACTGAAAAGAAGGAAAAAAATGAGAGCAATAAAGACAGTAAAACAAGGCATTAAGGGAATGTTTAGCCAATATGCCGGACTTCGCAGAGAACTGTATGTATTATTCTGGGGAAAGGCAGCTACGAATATGGGGGCTATGATATGGCCTATGCTGACACTGATCCTAAGCAATAAGCTGGGACTGGAGGCAAAAGAGATTGCTGCAATAACTATCAGCCTGGGCGTGATACAGTTTCCCGTAAATCTTATAGGAGGAAAACTGGCGGACCACTGTAATAAAAGAAACCTTATTATCTGCTGTGATCTGGTAACAGTAGTCTGCTATCTTTTAGCTGCCTGCTTTCCTGTTTCCATGCATCAGATTTTCTTGTTTTTTACAGCCAGTCTGTTTCAGACAGTGGAAAACCCTTCCTATGATGCTCTGGTAGCAGATCTGAGTTCTTCAAAAGACAGGGAGCGGGCTTACAGCCTGATTTATCTCGGACTGAATCTTGGGCTTATACTGGCACCGACTATTGGTGGAATGCTTTTTGAAAATCATTTGAATTTAGCTTTTGTAATAGATGGTTTAACAACCCTTTCTTCTACGATTTTGATTTTCCTTTTTATCAAGGATATTACCCCGGATAAATCCAACAAGAGCTCTGTATATGAAGAAGCAAAAGGAAAAAACTCTACATGGTCAATACTATGGAATCAGAAAATTATTCTCCTGTTTTTCCTTGCCTGGGCTATCTATAACTTTATTTATGCACAGTTTAATTTTTTGATCCCTTTAAATCTGGAAGAATTATATGATGCACGAGGAGCTGTTTACTTTGGATTTCTCACCAGCCTTAACGGTCTGGTGGTGATTATTGGAACACCGCTGCTGACAAAATATACAAAGAATCTTCCTGATACAGCTAAGCTGATTGCCGGTACGTCCCTAGTGACGCTGGGACTGTCCATGTATGTTTTTATACAGGGGCTTATTCCTATGTATTATGTATCCATGACTATTTTTACCATAGGAGAGATTTTAAGTACACTGGGCACTTATCCCTACATGACCAGGAGGGTACCTGCCTCACACAGGGGACGGATTTCTTCAGTGGCAAATATCTTTATAGGTGCTGCTTCCTATTATTCCCAATGGTATATCGGAAATCTGCTGGAAACTCAATCCATGGTCACAGTATGGAAAATAATCACAAGTATTGGATTCGTGGGTATCCTGTTATATTGCGTTCTAAGAAATATAGATAAAAGAACCTTTCCATTATTATATAAAAAAGCAAAAAATCTGCAGCAGGCTGACAGTGTATCTGAATTGTAAGGAATAATGTTAAAAGGAATGGCTCCGGAGGCTGACTATCTGCCGCCGGAGTTAATTGGTTCATGACAATAGACAGTTCGCAGGGCGTGCTGTCTATTGTTAAGATAACATCTGGGAAAAAGCAGAAAATATAGATATACAGGCAAAAAGAGGAAGGGATAAAATAGATGAAAAAAGAAATTTGGAAAAATTGTAAAAAACTTGTTGACAAAGAGAAAACACTGTGGTATTCTAACATAGCTGTCGGCGAGATCGGTGCTCTCAGGAACTTCTGAAAATCTTGAAAAAAGAAATTTTCAAGAAAATGAAAAAAGTTCTTGACAAGCCAGAAAAGATGTGATAATCTAATATGGCTGTCGCAAGACAGGGACC
>NZ_NFIF01000020.1:0-79585 GCF_002161645.1 Blautia sp. An46 | reverse complement strand
GGTGTGGCAAAGGAATTTAAGGTATCGACAGACTACATACTGGGCTTGTCTACCGTGAGCGTCCGCAAAAGCTACGATATTTCTGAATTAGGCTTGTCCGAGGGAGCCGTGAGGGGGCTTGTGACGGGTGCTGTTGATGTGCAAATACTCAATCGCTTACTGGAACACAGGAATTTTCCCAAGCTGATAGATTTGATACGGATTTATTTTCAGGACACGGCGGCAAAGGGGATAATGGCACGAAACCAGCTTATCGAGATGGCAACGGCTTCCCTGTCCGACCTGATGAAAGAACACCCGGAACACCGGGCGGAAGCAAAGCAGGATTTACAGCTTTTGAACGCTCAGAAGATGGGGGAACATGAAGCGGAGATAGAGAAAATCAAAAATGTGTTCCTTGCTATCCTGCGGGACATTAAGAAAGACATTGACAACGGGGAACAGCCGGGAGAAGCTGTGACCGCCGCTATGTTCCAAGCCATGCGGGACACTATGGCGGAGCAGAAACAAAACCCGCTTTCCATTGACGATGTAACAGCGATGATAGCCGGACAGATCGGACAGCTTGCGCCGATGGACAAAGAAACTGCCGACCTGTTCCAGCAGTTGGCGAAGAAGATGATTGAGCAGGCAGGAAAATAAAACATAAAATTCAAAGGAGATACTTATGGCAACAAAAATATTTGTTCACGGCTCAGGACACAAAGCAACAAGTTGGGAAAAAACAATTTCATACATGACAAACAACGAAGATATTGTATGTCCAAATTTATCCTCCATCCTTGAAGGGAAAGAGGCAAGCTACGAAAATCTATATTCTTCATTTGTAAAATATTGTAACGAATTTGACGGACAAATTCATTTATGCGGTCTTTCATTAGGTGGTATTTTGGCTCTGAATTTTGCTTTGGATTTCCCGCAAAAAGTGAAAACATTAGTTTTAATCGGAACGCCATATAAAGTCCCGAAAGTAGCATTTAGTTTTCAAAATATAATTTTCAGATTTTTACCAAAATCTATTTTTGAAACTATGGCATTTGATAAAAAGAACACATTTGCTTTAGGGGACACTATGAAGAATTTAGATTTCAGTGATAGGGTGAAAAATATTAAGTGCCCCACTTTAATTCTTTGCGGAAAGAAAGACAGTGCAAATATGAAATCAGCGGATTACTTATCACAAAGTATTAGAAGCGCAGAATTGAAAATTATTGAGAATACAGGCCATGTTGTCAATGAAGAAAATCCAAAAGCCTTAGCAGATATATTGAATGAATACTATTTGAAAAATTCTTAAACAATTCTGAAAGAAACTCGAAAACTACAAGCATAAAAGTTTAGAAAATAAATAGCAAAGCCAGCCGAGCCAGTCAATGGTCAAGATGAACGGCGCATTTCATGCGCCGCCGTTGACAGTCCCGCCCGTCTTTGCTAAAGGGTAATCAAGGCGGGAAAGCCCTAAAATGGTTTCACACCTATTTCAATAATTGGAGGAGATAAAAATGAGATCAGAAAAGGAAGTTTATGATATTGTTTTGAATTTTGCAAAAACAGACAAACGCATTCGCATGGTTACTTTGGAAGGATCTAGAACAAATACAAATATTCCGCCTGATGATTTTCAGGATTTTGATATTACTTTTTTTGTTACGGATATGGACAGCTTCACAAGTGATGATAAATGGCTAGATATATTTGGTGAAAGGTTGATTCTGCAAAAGCCGGAAGATATGGAATTATTTCCAGCTGTAGAAAAGGGATTTTCATATTTAATGCTGTTTACTGATGATGTTAAGATAGATTTAACTTTGCTGCCGCTGGAACTGATAGACGAGTATTTTACATGGGATAAACTGGTAAAGTTACTGTTGGATAAAGACAACCGTATCGTAAAGCCGCCAATACCAACGGATATAGACTACCACTTGCAGAAGCCTACTCAAAGAATGTTTGACGATTGCTGTAATGAATTTTGGAATACTACAACATATGTAGTAAAGGGCTTATGCCGCAAAGAAATTCTTTTTGCTATTGACCATATGAATGATATAGTACGAAAAGAATTGCTTCGCATGATTTCCTGGCTGATTGGTATCAAACAGGGATTTCATTTCAGTTTGGGAAAAAACTATAAATTTATGAAGCAATATGTCCCAGAGGAATTGTGGGAACGACTTATGTCCACTTATAATATGGATTCCTATCCCCATATGTGGGAATCCTTTGAACAATGTATGGCATTGTTCCGGGAGGTTTCGTCAGAAGTGGCATGCCAGTTGGATTACCAGTATCCACTATATGATGAAAAAATCAGTAATTATGTGATTCGGCAAAAGAAAAAATATGGCATTGAAGATGATAACAAATAAAATTTTTTCAATCGAAAAAATTTATTTTGATTATTCAATTTTGAAAAACTGAATACCTCAAAATCAGAAAGAGCGCGGACAAGCACTTTGAGGGATTGGCCGCCTTGTCCACCCATTCAGTGGGACGGCGGGTGGCGGTCAAGGCCGGGTGTAAACCCGTTCATTTCAGCCTTGACGGTTACCCGCTGTCCTGTTACTTTTCCGGGAGTGTAGCCACAACTTCGGGACACTTTGTCCACAAGTCGGAGCGTAGGACGAGGGACGGGGGCTTTCATATACGCCCTGTCTGCTGATGAAAACAGACCTGCGCTTGCGGCTCCACGCCACACAAGCACAGCCCTGTTTTCCTGCCGCCCCTCCCCGGCGGCAACGGCATTTTCACGGCAACGCCGACAGAGCGTATAACACACTACACTTTGCTTCGCAAAGTCGTGTGCCAAATGGGGGCGTTGCCCCCTTTGGAAACCCCCCACAAGAAAAGGCGGTACGCTACCCCTCTACGGGGCGCATACCGCCTTTTCTTGTTATCCAGCCCTCCGGCTGTATCGGTTGAGCAAAAGTCAGCGTGGGAATGGTGTGGTATCTTTATCTAAGTGAATCCCCTTGCTCCCATTTGGATATTGTTTGTCGCACTACATGCAGCTTAATAGCAAGTTCTTCCTGTGACAGACCCTTTGATTTTCTGATTGCTTTAATGTTTTCATTTAGCATGAAATCCAACCTCCCTTCTTTCAATTGTTGTCACAATTGTACGAAAACCTGCCCGTTGCCGCAAGCAACGCATAATAACATTTCCACTTCCCTGCTGCAATTATTTATGATATATCGCTCTATAACATATCCGAATGCGGTTTTAATAAATTAAGCAATTCTTTCTTTTTTCTCCACAGGCATCCATCTCTGAATTTAATACTTTTGGAATAATCATCCCTCCGCCTGCATTTTTCTATAAATAAGATTTTTTTCTCTTCATATCCGTTATCAGTTCCGGGTTATCCTTCTTCATCTTCTCTACCAGAAGGGAAATATTACTGCTGTCTTCTCTAATCGCATCCAGCTCTGACTCTGTTATTCCCACAAACTGAAGAAATTCCACTTTACCATGCAGTGTATCCAGAGTCTGCGCAGAGGTATCATTCACAATAAGAAGTGCTGTTATGAGCGACTCCGTCCCTATGTGAAGAGAAGTTCCGTTTCCTGGCACACATTCGCCCGCTTCAAAAAATCTTTCGGTTGTGTATGTATATCGTGCAAGATTTGACAGCATATCCAGTGCCCATAAACAATCTTCCGCACTGTTTTCTTTAAGCTTTATAGTCATCTCATATCCCCATCTGCTGTACTCTCCTCCAAAGGCCTCTTCCTCCGCATAGAGCTCGCTCATTCCGTATGTGACTATATGCTGATAGCCTTTCTGAGATTCATAAATAGAATATCCGTCAAGATAATTATCGCCTCCGAAAATCGCTCTTGCGTGGATATTTGTACCGTAATGAGCAGGCTCTTGTCCGGGATACAGCCGGTCAAACTCTCTGTCGATTGCATCCCAGCCGGGTGCCCAGTCATCGTCCTTCTTCATTTTTTCCACATACTCCTCTCTCGCCATTTTACAATACCTCCTTCATTTCTTTGTAGTGATCTTTTTCGCATCAACATACCGCATAAGATAATGGGAATTCGAAGTTTAAAACTCATATCTTGTTCCATGTGAAAGTAACAGTCCGTCCGTTAATTCCACACATAAAATTATAGTGTTTTCATCATCAAAATCATTATGTCCATTATCAATCCATTGGGCAAAAACAATTTTCAGTTTCTCAGCAATTGTACGATTTTCTTCTTTTCCGAAATACCCTAAATTCTTACCCTTTCCGTGTGCGGTAAACCATTCACCTGCTATCGCAACATTTGGGTTCTTTTCTATTTGTTTTATTTTATTAGAAAGTGCATATGTAATGATATAAAATGAACCATCCTCATAATAAGCATTTACCTTCCGTACATACGGCACTTCCTGTTCCACCGTCGCTAATGCAATCACTGTGTCTTTTCCAAAACGTTCAGTCATAATTTTTTCTGCTTCTGAGCATAATTTTCTCATAAAGTTATCTCCTCCTCAAAATAGTAAGGATGTCAGGCTATAAAGCCGCCCTTACTTATGATACGGCTCTCCCGCCATAATACGGTACCCTCTGTATATCTGTTCCAGCAATATGACCCGCATAAGCTGATGTGGAAAGGTCATCTTGGAAAAGCTGAGCCCATAGTCGGAGCGCTTCAACACCTCCTGGCCCAGGCCGATGGAACCGCCGATGACAAAGATAAGATGGCTCTTCCCCTGAATCCCCAGATTTTCTATCTTCTTGGAAAATTCTACGGAATCCAGCATCTTTCCGCCAATTTCCAATGTGATGACGTAAGCATCCTCTTTCAGATACTTTAAAATCCGTTCTCCTTCTTTCTGGCGTATCTGGTTCTCCACTGTCTCGCTGGCATTCTCCGGAGTCTTTTCATCTGCCACCTGAATAATTTCCAGCCTGCAATATTTACTCAGACGTTTTGTATATTCATCTACAGCGTCCCGGAGATATTTTTCTTTGATTTTTCCAACAGTTACAATGGTAATCTTCATGATTTCCGTTCCTTCCTAAAACTTTATATAAAGATATCCTTCTGCCTGTTTCTGGAGCAGCTCTGAAATTCCCCAGGGAACAGTCTCTGCACCTCCTGGCAGTTCCTGTTCTTCTGTACCGCACTCTGCCATAGACTTTTTGCAGACCAGGATACGACCTCCTTTTCCTGTCAGCTCTTTTATCTTCTCTCCGATTTCTTCCCTGTCCCTGCAGCCACAGACTGCCTGATCCTCTGCCAGGATCTGAATCTTTCCCGGCTGGCCTTCCTGTTCCCATGCACAGAACAGCTCTGCTCCGGCTTTCAATGCTCGTATAAGTCCCTTTTTCGTATCTGCATGGAGCAGGACCTTTTTCTCTTCTTTCCCCGAAACTCCCGACGAATCTTCTGTTTTCATCACCTCATATTCTACTTCATCCAGGGAAATCGGCACTCCGGTCTTGCTGGTCACGTTGACGCCTCCATACCAGGTGCTCTCTACTGTAAAAATATCTCCTTCCTGGTACTCCATAGACCAGTCATTCATTTTATTGATAATTCTAATTTTGTCATTTACTTCCGCTTTCATAGGAAACTCTCTCCCTCCTCAGTTCTTTTAATCTTTCTTTGTCTTCCTTTGAAACCCGATAGGACTCCCGGATTTTCTGGATCGCCTTATTGTGAGTAAAGTCGTCCAGAAGATTTTTGCGGAGAAAGACTTCCGTCTTCTCTGGAAATTTCACATAGCAGACAGAAACTGCCCAGGCTGCCGCCATTTTCACATAATATCCTTCATGATGTACTTTCCCCAGAATTTCCAGAACCCGGTCTATATACTCCTCGTTGATAAAAAAATCAAGGATAGAAACCAACGCAAAACGTATTTCATACTCCTGTACACTGTCTGCATATAGTTCTAAAAAGGCAAACCACTCCTCCTGGTCTTTTTCCATGAACTTATAAGTGGCGCAGCAGCAGTCACAGATGGCCCAGTTGTTGATATACGGCACAAAAGCCTCCAGCTCCCGGCAACGCTCTTCTCTACTTAATCTGGCATATCCAATCATCATTCCCCTGATCATCAACTCCTCATAGATCTCTGGATCTGCCTCTTTTGTAAAGCTCCAGTAGTCCTCTCTGGCTGCCTTTTTGCTGATCCTACGGAGCTGAGGTACACGAACTCCCAAAAAGTTTCCCATTCCCGGAACTAAGGATTTATGGAACTCCCGATAGTCTGGATCTGTATTTTTCTCCAATTCTTCTCTGACCCACTGGGTAACAGAGTAAGACGTCTCGTTTCTGCATTCCGACATACTATATCTCCTTTATAGATCATGATGCGTTATCTGAAAATCTTTCTTATATTCTAAGTTATTCCTCCGATATATGCAATTCATATTTATAATTTCCTTTTATACATTTAAATGCATATTTATAAATTGTCGAAGTTGTCCTGATTTTTTCCTGCATAAAAAGGGAACTGCTGCGTCAACATCAATCTCTTAATGTTGTTCATACAGCAGTTCCCCTATTTTACAGATTTAAATCTGTTTAATTTTATTTTCTGTTTTTGATAAATTCATCAATACCTTTTGCAGCAGCCTTTCCAGCGCCCATAGCCAGGATAACTGTAGCAGCTCCTGTTACGGCGTCACCGCCTGCAAATACGCCTTCTTTAGAAGTCTGGCCGTTTTCCTCATCGGCAATGATACATTTTCTTCTGTTAATATCCAGACCGATTGTTGTAGAGGAAATCAGTGGGTTTGGTGAAGTTCCCAGGGACATGATCACAGTGTCTGCTTCCATGGTAAATTCAGAACCTTCGATAACTACCGGACGTCTTCTTCCAGAAGCATCTGGCTCTCCCAGTTCCATACGCACACACTTGATTGCTTTCACCCAGCCGTTTTCATCTGGAATGATTTCTACAGGGTTTGTAAGAAGGTCAAAAATCACACCCTCTTCTTTTGCATGGTGAACTTCTTCTCTTCTGGCCGGAAGTTCTTCTTCACTTCTTCTGTATACGATATGTACCTCTGCACCCAGACGGAGAGCTGTTCTGGCAGCGTCCATAGCAACGTTTCCGCCGCCTACTACCACAACTTTCTTTCCTGTCTTGATCGGTGTATCGTAATCCTCACGGAAAGCTTTCATCAGATTACTTCTTGTAAGGTATTCGTTTGCAGAGAAGACTCCATTGGATACTTCCCCCGGAATTCCCATAAACATAGGAAGACCTGCTCCTGAGCCGATAAATACCGCTTCGAAGCCGCCCTTTTCCAGCAGCTCATCGATAGTAGTAGACTTACCGATGATTACGTTGGTCTCTATCTTAACGCCAAGAGATTTTACGTTTTCTACTTCTTCTTTTACTACTTTATCTTTTGGAAGACGGAACTCCGGAATACCGTATACCAGAACTCCTCCCGGCTGATGAAGAGCTTCAAAAATAGTTACATCATATCCCAGTTTTGCAAGGTCACCTGCACAGGTAAGTCCGGAAGGACCGGAACCGATCACGGCTATTTTATGGCCGTTCTTCTCAGCAGGAGCTTCCGGCTTGATACCGTTTTCCTTTGCCCAGTCAGCTACAAAACGTTCCAGCTTTCCAATAGACACAGCCTCGCCCTTTACGCCTCTGATGCAGACGCCCTCACACTGGGTTTCCTGAGGACATACACGTCCGCATACAGCAGGAAGTGCGCTGGACTGGCTGATCACTTTGTACGCTTCTTCAAAATTGCCTTCCTTCACTTCATGAACAAAAGCAGGGATATTAATTGAAACAGGACATCCCTTGATACATTTAGCGTTTTTACAGTTCAGGCAGCGAGCCGCCTCTTCCATAGCTTCTTCTTTATTATATCCGAGACAAACCTCTTCAAAATTTGTGGCTCTTACCTTTGGATCCTGTTCTCTGACAGGTACTTTTTCTAATACGTTACCCATTATTCGTCACCTCCGCAGTTTCCGCATCCGCCGTGATGAGTATCTCCCTCACGCTCTTTCAGCAATGCTCTTCCTTCCTCAGTCTTATACATCTGCTGTCTCTTCATTGCAAGATCCCAGTCAATCTTATGTCCGTCAAATTCAGGGCCGTCTACACAGGCAAATTTCACTTCTCCGCCTACAATCACACGACAGGCGCCGCACATTCCTGTACCATCTACCATGATAGGATTCATGGATACGATAGTCGGAATATTGTATTTCTGAGTAGTCAGACAACAGAATTTCATCATGATCATAGGACCGATGGATATACATTTTGTATAAGTCTTACCTTCTGCCATAAGGTCATCGATAACTTTAGTAACCATACCGCTGCGGCCATAGGAACCGTCATCTGTAGTAATATATAAATTTCCTGCTACAGCTTCCATTTCCTTTTCCAGAATGATCAGGTCTTTTGTCTTGGCTCCTACGATAACATCCGCTTCAATTCCCTGTTCATGCAGCCATTTCACCTGAGGATAAACAGGTGCAGTACCTACACCGCCGGCAACAAACAGAAGTTTTTCTTTCTTCAACTCCTCTATATCTTCATTTACAAGCTCAGATGGACATCCCAGAGGACCAACAAAATCCTCGAAAGCGTCTCCTGCCTTAAGTTTTGTAAATTTCTCTGTGGAGGCTCCCACCGGCTGGAATACAATCGTGATCGTACCCGCCTCTCTGTCATAATCACAAATGGTCAAAGGAATCCTTTCACCCTTGTCATCTAATTTAACAATGACAAACTGGCCCGGCATACAATGCTTTGCAACCATAGGCGCTTCTACATCCATGAGATAAACAACCTCATTAAGCTGTTGTGCTTTTAGAATCTTATACATAGTCTCCTCCTCATATTCTTACAAAATATCGGCTTATCTGCTGACCTTCCAGCAAAAATCTGCTTTCTTTTGGCTTTTGTCGATATATTGTTATGATTGCTACATGTTAGTATAAGACAAACCGCATAAAAATTCAATCCACTTTCTCGTTAAAGCAGTGAATTTTGTGCAATCTGCCTCTATAATAGGCGGTTTTTCCCCTAATATCCGTAATATACATATACTTCACTGGCTACAGGACTCTTTTTCCCCCGGCTGTCTACGGCAATAGCGGAAAAAGTATGTTCTCCCTGAGGCATAGCTACAGGCCCGGTATACTCCGTACTGTCTACTGTAGGTGTTTCATCAAAAGCATAATACACCGTACAGCCCTCAGGAGCAGTTACAATGATATTTTCCTGATATTCATACATACCTGATACCGGTGCGATTTTGGGCCGCTCCGGAGCGTCAAAGCTGATAACATATTCTTCCTCTCCTGTATCGCTTGGAACTGATTTTTCATTATAGGCAATATATTTGAAAGTAAACGTCCCCTCTTCAGTCAGCTCTACAGGCTCTTCATATCTTTCACTGTCCTGGTCCGGGTCAGAACCGTCCAGGGTATAATACACAGTTGTTCCCGAAGGGATATTGGAAATTTCAATCGTCACTTCTTCACTGTAGGAACCTCCCTCCTGAGAAATTTCTGGAAGGGAGCATACATAGTTCTGATAAATTTCTCTCATATTGTCACTGGCCTGGTTCATAAGATCACGGATAGCCGTATATTCTCCCTGTTGTTCATAAAGTCTTAAAAGTTCTCCATAGGCCGTTGTATTATCCGGATTCTCCTGGATCACTGAAAGGAGAATTGACTGAGCGGCTGACTCGTTATTATCCCGCACATAAATCCTGGCCTCCAGGATCTCGGCTTCCGGATTGTCTGGTTCCAATTCCCGGGCCCTGGCTATATATTGAAGAGCACTGTCATAATCGCCCTCTCTATAGGCCGTTTCTGCCTGGCTCATCTGATGGTCAAAAGAGTTTATCTGTGTCTGATAGATAAATCCAAAAGCAGCGATACCCAGAACTATAATGCCTCCTGCCACGCCGGCAATCACCTGCCGTTTATGCTTTTTCTTTTTCCTCTCCAGTTCCGCTTTTCTCTCTTCTTTCTCTCTTTCCTTTCTGGCCTCCATTTCCCTGCGTTTCTTTTCCCGCTCTTCAAGCTCTCTCTGCTTAATGAGGGTCTCCAGTGTATTGTACTCCGGCACCCACTGAACTTCCTTTCCGCATACAGGACAAAACAGGGTTCCTTCTTCCAAATCTGCACCACAGTTTCCACACTTCATCTATATCAAATCCTCATTCTTATTATAAATATTCCTCTATATATTGTTCAAATTGCTCCATGGACATCAGGACCTTCCTGGGCTTCGTACCTTCTTCCTCGCCGACTACTCCTGCGTCACACAGCTGATCCATGATCCGGGCAGCCCGGTTAAAACCGATTTTGAAAGCTCTCTGAAGCATACCTATAGAAGCCTTGTCCTTTTCAATGATAAATTTCCCTGCATCTGTAAAATAAGCGTCTCTTTCACTGCCTCCCTGGCTGGTTTGAGATGCTGTATCCTTCGCAGCTTCAATCTTCTGCTGAATTTCCCGGTCATATTCTGTCTCAGGGTGCTGGGATGACAGGAAATTCACCACAGCAGCTACCTCCTGGTCTGATACAAAGGCACCCTGGACTCTGGCCGGTTTCTGATAGCCCTGAGGATAAAACAGCATATCACCCTTGCCCAGCAGCTTTTCTGCCCCATTCATATCCAGGATTGTTCTGGAATCCACGCCAGAAGATACAGAAAAAGCAATCCTGGATGGCATATTGGCTTTGATCAGTCCTGTAATAACATTTACAGAAGGGCGCTGAGTTGCAATGATCAGATGGATTCCTGCTGCTCTGGCAAGCTGAGCAAGACGGCATATCGCGTCCTCAACCTCTCCTGGCGCCACCATCATCAGGTCAGCCAGCTCATCTACGATAATAACGATCTGAGGAAGTTTCTTGGGCTTATTTTCATCCTCTATATCCTTCAGATTCTCTACCTTGGCGTTATAACCTTTCAGATCTCTGACATTATACTGGGCAAACTTATCATATCGTTCCATCATCTCTGCTACAGCCCAATTCAGGGCTCCGGCTGCTTTCTTCGGATCTGTCACAACCGGAATAAACAGATGAGGAATTCCGTTATATGCGCTTAGTTCTACCACTTTAGGGTCTATCATAATTAATTTTACCTCATCGGGGGAGGCTTTGTAAAGAAGGCTGACGATAATCGTATTGATACATACAGATTTACCGGAGCCGGTAGCCCCTGCGATAAGGAGATGAGGCATCTTTGCAATATCTGCGATCACCGGACGGCCTCCGATATCCTTTCCTGCTGCAAAAGCCAGCTTGGAAGGACAGTTTTTAAATGCTTCAGACTGAATAAGGTCCCGAAGCATAACCGTACTGTTATTTTCATTTGGCACCTCAATCCCCACTGCTGCCTTACCCGGTATGGGCGCCTCGATACGGATATCTGTAGCAGCCAGATTCAGCTTAATATCATCTGTCAGACTGACGATCTTGCTGACTTTTACACCCTGTTCCGGCTGCAGTTCATACCGGGTTACCGTAGGGCCGCAGCTCACGTCGGTAATGGTCACATTTACGCCGAAATTATGTAAGGTTTCCTGGAGTTTTCCCGCTGTTTCCCGGAGATGGGCATTAGAATCTCCGCCGCCGTTTTTCCCTTTCTTTAAAAGAGACACTGGAGGATATTTATATTCTTTTTTCTTTTCTGTCTCTCTGGTCTCTATTTGATTTTTTACTTCATCTACACCCTGACGGATTTCCTCAGGAGAAGATTTGGGATTTTTTCTGCTTTTATCCTCTTTTCCTTCTTCATTCTGGAGTTCCTGTTCTTCTTCAGCCGCCGCGATTTCTTCCAGGTCCTGAACCAGACGGTCTGAACGATGGATAGGGAAAGCTTTCTCCGGAACAAATGGTTTTTCTTCTTCCAGTACCGTCTTTTCCTCTTTTTCTGATCTTTCTTCCACGAAAGGCATCCTTGGTTTTTCTGCCTGAGAATCATCTTTATTTTTCCTTCTTCTGGAATCTTTTCGGACTTTTTCAGTTTCCTGGGCAGACCTCTCTCTGCGGTGTTTTCGTTTTTCTTCCAGTTCTTCCTGCTTTTCCGCTTCCTCTCTTCGGAGTTTTTCCGCTTCTTTCCGCTCTTCCTGTCTTCTGGCAGCCCCCTGATAAAGAGCCATGGTAAATTTTCGTATCATGTCGAAAACCGATTTCTGGGTAATTAATACTAGAGAAATCATCAATGCAGCCACAATAATCGCATAGGTGCCTGCAGACCCGAAGGCAATCACAGAAAAGCGGCACAGAACTCCTCCCAGGATTCCACCGCCAGTTTTATATTCTGCTGATATATTAAAATAATTCCACAGATTATCCTCCAGCACTTCTCCTTCTGTAATCATCTGCATAAGCATACATACTGTAATAAACAGCAGGGCAAATCCTGCCATCTTTCGATAGGCTCTGGGATTTCTGCTGTTTGAGATTACAAAAGCCGTACCTAAAAACAGAAAAAAAGGAAGGGCATAGCACACTACCCCTACCAATCCGAAGAAAAAACTGCTAAAAGCATTTCCTACGGCTCCTCCTATGCCAAAATTGCTGACAAGGAGAACCACTGACAGCGCCAGCACAATCCAGAGGATGATCTCTGTTTCCATGGTCCGGTTCTCAACTGTCTGTCTCTTCTTTGTCTGCGTTTTTCTGGCTGTAGACTTTCTTTTTTTCCTTCCTGTAGCGCCTTTTTTTGCTGCCATCCTTATTCTCCCCTTGATATTGTCTTGTCCAACGTTATGCGATTAAAAAACTCCCCGCAATTGCCGCTGCACCAATGATAAAACAGTAAATAGAAAAACCATAAAACCTCTTATTCTGCAGGATCTTCAGCATCTTTCCAATACAGAAATAGCCTGCAATTCCTGCAAAGACTGCTCCTGCCCCATAACAGGCCCATACTGACAGGCTCACTGGATTTCCCGCCAGATGAATACATTCCAGGATAAAAGCTCCGATGATCACCGGAACAGACAGAAGGAATGTATACTTTACGGCAAACTTTCTCTGAAATCCATAGGCCAGACAGACAGCCAGAGTAACCCCCAGCCTGGAAACTCCCGGCAGTACAGTCAGCCCTTGAAGGATTCCTATGACAAAAGCCGTAGAATAACTGATATCCCTTGGGATTTTTTTCCCTTTCGGGAAGAAATCAGCCACCAGGAGCAGGATTCCTGTAATAAAAAGCCCGATACCCGGTGCCAGGAGATTGCCGCTGGCCAGCTCCGCCACATCCTGGAGAAGAAAACCCTCTACAGCTGTGGGAATGGCTGCGATTACGATCAGCAGAAACAGTTTTCTATAATTGTTGGAAATGATCTTCTTATACCTTCTGGCGTCTTTCTCATGCCTGTTATGAAAATAAGTCCTTATATTCTCATATGCATCGTAAAGACTTCTGCAAAATTCCATCAGAAGTTTTTTTATCTCTCTGCGCAGTGCTGCCACTACCGCTGTCACTGTAGCTAAATGGACAGCTGCTGCAAAGGGAAGACCTGCCTCCCGGCTAATATTTAACAGGTTTTCTATGATTGCCAGATGGCCGGAACTGCTCACAGGGATAAATTCTGTGATTCCCTGGACAAGTCCCAGAAGCAATGCTTCAATTATCGTCATTATCCTAACCTCTTCATTTGTATTTTCTTATTATCAACAGCTTATTTTATCATATGTTCTTTCTTTTTTCAATGAGTTCATAGAGCTTCTCCATGGCCTCTTTGATTCCTCCGGTTTCGTCAATCAGTCCCTCTCTGACTGCTTCCTCTCCCTCCAACATAGTTCCTACATCTTTGACCAGCTGAGAAGTATCCAGCATCAGTTCCTCTATCCTCTCTTGTTTCATCTTGGAATGGTCTGCAATAAATCTGGTAATCCTGTCCTGAATTTTTTCCATATTCCGATACGTCTGCATAACACCGATAAACATGCCGCTGCTCCGTACCGGGTGGATCACCATAGTGGCGCTGGGCACAATAAAAGAATAGTCTGCTGAAACTGCCATAGGCACTCCTATAGAATGGCCTCCTCCCAGAACCAGGGAAACTGTAGGCTTGCTGAGAGATGCGATCATCTCTGCAATAGCCAATCCCGCTTCCACATCTCCTCCCACTGTATTCAGTAAGATCAGAAGACCATCTGTCTCTGTGCTGTCTTCGATTACCGCCAGTTTTGGAAGAATATGCTCATATTTTGTGGTCTTACTGTTATTAGGAAGGCACTCGTGTCCTTCTACCTCCCCAATAATCGTCAACAGCTGGATGTGATATTTTTTATCATTTTCTTCCAGCATGGCTGCTCCAAGTTCTTGTATCTGTCGATCCTGCTCCTGAGCAGCCTCCAGCTTTTCTTCTTTCTCTTCAGACATAAAAATACCTCCAGTTTCATTCTCTGGAGGTATTATGTGTATACTAATTGATTTTATTCTCCGTCCCAGTTGTTCCACACATCTGTTACGTCATCATCATCTTCAAGAAGATCCAGTGTTTTCTGAAGATTTTTAATATCCTGCTCGTCTGTAAGAGTTACATAATTCTGCGGGATCATGGCTACCTGGGCTTCTGCCATAGGAATGCCTGCTGCCTCAAGGGCTTCTCTTACTTTGCTGAATTCATCTGGGTCGGTAATGATCTCATAACTGTCTTCCTCTTCAGAAAAATCTTCAGCTCCTGCATCCAGAGCAGTCATCATAAGGTCGTCTGCATCCATCTCACATTCTTCTTTGTCAATGATAATCTGTCCTTTTTTGTCGAACATGAAAGATACAGAGCCTGGTGTGCCGATATTTCCGCTTCCCTTTGTAAAGGCACTTCTAACATTTCCTGCTGTACGGTTTTTATTGTCTGTAAGAGTCTCCACGATAATAGCAACACCGCTGGGGCCATAGCCTTCGTAAGTAAGCTTCTCAAAATTATCTGCATTGGCATCGCCTGCTGCTTTCTTAATACCTCTCTCAATGGTATCATTAGGCATGTTGTTAGCTTTTGCCTTTGCGATTACATCTCTCAGTTTACTGTTATTTGCAGGGTCCGGGCCCCCTTCTTTAACAGCCACTACGATTTCTCGTCCGATAACTGTAAAGATTTTTCCCTTTTTTGCATCATTTTTCTCCTTTTTATGTTTTATGTTTGCGAATTTTGAATGTCCTGACATGTTTCTTCTCCTTTTTCTTCTTCGGGCAGCTTGTCCACCCGTACCTTTTGTATTGTATTATTCTCCACTGCAAGAATGGTGAATAGATAACCTTTTGTCTTGATCTCCTTATCCTCTTCCATATTGGGTACATGACCTAACAGAGAAGTGAGATATCCGTTAAGAGTATCAAATTCATCTGCTTCGTCAAAATCTGAGCCCAAAACTTCATCTACCTGTTCCAGAGGAGTAAAGCCTTCCATGATCAGAGAATCATCTGTCTGCACATGGATAAACTGTTCTTCCTCATCGTATTCGTCCAGAATATTTCCTACGATTTCCTCCAGAATGTCTTCCATTGTTACAAGGCCCGCTGTCTGTCCATACTCATCCACTACAATGGTCATATGTATTTTCTTTGCCTGCATAGCCTTAAACAGGTCGTTTATATTCCTGGTCTCTGGAATATAGGAAGCCTCTCTGATAAGGTCGGGAATGGATTTTATCGCCATTTCCCCGTAATCTGGATCAGCCATCCGTCTCATTGCATCCTTTAAATGAAGAATTCCCACAATATTATCAATGTCTTCCCTATACACCGGATATCTGGAATTGCTGTTATCCAGCATAAACTCCAGAGCCTCTCTCAAAGTAGTATTTTCCTCCAGCCCGTGGATATTCTTTCTGTGGGTCATGATATCCTGAGCCTCTGTCTCGGAAAACTCCATGATATTTTGAATCATTTCCGCTTCATTTTCTTCAATGACCCCTTTCTCATGGGCATCGTCTACCATAGAAATAATCTCTTCCTCTGTTACCTTGTCCTCATGATGGTGAGGATCCACGCCAAAGAGGCGTACAACACCATTGGAAATCTTCAGTATCACAAAAGTCAGCGGTGAAAAAAGTTTCACAAAAAAACGGACGATTCCGGCTGTCCGATATACCCACCTGTCCGGGTTACTGACAAAAATTTTTTTCGCAGAGACCACACCTAAGGACACCAGAAGCATCAAGGCGAAAATCACCACAAGCACAACAGAGACCACCATAGTTGCCTGGGCAGGGATTTCAATCCCGGCTAGCCTGACAATCTGGCTGCATCCTCCATACACATAGGGCGTGATTCCTCTGATTCCTATATATCCGGTAAGAATACTCAGAAGCGTGGCCGTAGTGAGAATCGTATTCACAATAGGAACCGGATGGTTCATGGCTTTTAAAAGCCAGACAGATTTTTTATCGCCATCTTCTTTTGCTCTTTTCTCTATTTCGCTCTGGCTCACTTTCTGTACCGCAGAACCGAATCCATAAAGCACTCCGTTAATGATAATAAACAAGACAAAAAATATGAGAGCCCATAAAGGGCCACTGCTGTCATCCATAAATCTTTTCTATTCCTTCTTTCTTCCTGTGTTTTTCACTGCCGGGCCCAAGGCCCACAGAATTAAAATACCATTTTCTCTAACGTTCGTCAAGATTTCCCTGGAAAAAGCCTGGAAGGACTGATTATGTAGGAAGCTCCAGGCTGATGCACAGGGCATGATTGACCTTCTGCAGGATTTCTGCATCTAAATGGCATACCTTATCTTTTAGTCTTCGTTTGTCAATAGTCCGAAGCTGCTCCAGCAAGATCACGGAATCCTTTACAATTGCATAGGAAGACGCATCAATCTCTATATGGGTAGGCAGTTTGGCTTTATTCATCCTGGAAGTAATCGCCGCACAGATTACTGTGGGGCTATGTTTGTTTCCTACATCGTTCTGAATGATCAGAACAGGACGAACGCCTCCCTGCTCACTGCCCACTACCGGACGCAGATCAGCGTAAAAAATGTCACCTCGTTTGATAACCACAGATTTCACACTCCGATATTTAATGAGAGATTTTCATTCTCTCTTCTGATATAATTCTGCCCAGTTTTTCTGTGTGTATTCATGTATTATCCAAGGTATCTTTATTCCATCACCTGTCCGTCCTTAAAATAAATCCTGGGCACCCTTTTACTGATGCAGCAGGCAAACTCATAATTAAATCTGCCGGACAGCTCACCCAGCTCTTCCATGGTAATCTGTTCCTCTCCACTTCTGCCCAGAAGCACGACTTCATCCAATTCTTTTGCCTGGGGAATATCTGTCACATCTACCATAAACTGATCCATGCAGACTCTCCCCAGAATGGGAGCTCTCTTTCCCCGTATTAAGACGCTTCCCTTATTAGAAAGACCTCTGGCATAGCCGTCTGCATATCCTACGGGAATCGTTGCCACCCTGGTTTCCCTCTGGGTAGTAAAGGTTCCCCCATAGCTGATCTGAACACCAGCCTCCACTGTTTTTATGTACGCAATATGACTTTTCAGCTCCATCAGCGGTTTCAGAGGAACTGGTTCCCTCTCCACATCTTCTGAAGGATAAAGTCCATAGAGAATGATCCCGGCACGCACTGCGTCCAGGTTTGCCTCGGGCATACGAATGATTCCGGCACTATTAGAACAGTGGCAAACAGGTATATGCAGCTTCTGCTCTTCTAAAGTCTTCCGGAAACTTTCATACTTTCTCAGCTGCTCATAGGCAGGCTCCGTCTCTTTTTCATCAGCTCTTGCAAAATGTGTAAACAGTCCTTCTATCTCTATTCCCGGAAGACGGGAAATTTCCAGGATTTCCGGCACTGCTTCTTCCGGGTCTCTATATCCGATCCGGCTCATTCCAGTATCAACCTTTATATGGATTTTTACCGTCCTGTGGTTTTTTACAGCAATCTGAGACAGTTTTTTCGCCATGGACAGTTTAAACACTGTAGGGCGGAAATCTTCTCTGACTATCCGCTCATAATCTTCTTCGTAGGTATATCCCAGGATCAGCAGAGGTTTACGGATTCCTCCCTGGTAAAGTTCCTCTGCCTCTTCTACCGTTGCCACAGCGATTCCCCAGACCCTTGAGTCTTTCACCGCTTCTCTGGCAAGAGGCAATGCCCCATGCCCATATCCGTCTGCTTTCAATACAGTAATGATCTTGGTTTCCTTTTTCAGATTTTGCTTAATACTTGTCAAATTAAAAGTAAATGCATCCAGATTAATATCCGCCTGGATTCTGCTTGGTAATCTCATCTGTCTGCCCTCTCTTTAAAGTTCATTTAAAATACTGGCTGCCGCCTGGGCAATGTCCTTCGCCAGCATACCGGCACGTCCTTTTTTCTCAGCTGCCAGATCCCCGGCCACCCCATGGAGATATACTCCCAGACATGCGCTCCCAAAAAGTTCTCCCTTTCTCTGAGCAAGTACGCTCAGAAGAATTCCCGTCAGTACGTCTCCGCTGCCTGCAGTAGCCATGCCGTCATTTCCCGAAAGATTGATACAGACTTTTTCCTGATTTTCGGCGATAACTGTTCTGGCGTCTTTGCATATAAGCACTGTATGAAGCTCCTCTGCTGTCTTTCCTGTAATCTCTATGGGATTCTTTTTCCATTCTTCAACAGATACTCCTGTAAGTCTGGAAAATTCCCCCAGATGAGGCGTAAGAATGGTTCCTCCCGGATAATTTTTGAGAAGCTCTTTCCTTCCTCTTAGAAGATTAATGCCATCTGCATCAATGACCAAAGGCTTTTTCCCATTTGCAAGAAGGATTTCCAGAAGAGCTTCTGCAAGAGGTCCTGTTCCAATCCCCGGTCCAATGCCGTATACGTCTGCCCAGTCCATTCCTTCTTTCATCATTGCCTCTAAATCCGTATTTTCATCATATACCTGGAGCATGGCCTCTGGAAAGCAGGAAAACATCTGCCGGTTTTCTCTTGCAGTACATACTTTGAGCATTCCTGCTCCAGTCTTCATGGCTCCATAACCGCTTAAATAAGCTGCCCCGAAAATATTCCGGCTCCCGGCCACAAGAAAAATCTTACCGAAACTTCCCTTGTTTCCCTCAGGCAACCTTTTCAGTTTCTGAAGATCCTGAAAAGTACAGGCACAAAGTTCCGGCTTTAAAACAGCTCTTTTGTCTTTATATATTCCTACGTCTGCAACAATGATCTTTCCGGCATATGCCGCTCCCGGATAAAAACATAATCCGGCTTTTCTATATCCAAATGTCACCGTCAAATCTGCTTTTACTGCTGCGCCCAGCACAGCTCCGGTGTCTGCGCTGATTCCAGAAGGGATGTCCACAGACACTACCTTTCCCTGGCAATCATTAATCAGAAGGATGGCATCTTTGTATTTTCCTGATACCTCCCTGGACAGTCCCACTCCAAGGACAGCATCTACTATAGTAGTATATTCATTGGGAAGAAAAGTCTTGACAAAGGAAATACCATATTTTTTTCCAATATCTATCTGTTTCTTCATTTCTTCTGTAAAATGACCGGGATTTCCTAAAATACAGACATCTACATCATAGCCTGCCAGAAAAAGAAGGCGGGCTATGACCACTCCGTCTGCTCCATTATTTCCTCCTCCGCAGAGAACCAGTGTCCTGGTTAAAGGAAATCCTTCTCTCAGCATTTCGTCATATACTGCAAGTCCTGCCCGCTCCATAAGAACAAGAGACGGCACCCCCATCTCCTGAATCGTAAATGTATCCAGTTTTTTCATCTGGTTTCCTGTCACCAGCAGTTCCATCTGTAACACCGCCTTTTCCTTTTTTACCTTCTGAAAAATTTCTCAGACTTCATATTTTTACAGAAAAAACTGCCGCAAAATTTCTTTTACAGCAGTTTGCTCCTCCTATTTCTTATCTTTGTGTTCTGATACATAACAGTTCAGATTATAAGAGAGACGCATAAGACTTTCGGACAAATGTACATTCTCTACGATTACATCCTCCGGCACATCCAGATCCAGATGTGCAAAATTCCAGATGGCCTTTATCCCATGCTGCACCAGAAAATCTGCGGTTTCCGCCGCGTTATTCTTAGGCAGTGTCAGAGCTGCTATCTGAACGTCATGGGTTTCCAGAAACTGGGGAAGTTCCTCCATCATACGGATTTCATTTCCCCGAATAGAAATCCCCTTCAGCACTGGATTTACATCAAAAATCCCTACAATTTTAAATCCTCTTTTTTCAAATTTTACATAATTAGCCAGAGCCTGTCCAAGATTTCCGGCACCGATAATGATCATATGGTGTGTCTTGTCAAGCCCCAGTATTTTTCCGATTTCCGCATACAGATACGGGACATTATAACCATATCCCTGCTGTCCGAAACCACCGAAATTATTCAAGTCCTGGCGGATTTGAGAAGCGGTTACCCGCATTTTCTCACTGAGCTCATTGGAGGATATCCGCTCCACGCCCTCTTCCAGAAGTTCTCCTAAATATCTGTAATAGCGGGGCAGTCTTCTTATTACTGCTTTTGAGATACCTTTATCGTCCACGACAAACCCTCCTATCAAAAGTACACATTCCTAACTAATATTATATATAATCGTTAAATTAAAGTCAATTATAATTCCTTTTATCTGTTGTCAAATTCAGATTTTCCGCTATAATAGTAGGGACAGACTTTTGCAAAAAAACACTAAAGGAGACAACAGAAATGATACTTGCATGTCAGAACATTGAAAAATCCTTTGACGGCGAGCTTCTGCTCCAGGATGTAAATTTTCATATAGAGGAACGGGAAAAAGCGGCCCTTATCGGTATCAACGGCGCAGGAAAAACTACTTTGCTCCGGATCATCATGGGGGAACTTCCCGCTGACAATGGGCAGGTGATCCTGTCCAGAGGAAAGACTATCGGCTATCTGGCTCAGCACCAGGAGAGCGACACGAATCTTTCTATTTACGGCTCTCTCTTGGAAATGAAGCAGCATATCCTGGACATAGAACAGAACATGCGGGCATTGGAAAAAGAAATGAAGCATGCCTCTGGAGAAGAGCTGTCCAAAATCATGGAATCCTATTCCCGCCTTACCCAGAAATTCGAACAGGAAAACGGCTATGCCTGCAAAAGTGAGATCATAGGTGTGCTGAAAGGACTGGGTTTTGAAGAAAAAGATTTTGACAAAATGGTTTCCACACTATCTGGAGGACAGAAAACCCGGGTAGCTCTTGGAAGACTTCTTCTCTCCAGTCCGGATATTATTCTTCTGGACGAGCCTACCAACCATCTGGATATGGATTCTATCGCCTGGCTGGAAACTTATCTTCTAAATTATCCTGGAGCTGTATTCATTGTATCTCATGACCGATACTTTCTGGATAAGGTCGTCACGAAAATTGTTGAGCTGGATAATACAAAGGCTACGGTTTTTACCGGAAATTATTCTGCCTACAGTGAAAAGAAAGCCCAGCTTCGTAAGGCGGCCTATCAGGCCTATTTAAATCAGCAGCAGGAAATCAAACACCAGGAAGAGGTTATCGCCAAGCTTCGGCAGTTCAACCGGGAAAAATCTATCCGCAGAGCAGAAAGCCGGGAAAAAATGTTGGAAAAAATGGAGGTTCTGGAAAAGCCTACAGAGGTAGACGCAGCTATGCGTATCTCCTTAAAACCCAGGATCACCAGCGGAAATGATGTGCTGATGGTGGAACATCTTTCCAAATCCTTCCCCTCTCTCCCTTTGTTTCAAGACCTGAACTTTACCATTAAACGAGGGGAAAAAGTGGCTATTATCGGAAATAATGGTACTGGAAAGACTACCATTCTAAAGATTTTAAACCGCCTTCTTCCTGCTGATGAAGGCAGCTTCCGTCTGGGCAGCAAAGTACATATCGGCTACTATGACCAGGAGCACCATGTGCTTCATATGGAGAAAACGGTATTCGAAGAAATCTCCGATGAATATCCAAAGCTGACCAACACAGAAATCCGGAATCTTCTGGCCGCTTTTCTTTTCACAGGGGACGATGTATTCAAGCCCATCTCTGCTTTAAGCGGCGGAGAACGGGGACGTGTCTCTCTGGCAAAGCTTATGCTGTCAGAGGCCAACTTCCTGATCCTGGACGAGCCCACCAACCATCTGGATATTATCTCCAAGGAAATCCTGGAAGACGCTTTAAAAAGCTATGAGGGAACCGTCCTCTATGTGTCCCATGATCGTTATTTTATTAACCGGACAGCCACAAGGATTCTGGAACTAACCAACCAGAAACTGGTGAATTATATCGGAAATTATGATTATTATCTGGAGAAAAAAGAAGAGCTGACTTCGGTCTACGCCCCTCAGCTCCAAGAAGAGAAGCCCCTGGAAAAAATGTCTTCTACCAAGCAGGACTGGCAGCAGAAAAAAGAGGAGCAGGCCCGTATACGAAAACGTGAAAATGAGCTTAAGAAAACAGAAAAAGCTATTGAAGAGCTGGAAACCCGGGACAAAGAAATCGATGAAGAGCTTGCAAAGCCTGAAGTAGCCACAGACCCCTCTAAGTGTATTCCTCTTTCCGCAGAGAAAGGAGAAATTGCCGAAAAACTGGAGGAGCTTTATGAAAAATGGGAGGAACTTGCCCAATAGGCAGGTTTCTCCCATTTTTTAATCTTTCTTTCACCGTTTCCTGAAATTTCTATTTCTACTTCTCCAGTTCTTTGCGTATCTCCTGAATAAATTCCTGGCTGTTTAACACTACAGGATTCTCCAGACTGGTGATCAGTGCAAGATCTTTTGTCATCTTTCCGCTCTCAATAACACCTACAGTAGCTTTCTCCAGCTTGTCAGCAAAATCACAAAGATCCTGGTTTCCATCCAGCTCCCCTCTCTTTCTCAGAGCTCCTGTCCAGGCAAAAATGGTGGCCACAGAGTTGGTAGAGGTCTCTTCTCCCTTCAGGTGTTTGTAGTAGTGGCGCTGAACTGTTCCATGAGCTGCCTCATACTCAAAATATCCATGAGGAGACACCAGTACAGAGGTCATCATGGCAAGAGAACCAAAGGCAGAAGATACCATGTCGCTCATCACATCGCCGTCATAGTTCTTGCAGGCCCAGATAAAGCCGCCTTCTGCTTTCATGACTCTGGCTACTGCATCATCGATCAGTGTATAGAAATAGGTGATGCCTGCAGCCTCAAACTTCTCTTTGTACTCTTTGTCATAAATTTCCTGGAAGATATCTTTAAAGGTGTGGTCGTACTTCTTGGAAATAGTATCCTTAGTGGCAAACCACAGATCCTGCTTTGTATCCAGGGCATAGGAGAAACAGCTTCTTGCAAAGCTTTCAATGGAAGAGTCCAGGTTATGCATTCCCTGAGCCACTCCCGGCCCCTGAAATTCATGGACCAGTTCTCTGGTCTCTTTTCCTTCCTGGTCTGTATATACCAATTCTACCTTTCCTGGTCCTGGAATGATCATTTCTGTATTTTTATATACATCACCGTATGCATGTCTGGCAAGGGTAATCGGCTTCTTCCAGTTCTTCACACAGGGCTCAATGCCTTTTACCACAATAGGTGCCCGGAAAACCGTACCATCCAGCATAGAACGGATGGTTCCGTTTGGACTTTTATACATCTCTTTTAAATGATATTCATCCATACGTGCGGCATTGGGGGTAATAGTGGCACATTTTACAGCAACCTTATATTTCTTTGTAGCATCTGCCGCATCTATAGTTACCTGGTCATTGGTCTCATTCCTGTGCTCCAGGCCCAGGTCATAATATTCTGTCTTCAGGTCCACAAAGGGAAGGAGCAGCTCATCTTTGATCATTTTCCAGAGGATTCTGGTCATCTCATCTCCATCCATCTCCACTAGAGGTGTGGTCATTTTAATTTTTTCCATAGGTAAAATCTCCTTTCTCCCATCTTTCTTTACTTCATTTCTTCCCGAAGAACCTTCTCAATGTCAAAGTTCTTCAGATTTTCTATGGTATTGGCAATATGTCCGTAGGCGGCTTTTTCCGCCTCCTGACTGTTCCCCTGCCGGATAGCCTCCAGGATTTCTCTGTGCTCGCTGTTAGAAGGCCGCACTCTCATTCTGTACTGCACCGAGGCCTTACGTACTCTCTGCAGATACTGGTGAAAATCTCCCAGGGTATGGGTGAGGATCCTGCTTCCAGAAGCCTCATACAAAAGTTCGTGGAATCTGCCATCCTGCTGGCAGACCTGTTCATAGTTGCCCTTTCCTGCATGGTAATCGGAAAGGACAATAGCCTCTTCCATACCTTCCAGCTGTTCTTTTGTGGCCCTCCCGGCTGCCATAGAAGCGCACAGCCCTTCCAGCCGGGCTCTTATCTGATACATGTCCATAACATCCTGGGAGGAAATGCCGGTGACAAAGGCACCTTTATTAGGTATGATCTGTACCAGTCCTTCCAGGGCCAGCTGCCGTACAGCCTCTCTTACAGGGGTCCTGCTCACCCCCAGTTCCTTTCCAATAGTGCACTCTACCAGCTCATCGCCTTTTTTATATTTTCCTTTCAGAATGTCTTCCCTGAGTTTCTGAAAAACTTTTTCTCTCAATGACTCTCCTGCCATCTTCTTTCGCCGTCCTTATTCCAGTTTCACTCCCAAACGGCTGCAGCACTCATCAATTACGGCCAAAAGCTCATCATCGGTCAGTACCGTTACACGGCCTTCTTCGTACTGCTTGTCCACCCAGGCTTTGACCATGACTGCCAGCTCACTGTTCTTGTCAATCTGCTTCTCGCCAGACAGGCGGAAATGATTGTTGATCCAGTGGGCGATCCCTGCCAGGCCGGAAGTATTGGAGACTGCCACCTGAGGCGGACGGTTCAGGAATTTCTCTGTATCAAATATATTATAAATCTCTTCATTTTTCAACAGTCCGTCTGCATGAATTCCGGCTCTTGTAACATTAAAGGCAGTTCCCACAAAAGGAGTCTGGGGCGGAATCTTATAACCAATCTCTTTTTCATAGTATTCAGCCAGTTCTGTGATGACTGTGGTGTCCATTCCATCCAGAGAGCCCTTCAGCTGGGCATACTCGAATACCATAGCCTCAAGAGGTGTATTCCCTGTCCGCTCTCCAATACCGAAAAGAGAACAGTTTACACCACTGGCTCCATAGAGCCAGGCTGTTGTAGAATTGCTTACCGCTTTATAAAAATCGTTATGGCCGTGGAACTCAATAAGTTCAGAAGGAAATCCGGCATGGGTCATAATGCCGTAGATGATTCCCGGAACAGATCTGGGGATCACAGCGCCGGGATAATTTACCCCATACCCCATGGTATCGCAGCACCGGACCTTAATGGGAATGGAATATTCCTCCATCAGCTTTGTCAGTTCCAGACAGAAAGGAATTACATAACCATAGATATCTGCCCTGGTAATATCCTCCAGATGGCATCTGGGACTGATGCCAATTTCCAGGCAGTCGCGGATTACGCTGAGGTAATGTTCCATAGCCTGGCGGCGGGTCATCTTCATTTTATAGAAAATATGATAGTCAGAACAGCTGACCAGAATTCCTGTTTCTTTCAGACCAATATCTTTTACCAGTTCAAAATCCTTTTTGCTTGCTCTTATCCAGCTTGTAACCTCGGGAAATTTATATCCTTTTTCCAGACATTTATATACTGCATCCCGGTCCTTTTTGCTGTAGAGGAAAAATTCGCTTTGACGGATCTTTCCGTTAGGTCCTCCCAGTCTGTGGAGATATTCATAGATCTTTACAATCTGTTCTGTACTGTAGGGGGCCCTGGACTGCTGACCATCGCGGAAAGTAGTATCTGTGATCCAAATATCATCGGGCATGTGATGAGGGACGATCCTGTCGTTAAAAGCAATCTTCGGTACCTCTGTATAAGGAAACAGGTTTCGGAATACATTGGGCTTTTCCACATCTACCAGAGGATACATATGCTCCTCCAGTTCCAACAGATTCGTGTGATAATTCATACGTACAGCTCTGTCAATCATTTCTCTCACTCCTCATTTTCTGTAAAAATCATAGTTTCATACGCTACTATATAGAACTGCTTGTATCATTGTATACAATTATACAAAACCTGTCAATAAGTTTTTTAACTTTGATAGCATCCATAACCAGAAGTTATGACCTACCTAAAAAGTTTTGCAGCTGAAAAAGCCCCCATCCCTGGAGATTGTGGGGATAACCCAGGTCTTTTGCTGTAGCCCTCAGCCGTTTTTTTACATCCAGATTTGTAAGCTCCGGATATTTTTCCAGAAGCAGCGCAATTCCCCCGGAGACAACAGGGGTAGACATAGAAGTACCGCTCTTTCTGGTATAGGGATAAGGACAATTTTTATTAGAACAGGAAATAATCTCATTTCCCGGAGCCACAATGTCCGGCTTGCTGATACAGTCTTTCGTAGGGCCTCTTCCGGATATTCCCTGATTACGTACCAGCATATCGGAGGAGCCTACTGTAATGATCTTCCGGCTGCTGCCCGGAGCTGTAATGCTCCCTTTTCCCGGCCCCATATTGCCTGCTGCAGCCACAACCACCAGTCCTTTATCCCAGGCTTCTTCCACAGCCTCTATCAGGTCCTCATGTCCTTTTCGCTGGGTAGTCCCTACAGAAATATTTACAATCCGGATATGATAGCGTTCCATATTTTCTTCAATCCATTTCAGTGCCTGGATAACCTTTTCCTTATTTCCGTTTCCTTTTTCATCTAAAACTTTAATGGGAATGAGGCCGCAGCCAGACGCTGTCCCCCGGTATTTCCCGCCGGAGGCAGCCCCGCTCCCGCCCAGTATTCCCAGCACATGGGTGCCATGTCCGTTATCATCATAGGCCTGTTCCCGTCCATGGATATAATCTCGAAAGGCCCAGATCCTGCTGCCAAAATCTATATGAGGAAAAGCGCCTGTATCTAAAACAGCCACTCCGATTCCCTTACCACTTAATTCCCTCATGACTTTTCTCAGATACACCTTTGTTTTTCTATATCATATTCTTGGGAAATCTCCCTGGTTCCAGTCAAGATTTTCAGGGAACATTCATAGATTGAAAAGAATGAAGAGCCAAAAACATGGGAGTTTTTATGCCATCTATACGAGAAATGATTCTTTCCGAAGAGTATGCAGATGTCATCGTCCCTTATTTTCCCTGTTTTCTCAATCAATATCGGGAACAGGGTGCACAAGTCTTTAATGAGTATTACGGGATGATCCATTATCCCCTTTCTGAGCGGTCCTTTGCCGCTTTTTTTGAGGAGGGCTTTTTTTATACCACTGTGCCCAAGCTCTACACACTTTTGGACACGGTAAATCTGGATGCAGCAGGGATTACCCAGGTACAGAACCAGCCGGTACTGAAACTTACCGGCCAGGATATTATCCTGGGATTTATCGATACGGGAATTGACTATACTCATCCGGCTTTTAGAAGAAGTGACGGCAGCAGCCGTATATACGGTCTCTGGGACCAGACGGTTCAGACCGGCACACCGCCCTACGATCTGGAATATGGAAGTGTCTATACCCGGCAGGAAATTAATCAGGCATTGGCACTGGAGGATCCTTATTCTCTGGTTCCCAGCCAGGACGAAATCGGCCATGGCACGGCTCTTGCCGGGATTGCCGCTGGTACTGCCCTTCCTGAAAATGACTTCGCTGGAGCCGCTCCTCAGGCAATGATCGCTGTTGTCAAACTGAAACCTGCCAAGGAATACTTAAAATCCTTTTTCTATGTTACAGGAGACGCTCCTGCTTATCAGATGACGGACATCATGGCCGGCATCCGTTATCTCATCCGGCTCTCGGAAGAGCTGTTAAAACCTCTGGTAATCTGTCTGGGGCTTGGCACCAGCCAGGGTGCTCATTCTGGGGATTCTCCACTGGACTCCATGCTGTCTGTCACAAATCAGTTCCGGGGCATTACCGGCGTATCCGCTGCAGGCAATGAAGCCGGAAGAGCTCACCACTACTATGGTACTGCTCTAAACTCTACAGAGTATAACGCTGTGGAAATTCTGGTAAAGGAAGGCACCCGGGGATTTTGCGCTGAACTTTGGGGACAGCCTCCGGAAGTCTATGCGGTTGGTTTTGAATCCCCTTTAGGGGAGGTGGTCCAGAAGATTCCTCCCAGACTCAGCTACAGTGAAAATATTTCTTTTATCCTGGAAAACACCAAAATTTTTGTCAGTTCTGAAATCATCCAGACAGTTTCCGGAAGCCAGCTTATTTTTATCCGTTTCACAGATCCAACTCCCGGATCCTGGAAAATCCGTGTGTATACAGGAAACTACAACAGCGGCAGCTATCATATCTGGCTTCCGATCACTGGTTTTTCAAATCCGGATGTGACTTTTCTGGAGCCTAATCCTGATACCACCATTACCTCCCCCGGCACTTCTCTCTCTGTAATCACAACAGCCGCCTACAATGCATACAACAACAGTCTCTATCTGAATTCCAGCCGAGGTTATACAAGGACCGGACAGATTAAGCCGGATATTGCTGCCCCGGGAGTAAATGTTTTTGCCCCTGCTCCGAGACAGCGCTATACCACGATTACCGGTACGTCTGCTGCTGCTGCAATTACCGCAGGGGCCAGTGCTTTGGTCATGGAATGGGGTATGAATCGGACTCCCTCCAGGATCTTTAACAGTGAGGAGATGAAATCCCTCTTCATCCGGGGAGCACAAAGACGGGGAGATAATCTTTATCCAAACCGGGAATGGGGGTACGGACTTTTAGATGTGTATCAGGTATTTGTTTCTCTGTCTTCTCCCTGAAATATTTTGCACCCTTTTTTTCCCAATGCATAGTATGTAAGTGTAAACAAGATTTTTGGAGGAAACATTCATGAGTGATTTAGCTGCTACAAATTGTGGTTGCGGTTGCGACGATAACTGCGGAGGAGGCATGAGCCGTGGCTTATTCGGCGGCGGATGCAGCTGCATCATCTGGATTCTGCTTTTACTCTGCTGCTGTGGAAACGGCAATACCTTCAGCGGTAATGACGGATGCAGCGACTCTAGCTGTCTGATCCTGATCTTACTGCTCCTGTGCGGATGTGGCAACGGATGCGGAAACGGATGCTGCTAAAATAACAGGAAAGGGGGCTGTCACATCATATGTCATGAATATTTATACATTTTATGCGAATTTGTCGAGCATAGCTTTGAGACCATAGGCTCAAAGCGGCACAGACTGAGCAATAAGATGTATAAATATTCTCGATTTCGATTAATGCGACAGCTCCCCCATATTGTGCAAATGGAGCTGCGTATCCGCAGCTCCAACCCAATGGTAAACTCGAAGACTGTGCTTTCCATGGTCATAAATCAGACGTTTATGCACTGCTGCGATAAACGAGAAATGTCTGCCTGTGCAGATTTAGAACGGGTTCTTTTTTCTTTTATCACTCCCATCTTCTGTTTTCTCACAGCGAATGATGATTTAGTCTTTGAGTTTCCAGCAGACACGCTGATTGAAGAAATAAAAACAAAAAGTAAAAAGAAAAGACAGCATTGTCTTTTGACATCTTCTATTATGACAACATCCGGCCTCTCCGTCAAGGAAAACAGTCTGACAGTTTCCGGTGGATTCCTGCCTTTTCTCTTCTATATTTACAGCATGTCTCAGAATTTTTGTACTTTCTCCCAGATTCCTGTCTCTTCAAAATCTGCCACTGCTTTTTTTGCCTCTTCTGACAGGTTTTCCGGATATCCCGTCATTTCCAAAAGGCGTATGGCATTTCTGGTGGTCACTCTGCCTTTCTTCAGCAGATAATTAAAGACTACCTCATGTTCCTTTACTTCTTCCTCAAAATGATAGTTTTCGTACAGGTCCTCCAGAATATAAGACAGCTCAATATCATGGGTAGCTGCAAAGGGCAGCACATGCTCCCTGTCCAGACCCGCCAGTATCCTGGAAGATGCACCAATCCTTTCAATCGTGTTTGTCCCTCTTAAGACTTCATCAATGATACATAAAAGACAGCCTTCTTTTTCTGTCTCATCTAAAATCCTTTTCAGGGAACGTATTTCCACGATAAAATAGCTCTCTCCCCTTTCCAGATCATCCCGAAGAGCCATGGAAGTCATAACTTTAAAATAAGGCGCCTGGTATTCAGAAGCTGTAACAGTATAGATAGTCTGAGCCAAAATGGTATTTACCGCTATATTCTTCAGAAAAGTGGATTTTCCCGAGGCGTTGGAGCCAGTTACCAAAATCCCGTTCTCTGCCTCTATGCTGTTGGCCACAGGATGAGAAAGCAGCGGATGGTACAGGTTTTCCACCTTTAGATAAGCTTTGCCTGCCATTTCAAGTTCCGGTATGCTGTAGTAAGGCAGACTTACTCTGAAAGACGCAATGGAGATCATGGCATCCAGATATCCGAAAATCTTCATCAGACCCAAAATTTCTTCCTGATGTTCCTGCATGGCCTTCATCATGGTAGAAAACTTAATCAGGTCAATGTGCGTAAGCATACGGATATAGTCCATGATCAGCCCTTCCATCCCTCCTCCTGTACTGCTCTGCTCCAGGACCAGAAAGGATCCTTTCTGAAAGGTCCGCAGTTCTTTCCGGCATCTTTTTCCTTCTTCCATATATGAAGCAAGCTCCGGGATCTTCAGTTTTTCCAGATTTTTCTGTGCCTCCAGAAGCTGGATCACACAGCGGAAGCTGGTAAGATACAGATCAATATCCTGCTTTCGCATAAAATACGTGATAATATTCAGAATGCAGATTCCCAGGAAGCAAAAGATTCCCGGCGAAGGCATGGCTGCAAAAAACAATAGGGAAAGGAAAAAGGCGCCGCACATAACTATCTGGAATCCTTTTCCCTGGATCTCTACCTCTTTCGTTACACTGACAGCCTCATAAACGCTTACATTTCCCGGTTTCCGGATTCCGGCAAGAAGAGCCTGTACCTTGTGCCGCTCCATTTCTTTCTCTGAGAAAAATTCCAGAAGCCTCTGCCTCTCTTTCAATTCCTCTTCCTCAAAAACCGGCTTTCTCAGAATCTCATAGAGGTATTCATCTCCAATGGGGGAAATGCTCTGGTTTATCAGAGCAAAAATCCGGTCCATATCCAGGTCATTCCAGGTAATATCGTCAACATAAAAGCCTTCTTTTTCTCTTTTACGGAAAAACTGGGATATATGTTCCAGTTCATCATAACTGTATTCCCGCTGGGGGATCTTGCCCCAGGAAGCCATCATCCTTTCCAGAAAAAGCTTTCGCCTCTTACCCTTTTCATAATAATTCAGGACTCCAGCCCCTGCCAGAAACAGAAGAATCACTACCAGCCCGATTACGGTATCATTATACATAGTTCACCTAAAAATAATTGTTTATAAGCTCTAAAAATTGATGGATATCTTCCTCTGTATGAGCGTCAGAAAGGAAAATAGCTTCAAACTGAGAGGGCGCCAGATGAACTCCATGCTCCAGCATATATTCAAAATATTTTGAGAAAGCCGCCGTGTCAGAAGTCTTGGCTGACTGGTAATCCCTAACAGGAGTTTCTGTAAAGAAAATACTGCCAAGAGAAGCTACAGCATTTACCTGGTATCCGATTTCCTTCTCCACAAAAATCTTCCGGATTCCCTCAAAGAGGATTTCTCCTTTCTGGAAAAGACGTTTATAAATATCCTGGTCCTCCCAGAGGATTTTCAGCTGAGCCAGACCTGCTGCCATGGCGATAGGATTGCCGCTTAAAGTACCTGCCTGATAGACCGGACCGCTGGGGGCCACCATTTCCATGATCTCTTTTCTTCCGCCGTAGGCTCCCACAGGCATGCCTGCGCCGATGATCTTTCCATAAGTAACCATGTCAGGCGTCACTCCGTAGTATTCTGCCGCGCCCCCGAATCTTAAGCGGAAACCGGTAATCACCTCATCAAAGATCAGCAGGGCTTTATGCTTGTCACACAGATCTCTCAGACCCTGAAGAAAACCGTCTTCAGGAGGAACCACACCCATATTGGCGGCCACCGGCTCTACAATCACTGCTGCCACCTGATCCTGGCTTTCTGCCATTAATTTTTCTACGCTATCAAGATCATTATACACTGCGATCATTGTATCCTGGGTACAGCCTTTTGGCACACCGGCACTGTCCGGTACGCCGCTGGTCATCACGCCGCTTCCTGCACTTACCAGCATGGCGTCCGTATGACCATGGTAGCAGCCGGCGAACTTAATAATCTTATTCTTACCGGTATAGCCTCTGGCCGTGCGGATAGCGCTCATAACTGCTTCTGTACCGGAATTCACCATACGGATCATTTCCACATGAGGGATCCGCTGGCAGATAAACTCTGCCATCTCTACTTCCCGCTCTGTAGCGCAGCCAAAACTTAATCCGTTCTCGCTGGCACGGATCACCGCTTCTTTTATCCGCTCATCATTATGCCCCAGGATCATAGGACCCCAGGAACCGATATAATCTGTATAAGCGTTTCCGTCCACATCAAAAATCTTGCTTCCCACAGCTCCCTGGATAAATCTGGGAGCCTCATCTACAGAACCAAAGGCTCGTACCGGGCTGTTTACTCCTCCCGGGATTCTTTTCACTGCTCTCTGAAACAGCTCTTCTGATCTTGTCATTATCCGATTCTCCCTTCGTCTAAGAATTTTGCGATTTCTTCTGCAAAATAAGTTAAATAAATATCTGTTCCTGCTCTGAAAGCGCTGACTGCCATCTCACAGATGATCCGGTCCTCCTCTATGTATCCCAGCTTTGCTCCTGCCTTGACCATAGCGTACTCTCCGCTGACGGAATAAGATGCCACCGGAAGATGGATCTGGTCTTTTACCTCCCGGATAATGTCCAGATAATTCATTGCCGGTTTTACCATGATAATATCCGCTCCCTCTTCTACATCCAGAAGAGCTTCTTTAATAGCTTCTCTTCGGTTATGGAAGTCCATCTGATAGCTCTTTCTGTCGCCGAAAGCCGGGGCAGAACCTGCTGCATCACGGAAAGGTCCGTAAAAGGCAGAGGCATATTTCACTGCATAAGACATAATGGGAATATCCCGGTAGCCGTTCTTATCCAGGATGGTGCGGATAGCCCGGACTCTTCCGTCCATCATATCAGAGGGCGCTACCATATCCGCTCCAGCCTCTGCATGAGAAAGAGCTGTCTGGGCCAGATATTCCAGGGTTTTGTCATTGTCCACTTCATGTCCACAGAGGATGCCGCAGTGTCCATGGGAAGTATACTCACACATACATACATCGGTGATCAGATATAGCTCATCCTGAAATTCTTCTCTCGCTTTCCGAAGAGCCTTCTGAACAATTCCATCCTCTGCATATGCCTGGCTTCCGACCTCGTCTTTGTGGTCAGGAATACCGAAAAACATTACCTTATCTACTCCTGCTTTTTTTAATTCCTCCAGTTTTTCCGGAAGCCGGTCCAGGCTGTACCGGTACTGCCCAGGCATAGTAGCGATTTCTTCTTTCAGATTCTCTCCCTCTCTTACAAAGATGGGGTAGATCAGAGAGCTTTTATCCATTCTGGTCTCTCTTACCATTTTTCTTAAACTTTCTCCCCCTCTGAGTCTTCTGGGTCTGATCCCCATGTCCATTTGTCAACACTCCTTTTCCTTTAATCTTATTACCAGCTCCAGCACACTGTCTATGGTAGCTTTTTCGGCCATATAGGTCTTCATTCCATAGGAGTCTGCCGCTGCTTTTGTCTGTTTTCCAATACAGGCCGCTGTGACCTTTGTATAATCCAGATCCGGGCAGGCCGCTGCAAATCCTCTTACTGTAGAGGCGCTGGTGAATACCGCACAGTCTATCCCGCCCTGTTCAAATTCTTTTTTCTCATCTATGATTTCCTGATTTTCATAAAAAGTATCATAAGTGGCGATATCTGAGATCCGAAGGCCCGGTTTCTTTTCCAGCTCCTCCAGGATTTCATGATTTCCAATCTTAGCGCGAGGGATCAAAATCCGCTCTTCCCCGCAGCAGGCATCTCGCAGGGCTTTTCCAAGGGAAGCTCCGTCATAGATTTCCGGAATCAGATCCGGGATCAGGCCTCTCTCTTTCAAAGCTTTCTCGGTGCCTTTGCCGATAGCGGCAATCCGGATTCCTCCCAGCTTTCTGATATCTGTTCCGGTCTTCAGCAGTTCTTCAAAGAAGACCTTCACTCCTGTAGGACTGGTAAATGCAGCCCAGTCATAAGTATCCAGCTCTTTAAAGGCCTGATGCAGTTCTCTCTGGTCTTCCAGGGGCTCTGTCCGTATAGCAGGCAGTTCCAGAACTTCCGCACCCAGTGTCCGAAGCTTGGCAGACATGGTGGAGATCAGATCTTTTGGTCTGGTCACCAATACTTTATAACCGGCCAGCGGAAGCTTTTCATACCAGGCAAATTCCTCTGCCAGAGCGCAGACCTTTCCTACCACAATGATCGCCGGAGTTTCCACTCCCTGCCGCTTTACTTCTTCCGGCAGTTCCGCCACTGTGGAAACAATCCTTTTCTGCCCTGCAGTCGTTCCTTTCTGGAGAACTGCCGCAGGCATCTGTGGATCCATTCCTGCCTCCAGAAGAGAGGCGCAGATATCCGGAAGGGCTGTAACTCCCATGAGAAAAACGAGGGTGCCTTTGGTGTCCACCAGTGCCTTAAAATCAATATCGTAGGCTTCTCCCTGGCGTTTATGACCGGTGATAATATGAAGGGAAGAAGTATAGTCCCGGTGAGTCACAGGGATGCCGTTATAGGCAGGCACTGCAATAGGGGAAGTTACTCCCGGCACCACCTCATAGGGAATCTGCTCCTTTGTCAGAAGCTCCAGCTCCTCTCCTCCTCTTCCGAAAAGGAAAGGATCCCCTCCCTTCAGACGCACCACACGGCAGCCTTTCTTTGCCTCTTCTACCAGGACCTGATTGATCTTCTCCTGGGGCATAGTGTGATGAGAAGCCCGTTTTCCCACATTGATGGCTTTTGCCTCTTTTGGAATCTGGGATAAGACTCCCTGTCCAACCAGGCTGTCATAGACTACCACCTCTGCGTTCTGTAAGATTTCTCTGCCTTTTACGGTAAACAGGCCCGGATCTCCCGGGCCGGCGCCTACCAGCCAGACCTTTCCTGTACTCATATCTATCTGCTCCTTTACTGCTGATTTTCTTTCCTGCATGTTTCCTGCAGCCTGCGGGCAAGGGAAATCCCCAGTTCCTCTGCCGAGGAAATTCTGCCTTTTTCGCTGCCTCTTATGTATTTTCCTGTTTCTTCCTCATAGTACAATCCCATGAGGAATAATTCCTCTCCCAGAACCTGTCCGTGAGCCGCTACGGGAGAAGAACAGCCACCGTCCAGATAGCGGACAAAGGCCCGCTCTGCTCTGGCTGCAGCGGCAGCCTCCGGATCCTGGAAATCTGCCAGGTAAGAATAATCCTCTCCGGCCCTTCCCTGGACTGCCAGGATTCCCTGGCCAGCAGCGGGTATGATTTCTTCCACAGTAAAATAACGGCTGATCCTGTTTTCCAGTCCCAGCCTTTTCAGTCCTGCTGCTGCCAGGACCAGGGCACTGTATTCTCCGCTGTCCAGCTTTTTCAGCCGGGTCAGGACATTTCCACGTACGCTCTTAAATTCCATATCCGGAAAAAGCTCCTTTAGCTGAAGGATTCTCCGGAGGCTGGAACAGCCTATAGGCTTCCTCTTGTCCATGGTTTCCTGTCCTTTTGGAAGGACCAGCACATCCCGGGGATCCTCTCTTTTGGAATAGGACACCAAAGGCAGCTCCTCCGGTACTTCCATAGGCATATCCTTCAGGCTGTGCACAGAGAGGTCACTTCTCTTTTCCATAAGAGCCTTATCCAGTTCTTTCACAAAAAGCCCTTTTCCTCCGATCTTATCCAGTGTCCTGTCCAGGATAATGTCCCCTGTTGTTTTCATAGTCAGGATCTCTGCCTGGATCTCCGGAGAGTGTTCTTCTATATATTTTTTTACCATTTCACTCTGGATCACTGCCAGCCGGCTTTCACGGCTGCCGATTATGACTTTCTTCATCTTGTACCTCCATGTTGTCTCCCAGCAATACCTTCTGGGTTTTTTCCCGGACCTCTCTCACTTTCCTGTGGTCTTTTCCGCTTCCGTTGAATCCTATGACTACACCCTCGTATTCCAGGATTCCTGGAAAATGAAAGTCGCATTTATTCTGGTCGCTGGCTACATTTACCTGAATTCCCAGACATTTGCAGGCACTGTAAATATCTTCATTTACTTCTTTGTTGTCTGTGGCCGCAATGACCAGATCTGCATCATAAAGGTCCTCTCTGGAATAGGTCTTTTCTTTGTAAAGGATCTCTCCCTGACGGGCCAGACTGAGGATCTCTTCAGAAGCCTCAGGGGCTTCTACCACCACTTCTCCTGCAAAGGGCAAAAGGGTTTTTACTCTCCGGGAGGCAATTTTCCCTGCCCCTACTACCAGAACCTTTTTTTGGGTCAGGTCCACAAAGAGGGGAAACATTTTTTTCTCTTTACTCTTCATATAGCTTCTCCAACCCTTCCACACAATTTATAAACTCTTCTTCTTTCATAAAATCCTTCAGGCCGAACATCATCTTGTTGACCACTTTCCCGGCAGCTGTGTCAATGGCATTTAAAAGATTTTCCCGGTCTTTCTCTTCCATGGGAGTCTTCCTTAATATCTTCATGATACGGAGATTCAGATCTTCTACTGCATCTGCCTTGATCTCCTGAATCCTTGGGATCAGATCTCTGCCATTGTACCAGCTGTAAAACTCCTCCTGCTGCTCCTGAAGGATCTTCCCTGCCTGGTCAAGGCTGGCCTGGAGCTTGGGAGATACCGCATCAATCTTGAAACTGTCAATATCGTACAAAGTCACATTACTAAGGGTCCCTGCCGAAGGCTCTATGTCTCTTGGCACTGCCAAGTCGATAAGAACAATATGTCCGGGAATTTCTGCATTTTCAATCTGCTCCATAGTCAGCGTATAATTAGGACTTGCTGTAGCGCTGACTGCCAGATCACATTTTGGAAGAAACTCCAGACGCTCTCCATAATTGATCCTGTCGCAGCCCTGAGGGATTGTCACAATTCCGCTGCGGTACTGCCGCACTGTGACCGTTACATCTGCTCCTGCTTCCTTAAGAGCCAGAGCAGTTACCTTCCCCATTTCGCCGTTTCCAATAACCATACAGGTTTTTCCCTGGATGGAAAATCCCTGATTTTCCAGACGTTCTATAGCCTGGTGGATTACAGAGCTGTTGGCTCTGGAAAAGCTTACCTGGGTTTTTACTTTCTTTGCAGCAGTAACCGCCATGCGGAATAAAACCTCCAGAACATTATCTGTACAGTAAGCTTCTCTGGAAAGGGCTAGGGCATCTTTCACCTGGGTAATGATCTGGTCCTCTGCAAGAATCTGGGATTTCAGGCCACTGGTAAGATAGAACAAATGCTCTACGGCCTCCTCTTCTTTTCTGGAAACAAAATACTGCCGGAATTCATCCGGATCCTTCTCTTTTTCTCTGCATAAAAATTCATAGAGAGAACCTTTCCAGTCTTCCCCAGTACTGGCCCAAATCTCCATACGGTTACAGGTAGACAGAATAATACAGCCCAGGATTCCCGGCTCTTTTTTCAGATTTTCCAGGGCTGCAACTGTATTTTTTTTCGTAAATGAAAACTGGGCCCGAACATCTACTGATGCCTTTTTGTAGTCGATTCCAATCATGGAAATACTCATGTCTTTACTCTCCCCTATTTTCTTTCTCTTATGAATTATGAACGGTCTTATCTCCACTCAATCTTTTCTCATCTTAGCATAGAATTCTTTCCCGTGCAATGATTGATTCCTATTGACAAAAATCCTGTATATGCTACAATAAATCCAGAATTGAATGTACAAAGGTGCCTGCATAAAATGCGGGAGAATAGGAAAGCTGAGTGAAAAGCTCACACGGTCACGCCGCTGTAAAGGAGGAGCCGTATTTCTTGTAAGGTTTTTGTAAGACCTGCGTCACTGGGAATTACCTGGGAAGGCTGAAATACGGTGAGGATGCCTAAGTCAGAAGACCTGCCTTGTGCACGAAATTTACACAGGTTACGAACGATGGCCTCGTGTAAGAACAGGTTGGCTCATAGCAGTTCAATTCTATTTGCTATACCTCTTGTTCTTCTGGTAGCCTGTGGGAATCATCCCTCAGGTTTTTTTATTGTACAGGGAGCTTTGTTCCCAATAAAAAAGTCCCGCAAAAATATACTGCAGCGGGAAAATCACATTTTACTATCAGAAAGGAGAAGAAAATGAGTAAACAGGAAAAACGTATTCTGGCTCTGGCAGGGGCTTTTGCCCTCACCTTCGGCATTGTCCCCAATGTCAGCGCCATGCACATTATGGAGGGATATCTGCCCGGAGGTTTTTGCATTGCCTGGGGTGTTTTGTGCCTGCCATTTTTGATCGCAGGTTTCATGTCCATAAAGAAAACTTTAAATGACCACCGAAATCTGATCACACTGCTGGCCATGTCCGGCGCCTTTATCTTTGTGATCTCATCACTGAAGATCCCTTCCGTAACAGGAAGCTGTTCTCATATGACAGGAACTGGACTGGGTGCCATTTTGTTCGGTCCCTCTGCTGTTTCTGTGCTGGGACTGATCGTTCTTTTGTTCCAGGCCATTCTGCTGGCTCACGGCGGCCTTACCACTATTGGGGCCAATACCTTTTCCATGGCCATAGCAGGACCTTTCCTTTCCTATGGGATATATAAACTTTGTAACAAAAGTGGGATGAACAAGCGGGCCAGTGTTTTTCTGGCCGCCGCTTTAGGCGACTTATTCACATACTGCATCACCGCTTTGCAGATGGCTCTTGCTCACCATGCAGATACTAGCATAGGCGGCGCTTTGGTGAAATTTCTTGTGGTTTTTGCTCCTACCCAGGTGCCTCTGGCCATCATTGAAGGAATCATCACAGTCCTCATCGTCATGGGACTGGAAACCTATGCAAAGCCAGAGCTTCGTACTATCGGATTTATAAAGGAGGGAAAATAAGCCATGAAAAAGAAAGTGTTTCTGGGAATCCTCTTAATTTTTTTAATCGCTCTGGTTCCTCTCTTCGCTTTAAAAGATGCTGAATTCGGAGGCTCCGATGATGCAGGCAGCCAGGTAGTAGAAGAGGTGGATTCTTCCTATGAGCCCTGGGCCACTCCTATTCTGGAAAGGCTCATTGGCGGAGAACTGCCAGGAGAGGTTGAAAGCCTTTTCTTTTGTATCCAGACCGGTATCGGCGTGGGAATCATTGCCTTTATCATGGGCAGGTTCGTGGAACGAAGAAAATGGATGAAACATGAAGAACAATAAAGGAAGGAGTTTCCCGTGATTACCATAGACAAGCTCTGTTATAATTCAAAGCTTCGCTATGAAAATGCCGGTGAAAAATTTGCCTTTGCAGTGATTACACTTTGCATTTGTGTAATGAGTCGTTCCATTGCAGTGGCATGTATTGTTTTAGCTGTGACAGGGATTCTTGCCGTATGGAAAGGCGGAGTCCCTGTTTCCCGTTATCTGGGTTTTCTCACTGTACCACTGGCTTTTTTATTCCTGAGCACAATAGCAATTATGTTTAACATTAGAAAAGCCCCTTTGGACCTTTTTGCGATTTCAATCGGCAGTTGGTATGTGACGGCAAGTACCGATTCTTTTTTCTACGCAGTACAGTTGATCCTGACGGCCTTGGGAGCCGTATCCTGCTTGTATTTTCTATCCTTTACCACACCTATGCCGGATATCCTGGAAGTACTGGGAAAACTCCACTGCCCTGGTCTTCTTATTGAGCTGATGCTGCTGATCTATCGTTTTATTTTTATTCTCCTGAACACAGCTTCTGCTATTACCACATCCCAGAACTGCCGTCTTGGAAATAAAGATTACAGGACTTCTTTAAAGTCTTTTGGGCTGCTGGGCTCTGTACTTATGATGCGGGCTATCTCCCGCTCCAATAAACTTTATGACGCTATGGAAGCCCGGTGTTACGATGGCAGAATTCAGGTGCTGTCAGAGAATCAGCCTCCCAGAAAAAAAATCATTGCCGCTATCGCAGTCTTTGATACTGCACTTTTCATTTTTGCCTTATGGAGGAGATTTTTCTCATGAATCAAGATATTATCTTAAAAGCCGAGAACCTTTATTATTCTTATGATGACGACAACAGCCATTCTCTCAATGGACTGTCTCTGGAAATAAAAAAGGGGCAAAAGATAGCCGTTATGGGAGCCAACGGCAGCGGAAAATCCACTTTTTTCCTCTGCTGTACAGGAATTCTAAAGCCTCAGAAAGGACATCTGTTTTTTAAAGGAAAGAAATACGCCTATGACAAAAAAAGTCTTCTGGATCTGAGGAGCAAAGTGGGTATCGTCTTTCAGGACCCGGATAACCAGCTTTTCTCTGCCAGTGTTTACCAGGAAATCTCCTTCGGCATCCTGAATCTGGGGGTTGCCCCGGAAGAGGCCAAAAAAGAGGTGGAGAAAGTCATTGATTATCTGGAGATCACCCCTTTCCGCCATAAACCTACCCACGCCTTAAGCGGAGGTCAGAAGAAGCAGGTTTCCATTGCAGATATCCTGGTCATGCACCCGGATATCATTATCCTGGACGAGCCGGCAGCGGCCCTGGATCCAAAGCATACCCAGATGGTAAACCACATTGTAGATCAGATGACAGAGGCGGGGATCACCGTTCTCATGGCTACCCACGATGTTGATTACGCCTATGAGTGGGCAGATGAAGTCATCCTTTTCCATGAAGGAAAAGTCCTGCTCCACGGGTCTCCCGCCCAGGTCTTTTCCAATAAACGGGTTCTTGCCCAGACTAACCTGGAGCCCCCTGCAGTATTGGAGCTTTTTGAAAGTCTGTGCAGAAAAGGGATCCTGAAAGCCTCTCTGGAAATCCCCAGGAATTTAAAAACCCTGGAACAATATATAGAAGAAATAAAATTAAACCCACATTACGGAGGAAAGAAACCAGTGACAGCAGAAACAAAGAAAGCCATTCTGGCAGTAAGCTTCGGCACCAGCCACAACGATACCAGAAAAGTGACCATTGACGCCATTGAGAGAGATATGCAGGAAGCCTTTCCCGACTACATGCTCTACCGGGCATGGACCAGCAAAATGATCATCAAAAAGCTGAAAAACCGGGATAATGTTCATGTATTTACCGTCCTGGAAGCTATGGAACAGATGAAAAAAGACGGGATTACCGACGTTCTGATACAGCCTACCCATGTTATAAATGGTATTGAAAATGATCTGATGAAAGAAGACGCCCTGGCTTACCGTGATGATTTTCACTCCATCACCTTCGGGGATCCTCTCCTCACCAGCGCAGAAGACAATCTTGCAGTGATCCAGGCAATTGCCGATGAATTTTCTGACCTTGCCCAGGATCAGGTGCTGGTACTTATGGGCCACGGTACCACCCATTATGCCAACTCTATTTACGCTGCCCTGGATTACACCTTTAAAGACAAAGGCTACAAAAATATTTTCCTTGGCACGGTAGAGGCTTATCCTTCCATGGAAAGCCTGATGCGAATGGTAAAAGAATATAATCCTTCCAAGGTGGTTCTGGCTCCCTTTATGATCGTAGCCGGAGATCACGCCAAGAACGATATGGCAGGAGATGATCCGGAATCCTGGTACAGCCAGTTTAAAGCCGCTGGTTTTGAAGTGGAGCCAGTGATAAAGGGACTTGGTGAATATACTGGAGTCCGCAGTCTTCTGGTAGAACATTTAAGAGTTGCAGCAGAAATGTAGCAGGCCTCCGAAATCTTTAAAGAACGATAAAAGGCAAGAGCCTGGAGATCTCACAATCCTGTGAAAAATCTCCGGGCTTTTTTTACTTGATTTTTTAGACCGATTGGTCTATTGTTAGAGTAACAACTTTACCAGGGAGGATTTTATGGAAACGGTAACATCAAATTATGAAAAAATGAAAAGGTCTATGTCAAAAGTATTTCTCCAGTATCCCCAGGAAAAAATGATTGAAAAGTTTTCTCTGGAGGCTGACAAGGATTACCTGTATGTGTGGTTTTTCGGCCGCAAATACCGGATCAATCGCTCTACAGGAGAGGTTCAGTGGTCGGAGGATTCATTTTGCAGCGTACAGGAAGCCGGATATAACGAAGCCATGACCATTTATGACGTCCTCTGCAATGCAAAGGATACCTGTCATCTGTCCCATGAATTTGTAAACATCAACACCTTTACCACGGTCAAAACCGGGACTTTAAATCTTGGCAGCGGATTTTTCCAGAATACAGCGGATTTTTTTATCTGCAGATCCTGGCGGACAAAAACACGCCGGACTATATGCACTATGAGACCCTTATGTTCGCCCTCTCCCATCTCTTTGAACGGCTGAAGGAGGAAGTATCCCATGAAAAAAGGTGAAGAATCCAGGCAGAGACTCATCGCCTGCGCCGCCAGGCTGTTCTGGAAGAACGGATACGCCGCTACAGGGATCAGCGAGATCCTTGCCCAGGCAGGGCTTCCAAAAGGCTCTTTTTATTTTTATTTTAAGAGCAAAGATGATCTGGCTGTAGAAGTGATCTCCTATTATCAGCGGATTTTGCTGGATCAGTTAGAAAATATTTCCGTAGGGAAGACCTGGGAGACTTTTGTTGACGGCACCTTCGGATTTTTACTTAGTTCCTCAGAAGATACCGATTTCCTGGGCTGTCCTTTTGCCGTCATGGGAATGGAGACTGCCTTTTACAAGCCGGAAATCGCAAAGAAATATGGGGAAGGGATAGAAAAATTCCGGGATCTTTTCTGCAGGGTGCTGCTTTTCTCCGGCCTGGAACCGTCTCATGCAGAAACGCTTTCCAGCCGGTTTCTATCCCTGTATCAGGGAGCCATCCTCCTTGGAAGGATCAGCGGAAACACTTCTTACTTGACAGAAGCGAAAAAAACTATGATCGAAATATACCGGGAATACTGCGTATTTCATAAGATCGGAAAGGAGTGCCTATGAGTACCGTTATTCTCTCCTGCACCACGTTATTGGAATATGTACAGAAAGCCCAGGAAAGCTGCGGCACCAGCTATCCTGTTGTGGAACTTGACCGGAAATATCATGCAGAGCCTTCCCGGATGCGGGAGCATATCCTGAAGACCCTGGCCGGTCTTCCTTCTGATGTGGACACGGTTCTGGCCGCCATGGGATTCTGCGGCGGTTCCTGGCAGAATGTATCCTGTGCCCGGACTCTGGTCATTCCCAGAGCCGCCGACTGCGTGGCTCTGGCTTTGGTTACCCGAGAACGCTACTCACCGGATCTTAAGGAACCCGGACATATGTATCTGTTCGGCGAAGGGGACAATGGTTTCTCCATACGGGCTATCTATGAAAATCTGCTGGAAACCTATGACAGAGAAATGGCAGATATTGTTTTTGATATGTATTTTGAACACTACTATCACCTGGATATTATTGACAACGGTCTCTATGACTGCTACGACCTGGACTATGTGGAACAAGCCCAGGAAGATGCCGTGCGGATCCACGCAGAGCTGGATTTCGTCCCCGGCAGCAATCTGCTCCTGGAAAAACTGGTATCCGGCCAATGGGACAGCCAGTTCTTTGTAGTACCGCCAAACACAACCATCACACAGGAAAAATTCTTTAATCTTTAAGGAGAAAGGAAAAAGATTATGACTAAAAATTCTCTATTGACCCAGTTGAAAAAAGCCATATCTCCATCAGAATACACCCTTCTCCTGGAAGACAGACTCTCCCATATCAGTCCCTATAACCGCCGCACTATCCTGGAAATAATGGAGCACACAGAAGCCGGAGATACCAGCCTGCCCCTCTCTGAAATACAGGCCCTGAAAGGGATCCTTGACAGCTATCTGTCCAGATATCTGCCGGACGATCCTTCCACCTGGAAATGGATCCTTCTCTCCTGCCTGTATCTTTCCTTCATTCGAGAGGAGCCTATGCACCCTCAGAAACTTGTCCATTATAAAAAGACAGTAACAAACGGCAAAACCAGTTATTACTGTCCTGTAAAAAATATGGAGAAGGATACTGTCTGCTCTTTCTGTGTCTGTGAAAATATGAAAAAACGTATCCTCTAATGAGCTGTCTTTTTTGTAAGCAGCTCATGCATGACAGCCATAAGCACAAGCAGCGCCATCATATACACTGGAAAGAGCGTAATACTGATATGATTGGCGATCAGCCCGAACAGAGGCGGCATAAGGCAGGTGCCCACATAGGCGCTAGCCATCTGTACGCCAATGATGGCCTGTGACCGATCCGCCCCGAAATGCTCCGGCGTAGAGTGGATAATACAGGGATATACCGGGGCACAGCCCAGTCCGATAAGGATCAGCCCGGCAAGAGCTGTCACATTCGGCCCGGGAAGAAGCATAACAAGAATACCTGCGAAAATAATTACCTGTCCCAGACGGATCATCTGCACATCATTGAGCTTCATAGTAATAAAGCCGCTGACTGCACGGCCTGCAGTAATGCCGATAAAAAACATTCCGGCAAAACGTGCAGCTGTTTCCGCAGGTATCCCTTTAAATAAATGGAGATAGCTGCTGGCCCACAGCCCTGCTGTCTGTTCAATGGCGCAGTAACAGAAGAAACAGAGCATAACTTCCTTTGCTCCTGGAATCTTTATGATCTGCACCAGAGAAAGGGCGGATTCCTGTATCTCTGCCTCTTTTTCTCTGTCTATTGTTCCCTCTTCTTTTTCGGAAAAACTTCTGCTGCCCCGTTTTTTCCATAAAGGCAGGCTGAAAATAAGAACGGCGGTCAGAAGAATCTGGAGGATCCCCACGCAAAGGTAGCCGAAATTCCATGTCCTGCCTCCGGACAGGGCAAATCCCATGATATATGGTCCCACCGTAGCGCCCACACCCCACATACAGTGAAGCCAGCTCATGTGGTGGCTCTCATAGTGGAGAGCAACATAGTTATTCAGAGCAGCGTCTACACTCCCTGCCCCAAGCCCATAGGGAATCGACCACAGGCAGAGCATCCAGAAGGAACTGGAGAAAGAAAAGCCTAAAAGAGCGGCGGCTGTCATAGCTACGCTAATCGCCGTCACTTTCCCCGTTCCCAGCTTCTTTGTCAGACGGTCACTCTGGAGACTGGATACGATAGTCCCCAGGGAAATGATTATGGAAATGATCCCGGCATAGGAAACAGGAACATGAAATTCCGTATACATTGTAGGCCATGCGGAGCCAAGGAGACCGTCCGGAAGGCCGAGACTGATAAAAGCAAGATATATGATCGCAAGTAATAAGTGTGTCATCTTATGATTCTCCTTTTATGTAGCTGTTATTCTATGAACAGAGATATTCCCGAAAACATCTTATGCAGCTTATACTCATCAAAGGGAAGATATTCCGCAATGGTGAAACCGGCAACATCTGCATTTTTTGTAATGAGACCTAACACCTCTGTCAGCTTTTCTATAGTCATCTTTCCGCCGCCGGAGCCGTCTCCCGTTAATTCCGGATCAGCAAAGTAGGTGGAGTGGAAGAAATGCTCATCCAGCACATCAACATCCAAATGCACCAGAATGTGTTCAAACTTTTTTACAAACTCCAAAATTTCATGATCCGGCACAAAAGTCTCTTCCTGCACCTTATAATCCACTCCAATATCATTCAGAAACCGCTCCTGATAATCATGGAGGGGCTGCAGCCCAATATATAGAACCTGAGACGGTTCAAAACTTCCATGCCGCATTCTTTCCGAAAGAACTTCCGGTCCATATCCCAGAAGTGTCCGCAGCACCATTGCATGGGCGTTGGGATATCCGTCCTCTGCTGAGGAAACATCCGGATGGGCGTCGATCCATATGATACCGGTATCTTTATATTTTCCGTGAAGATAATCAAATGGAGCAAGGGAAACCATACAATTTCCCCCTATGGTAATGATCCTGTCCGGTTTCTCCCCCTCGATTTTCTTTGCAGCGTCTTCAATCCCGGCAAGTACTTTTTCTCTGGCGTAAATCCCTTCTTCAACCTCTTTTTCTTTATGATCCGGCGGGGCAATGTCGACCTTCACAAGAGGCTGCCGTTCATTTTGAGGCAATATGTGGGTAAGAAGATGTGCGCCAAAATAATAGGCCTCTAATCCCCCGCTGACATGATCCGGATAAAGCAAACGTATGGTTTTCATAGTCTCCAAGGATTTCTCAGTACGGCTCATATATAAAAGCGGATAAGGATTTCCCTGTTCATCCAGTTCTGTCCTTTTATAAACACGAAAACCCATATGTTCATAGAATCCTTTTGCCTGGGGGTTCTGTTCATTAACAGCCAGCCGTTCAACGGCATAGTTTTCAATCCCATATCGGAGCAGACGTTTTCCCAGTCCTTTTCCCCTCTCCTCCGGTGCAACAAACAGCATTTCCAGGGAACCGTCCTCAATTCCCATAAAAGCTTTCGGACATCCTGCTTCATCCTCTGCGATCACCAGATGTTCAACACTTTTTAATGCCTGGGGAACGTATTCTTTGATATTCTTGATCTCTCTGTCTGACAGAAACAGATGGGTAGCTTTCACAGAGCCTTCCCATACCTCCAGAAGACAGTTTATCAACTCTGATATCCTGTTTTTTACTTCTATGATTTTCATAAATTCCTCCTGTTTTTCAAACTGATATCGCACAGGTAAGAGTATACCAGATTTACTATGAAAAAACGAGATAAAAATTTAAAAAGAAGCGAAACAGGCATGACCGAGATCATGCCTGTTCCAAAAAATTCACATATCACTGTTTTACGACCATCAAGCATCAGGGACGGCTTCTTATAAAAATGACAGGTGAATCCTGTTTTTAAAGTTCTATAAGTTCATATTCCCTGGTTCCGATTCCCAGATCCTCAGCAGCTTCAATGGTATGGATTCCGTTGCGGCTGTTCACACGTTCCATAAAGTGGTCCCTGCCGGGATCATCGGAATGAATTACCAGATCCATACAAGCCTGATCAATAACAACCGGATCTGTGGAGGCCAGAATACCGATATCTTTCATACAGGGATCCTCCGCTACTGCACAGCAGTCACAGTCCACAGAAAGGTTTTTCATTACATTAATAAAGGCAGTCCTGCCTTTAAAATGCTCCACTACACTGGCCGCTGCATCAGCCATAGCCTCTGGAAATTCAACGCTGCTGGCATGCTGTTTCCATGTCTCATAACGGTCATCGGTCTTGCCGGCAGAATGGATCAGAGCCTTTCCGGCTCTTGAAGCACAGCCAATAGAAAGCTGCTTAAGAGCCCCGCCGTAGCCGCCCATAGGATGCCCTTTAAAATGAGCCAGGATCAGCATAGAATCATAATTCATAATGTTCTTACCCAGGTGGTTTTCTTTGAGAACTTTACCATTTGGAATGGGCCAGATCACATCCGGTCCCTGGGCATCCATAAGATCTACATCAAAGTATTTATTCCAGCCGTGCTCTTCCAAAAGTTTCAGATGAGACTCTGTATGGTCCCGTACACCTCCGCTGGCGTCACCATAAGCAGTGTTGCACTCCACAATCGTTCCCTGAACTTTCTCAACCATAGGCCGCCAAAACTCCGGACGGAGGAAATTTTGATTTCCCTTTTCTCCAGAATGGACCTTCACAGCCACTTTTCCTGGCAGCTCCACTCCAAGGGCCTGATACATCTCTACAACCTTTTCAGGGGTAATTTCTCTAGTAAAGTAAACCTTTGCCTTCATATTTTTCCCTCTCTTTCCTGTATTTGATGGTTCAGCATAATATACCGGAAAGCTTTCGGTATAATCTGAATGATCATTTATTTGTATCATAGCTCTTGAAGTCAACTCTAAGTCAAGAGTTTTTCTGAAAATAGTCCATCATATCAGAAATAATCCTCCTGCTGCTGCCACAAGAATTCCCAATATCCTCCCAACAACTTTTGCCCGTTTATATCCCAGCCATTTTACAGTTTCCGGAGTTGTAAGAGGAAAAACAAGGATCGTAATCCCGGTAAGAAAAAGCCCTCCGGCTTCTGCCCCTTCTCTTCCTGTTATCGCACCAATAAACAGAACCAGAATACCAATCCCGATTCCCAGGAGAAAGTACCTGACATGTCTTTTGTCTTTCTGAAGTTCTTTTTTTATACGCTGCTACAATTCCTTCTCATAAATGTATCTCTGAGGCCTCATTCCCTGTTTCTCATAGAATCTTTTGGCGTCGCTGTTAAATTCCCATACCATAAGGTCCAGCCGTTTTGCCCCGGTATTTCTGCCTCTCTCTTCCATTTCTTCATAAAGCTGTGAGGCAATCCCTTTTCCCCGAAAATTTCTGTCTACAATCAGGTCCTCTATATACATGGTCTTCGTCTCCACCATACCGCTTTTCTTCCGTAGAGTTCCTATACAAAGACCGATTACCACACTTTTTTCTTCAGCAAGTATAGCAATAATTCCCGGATTGCTTACAATCTTTTCAAATTCTTCTCTGGAATAGGGGTGTTCCAGCTCTGTATACAGGTCCGGCCTGCCTTTTACATGAAGCTCATGAAGTTCCTTCATAAGCCTGTCAATTTCCGGGTAGTCTTTACTTTCCATGTCTCGTATTTCCATCTCTGCCACCTCTTCCTGCTTTTTCGTTTCTACTCTCTGAGTAAGAGCCTAGATTTCCTTTACTGCTCTTTCTCTCTTCTTTTTTTGACTGCGTCTGACAGTTCCATCAGCTCTGGAAACCGAACTGTTTTTGATCGTCCCACAGAGGAACGCCCCATTCCTCATCATGGTAATGTATCATTTTCTCATTACAAAGACACCATTTACACCTGTTCATAATATTTCCCTCTACATACTGTACCCTCAGTGTATTTTCATAAATCATATCACAATCTGTCATAAAAGTCATAAAATATACGGACTTTCTTTCCTATGAAATCCAGTTCTTGACAATCGTTTTCCTCAGACTGTATGATTAACTATATAAATCTGGGAGGTACTTATATTATGGAATACAGAAAATTTGGAAACACTTTGATCGCAAGAATCGATAAAGGAGAAGAAATCCTGGAACAGGTAAAAGAAATCGCTCTGAAAGAAAATATAAAGCTGGCAAGCATCCAGGCTTTGGGCGCCATCAATGATTTTACTGTAGGAGTTTTTAAAACTGACGAGAAAAAATATTATTCCAATCATTTCAGCGGCAGTTTCGAAATCGTATCTCTTACCGGAACTATCAACACTATGGACGGTGAATTTTACTGCCATTTACATATGAGTGCAGGAAATGATAAGGGAGAAGTCTTCGGTGGTCATCTGAACCAGGCTATGGTCAGCGCCACCTGTGAAATGGTCATAACTCTCATTGAGGGAACTGTGGACAGGGCTTACAATGAAGAAATCGGGCTGAATTTATTTAAGTTTTAAATATCCTGGTATAAAGGATGTGACAAACTGTTTTCAGCCAGTCTGTTGTGGAACGTATTAAGGCAGCAGAGTAATTTCATTCATATCCTGAACGATCTTGGCCGGTTTCACTGTCATCTCCACCCAGGCAGGGATAAATCCGCTTTTTATCCCGTTTCTCACAGAGCGGATGTTGGACCAGGCAGAACAGTAAAAAGGCACCTTGCCCCGCTCCAGTATCTCAACAGCCAGTCTGCTGGTCAGTGCAGAGGCAATTCCCGCCCTGCGGTACTCTGGCAGTACATCCACGCCAATCTGCCACATCTTGTCGCAGTCAGCAGAGCACCCTGCCAGGCCAACCAGCTTTTTGCCGTCATATGCCCCTACTCCAAGGACATCCAGGTGTTTCCTTTCCCTGCACAGAGCATTGCTCCATTCCGGTCTGTAAAGCTCCTCAAAGTCCTCTCTGTGTAAAATTTTCAGGGAGTAACTGCAGGGAAGGGGCTTCACCTTTTCCACATCCGGCAGATAATATTCCGCCATAAAGCAGACCCTCTGCCCTTCTTTTCTAAGTCTGTCCTCCAGCCAGTGCATATTGGGGGTCTCAAAACAATGGTAAAATGTAAATCTATGGATATACTCCCATATAAGCTCCCGATACTCTTCTTTCACAGAAGCAACAATATTATTTCCATAGGATACCAAATTGGCGGAAACCGGCTCCTGATAATATTTTTTAGCCCCTGGTCCTAGGCCCCCGCTGACCACAACCGGTTCCTTTTTTAAAAAATCTTCTGCCTTACAGTTTAAATCTGCCCCAGACTGCTCCATGGCAGTCTTCATTATTTCCTGATTTGTCATTTCCTTCTCCTCTCGGCTAAACTATATTTTTCAACGGAAAAACGGTCCAAAATACATTTCCGATGATGTAACCGTCCTTTTTCGTATACAATTACGGTTTCATAATCTGGATTCTCTTATACAACCGTTCCTTTAGCCAGTTTATTACGGTTGCACACCTGGTTTTTCTTATATAACCGTACTGTAGACCATAAAACTACGGCTTAAAACCAATTTCTTATATCACAACCGTACTAGAGACCTAAAAGCTACGGTTATAATACAAGTATTTTCCATGATAACCGTTCACAGAAAAATACCAAGAGCTGCCGCATAAAAACACAGGTATAAATATTCTCCATAGGTTTCATGCGACAGCTCTTTATACAGCAATTCCTTAAAATGGGCATCATTCATAAACTTCTATTTCTGAGATACAGTTGTCCTCCCATCTCTCACCTTCATAAGAAGACTGTATCCGTATCTTTATCTCAGAAGCCTCCACCGGTTCCTGAAGTGCCAGGTAAAAGACTTTTTTCTCATCTGGAAATTCCAGGACTTCCTCTTCTCCCTCTCCCACCTGAACGGCCAGGGACTGGGGACGGGCATTATAGTTCCACAGCTCGTCACTTTTCCAGTTGCCAAGATAGAGAGCAAGATAACGGATCTGATGACTGCCGTCCAGGGTCAGGGTAACTCCTTTTCCCTCTCCGGTGCCTTCTTCTCCTTCCTGCCAGGAAGTTGCCGGATCTCCGTCTATAAGACGGCTTCCGCTATAGTCTTCTTCCTCTGACTGTTTCTGGGAATCTGCCTGAGCAGATGCGGGCTGCAGCTTTGTATACTGGGAAAGATCTGCTTCTTCTGAAAGGAGACGGATATTTCCAGTATCAGCAGCCGTAGGCTCTGTTTCGGTTCTATCTTCCAGTTTCTGAGTATACTCTCTTTCCAATGTCTCCAGATGATTCATTCTGCGGATCCCCAGAATGATACCTGCTGCCAGACACAGAAGGAGAAAAAACCCTGCCAGAAGAGCCGTATATCGCCTGGCTCTCTTCTTCTCCGGCGTCAGCGGTTCTTTCTCTTCTTCCTCTTCTGCCTCTTCTTCATCCTCATCTTCGTCCTCTTCCTCGTCAAAGTCAGACTCTGATTCCAACTCCGTTGTCTCTTGAGATTCCAGAGTTTCCTCTGGCAGATCTCCTTCATCTGAGGAAGACACTTTATCTTCCGGACTCTCTATTTCCTGAACAAAGCTTTGTTCTTCCAGGCCTGCTTCTTCCGTAAGTTCTCCTGAGGGAAAATCTTCCCCAGAAACTTCCTCTTGGGAAGTCTCCTCTTCTGAAATCTCCCTTTCGAAGTCTTCTGCCTGAAAATCTTCTTCCAAAAGTCCATTCTCTGGACTCAGGGCAGAATTTTCCCTTTCAGAATTTTCCTGTTCTATATTTTCTGTCTCAGAATCCTTCGCCGCAGCCTCCTCTGGTTCAAAAGCCTTGGACTCAGATTCCTCTGCTTTAGCACTCTTTATCTCAGAAACCCCATCTTCAGAATCTTCCTGTTCCGAAATTCTCTCTTTTTCTTCTGGTTCCGAAGTTTCTCCATCCGAAGCATTCTTCTGAGAAGCCCCATTCTGTTCTTTCTCTGCCTTTAAGATTTGTTCCAGCTCTTCATCTGACTTATAATAGGCCCATATATCTTCCTCGTCCATGTACTCTGGAAAAACGGCCTTACCGCATCTGCTGCAGTATAAGTCAATATCAGAAAGTTCCTTTCCGCATCTTTCGCACTTCATACAAATTCCTTCCCGGCAATTTTACTTCCAGTAATCTCGCTCATTATCAATCATGTAAAGCAATGCGTTACAGATACAGGCGGCGATATTGCTTCCGCCCTTTCTTCCACGGGCTACAATATAGGGAATCTCTGTATCCATAATCATTTCTTTTGATTGTACCACATTTACAAAGCCTACTGGAACCCCTATGATCAAATATGGAGAAATTTTTTTCTCCTGTATAAGCTCATAAAGACGCACCAGAGCCGTAGGGGCATTTCCAATAGCAAAGATTACCGGCTTTCCAAGGGCCGCCGCCTTATCGATGCAGGCAGTTGCTCTGGTACAGCCCTGTTCTTTTGCAGCAGCAGCCACGTCTTCATCGGACATAAAGCAGTAAACCTCTCCGCCATATTTCTGCAGCGCCTTTTTATTGATCCCGGCTTTTGCCATCTGCGTATCTGTCACGATACAGGCACCTTTTTTAATGGCTTCTATGGCTTTTTCCACTGCCCCTTCTGAGAAGCAGAGATTGTCTGCATAATCGAAATCTGCGCTGGTATGGATACAGCGCTTTACGATCAGCTCGGTTCCCGGAATCAGCTTCTTATCCCCCAGCTCCTGGGTAATGATCTCAAAGCTTCTGGTCTCTATTTCTTTTGGTTTTACATTTTCCAGTTCTACTTTCATACTGCCATCTCCTGTTTTTCTGCTCCTGTCAGATTCCTTTTTCCAGGATCTGATAGATTTTTTTCATATCTAAGTGTTCCCTGAGGCCTTGAGCCAGCAGGTCATACTGCGTTTCTTTAAAACTTGCAAAATCCACTCCTGTCATAGAAGAAACATCCAGTCCCTTGATCTCTCCTATGGCTTCTACTACTTTCTTGGCTACTTCTTCTTTATCGAAGATACCATGTACATAAGAGCCATATACATTGTTATAAAAGGCTCCGTCTGCTTTAGTTTCATTCTTTACCGTATCGGTGATCCTGGTAAAACTCTCAACGTTCTCATGGAGCTTTGTCTCTCCCATATGGATTTCATAGCCTTCCAGATTCACTCCTGTCAATGTATGGAGAGGTCCCTGTACCTGGCCAAAAGTTCCTTCCACACGGGTTCTGGTCTTCCCTTCTCTGAACACGGTATCCATAGGCAGAAGTCCCATGCCTTTGATCGCTCCTCCGGCCTCTACGTGCTCAGGGTCTGACAGAGTCTCCCCCAGCATCTGGTAACCTCCGCATACGCCGAAAATGATCTTTCCCTCAGCAGCTTTCTTCAGCACAGCTGCCTCCAGGCCGTTCTGCCGCATCCACAGCAGGTCTTCCATAGTATTCTTGGTTCCAGGAAGAATGATCATATCTGGATTTTTCAGCTCCTGGACATGGCGCACATACCGGAGAGAAACTCCCGGAATCACCTCCAGAGCGTTGAAATCTGTAAAATTGGAGATTCTCGGCACCCGGATCACGGCGATGTCAATAAGACCTACTTCCTGGTTTCCGGAGAACCGTTCTGTCAGGCTGTCCTCGTCCTCTACCTCCAGCTCCATATAGGGGGCCACTCCCACAACTGGAATATTGGTCCTCTCTTCCAGCATTTCTACGCCGGGATCCAGTATGGTCTTATCGCCACGGAATTTGTTAATGATCATGCCCTTTACCATCTTCTGCTCTTCCGGTTCCAGAAGCATAATGGTTCCCATCAGCTGGGCGAAAACCCCTCCACGGTCAATATCTCCCACCAGGAGCACCGGCGCCTTTGCCATTTTAGCCATACCCATATTGACAATATCTTCTTCCTTCAGATTGATCTCTGCAGGGCTTCCCGCTCCTTCTATGACAATGATATCATATTCTTCAGCCAGTTTTTCATAAGCTTCCATAACTTTTGGCACAAGCTGCTTTTTATACTTAAAATAGTCCCTGGCGCTCATAGTCCCCAGAACCTCTCCGTTTACGATCACCTGGCTCCCCACATCATTGGTAGGTTTCAGCAGTATGGGATTCATCAGCACGGAGGGACTGATCCCTGCCGCCTCTGCCTGCATGACCTGGGCTCTTCCCATTTCCAGTCCCTCCTGGGTGATAAAAGAATTCAGAGCCATATTCTGAGATTTAAAAGGGGCAACCTTATACCCGTCCTGTTTAAAAATCCTGCAAAGACCTGCCGCCAGCAGGCTTTTTCCTGCATTGGACATAGTCCCCTGTATCATAATTGCTTTTGCCATAATCCTTCCCTCTTTTTCAGTTTTCTCTATTTTGTTCTAATATCTGCTCCAGAACCTCCAAAAGCTTCTGGTTCTCCTCTTTTGTCCGGACGGCCACTCGATAATAGCCTTTTCTCAGTCCCCGATAATTGCTGCAGTCCCGGATATAGATTCCTTTGTCCAGGCACTTTTCCTGAAGATTCCAAGGGCCTTTAAAAAAGATATAATTCGCCTCTGAGGCAAATGTGAAAAATCCCAGTTTCCCCATACCCTCCAGAAGACGTTTCCTCTCCTTTCGGATTTTTACCATAGACTCTTTCACATATGTCTCTTCTTTCAGAGCGGCAATCCCTGCTTCCTGGGCCACTACAGAAACATTCCAGGGCTGCATGACAGCCTTCATCTGTTCCAAAGTCTCAGAGCTTCCGCAGAAGCCATAGCCCAGCCGGATTCCCGCCATGGCATATTTCTTTGTAAAGGCCTTCAGCAGAAACATCCGGGGATATTCTTTCAGATATCCTTTCATGGAATATTTCTTCGGCTCCTCCAGAAAGTCTTCAAAACATTCATCCAGCACCAGGAAGGCCCCCATCTGCCGGCATCGCTCTGCCAGTCTTTTCAGATACTCCGGTTCTGCGGCCACTCCGGTAGGGTTGTTTGGATTGCAGAAAAACACCATATCTGTATCCTGCCGGATGGCATCTAAAAACTCCTCTCCAGGGCAAAACCCCTTCTCTTCTGAAAGAAAACAGTATTCCGTCTGGCATCCCCAGGCATTCAAAGCCTGTTCATATTCTGCAAAGGTGGGAGCAGGAAGGAGCGCTTTCCTGGGCTTTACTGCCAATACCAGACCAAAGATCAGATCCGCAGCTCCGTTTCCGCAGATAATGGATTCCATAGGAACGCCTTCTGCCTTTTCCAGAGCCTGACGCAGTTCTTCACACTCCACATCCGGATAGTGACAGACCTGAGCCATAGCCGCCGCCCCTGCTTTTTTTACCCCATCGGGAGTTCCGTAAGGATTACAGTTAGAAGAAAAATCCAGAACATTTTTGTGCCGGTAAATATCTCCTCCGTGTTTGTGTATCTCTGTCATTATCTCACCTCTAAATCAGGGAAAAGATTCCCATTATTGCCAGCCGGACTCCTGCAAAGATCACCGTACCTAATAAAGCGCTTATATACAAAAGCCGGTTTGCCCGGGGAATATCTTCAAACTCCACAGGCCTTTGGGGATCTCCCAGGGTAGGCTTTTCATACAGCTTTCCGAAGTAATATGCATTTCCTGCAAGCTGTATATTCAGGGCTCCTGCCATAGCCGCCTCTGTCTGGGCGGAATTAGGGCTTGCATGGTTATACCTGTCCCTTTTAAAAATCTTCCAGGCATTTTTCCCGTCCATTCCGTCCAGAAAGGCTGCCCCGATCAGCAGCAGAGCTGAGAGCCTGGCGGGAATATAATTTACTATATCGTCCAGTTTGGCTCCATATCTGCCAAAGTTCAGATATTTGTCATTTTTGTATCCCACCATGGAATCCATGGTATTCACAGTTTTATACAGATAGAGAAGAGGCGGCCCTCCCAAAGCCATATAAAACAATGGAGCAATTTCTCCGTCTGAGGTATTCTCTGCTACGGTTTCCACCGCTGCCTTGGTCACACCTTCAAAGGTAAGGTTCTGGGTGTCCCTGCCCACGATCATGGAAACTGCATATCTGGAACCTTCCAGATCTCCTTTTTTCAGCTCCCGGTATACCTTCATGCTTTCCTCCTTCAGAGATCTGGCCGCCAGCATCTGGTAGCACATAAAGGTTTCCAGAAGGATTCCCAGCACTGTATGGATCTTATAGGCCAGGAAAAGGATTCCCGCCGGGATTGCAAAGCCCAGGATACACAGAAGGATTACCATGAGAAGCCCTGCCTGCCGTTCTCCCTTTGGTGTTTTTGGAAAAATTCCTCTCAGCTTCTTTTCCAGAAAACTAATCTCCAGACCGATAACCCGTACCGGGTGGTACAGCCAACGGGGATCTCCCAGAAACAAATCTATGATAAAGCCCAGAACCAGGGCCAGTGGTGTCCATTTAAACATCTGTCCATAATCCTTTCTCAGCGAAGACTACACTTCTGTCCTTTTTCCAGGATTCCTCCTCCAAGGTCAGCGCATAATATTCTCCGTTTTTTATCTGCCAGTCAAAATAATCCCGGGAAGGCCGGCCATAAGCGCTTAAAATACTCATGATCGTACCCCCATGAGCCACAATAGCCGTTTCAGGGCTTCCCAGGGAAAAGGCCGTCTCCACACACTGGAGAAAGCCTCTGCGGCACCTGGAACGAAATTCCTCAGAATCCTCTCCTCCCGGAAAGGGAAGGGTGCCGCCGCTGTCGATCCAGGCCTGATAGTCCGGATTTCCCGACAGCTCTTTATAGTTTTTGTTCTCAAAATCACCGAAGTCACATTCCTGCAAAAGAGGAATTTTTCTCTGTTCCAGGCCGGGATACAGAAGCTCTGCAGTCTGGATACAGCGTTTCATAGGGCTTACGAAAAGAATCTGAGCCTGGGGATAGGTTTTCCCTTTCAGTTCCCGGATTCCTTCTTCGCAGAGAGGTTCATCTGTTCTGGAACCGATATATTTTCCGGAAAGATTGCCCTGGGTCTTTCCATGACGGATAAGATAAATCTTAAGCATCTTTGATCACCGTCCCAATTCCGCAGACTATCCGGATCACCTGGCTGCTTTTCTGTGCGATCCTGGTACATACTCTCCCTGTTGTCTCCCGGTAATTCCTGTCAAAGGCTTCTATAGGAACTACCCCATATCCCAGTTCATTGGATACCAGGATGATCTCCGGATTTTTTTCCAGAAGTTCTCCTTCCAGATTGTCTAGATTCCAGTTTTCCTCTAATCCTTTCCGGATCCATTCATGGAAATGATAGAGACAGGGACAGTGAAAAATGTCCTCATAGGAAGCCGTGGCCCCGTCCTTCATCTCCGCGTCTTCCAGGTGGAAGGTCTGTTTTACATAGTCTTTTTTCCCTTGAAAGGCTCCGCCTATAACCAACCGCATAATTTCTCTCCTATCACTGCGCCAAAAGCGATCACCAGCTCACAGACCTGCATATGAAATCCTGCCAGATCTCCGGTAATGCCGCCAAATTCTTTCTGAGACATTTTATAATAATACAGATATTCCAGAGCCGCTCCTAGAAGAACGCAGCCTCCGATCACCGGCTCATAAGCCAGCATAAGAACTGCACAGATTACTACGTAAACCAGTGAAAAAATCTTCACACAGGTTTTCTGAGCCCCATCGGAAAAGGTAGCAGCCAGTCCCGTATTTTTTGCCATAGGAAAAGCAGCAATGGAGAATCCTCCCATTGCCCTGGACAAAATAAATCCAATACATACCACCGGCAGAGCCTTCAAAGTCATCTCGCTGTAGACTCCCAGATAAAAAAGAAAATAGATTACTGCGGTGATAATGGCAAAGGCTCCTGCATGGGAATCTTTAAGGATCTCCAGCTTTCTCTCTCTTGGCTGATAGGAGTGAAGGGCGTCTGATGTGTCCAGAAGCCCATCCAGATGAATTCCTCCGGAGATGATCACAGGTATCAGCACCAGCACAATAGAATAAAAGGTATGGCTCTGTGTAATCTGAGACCCCCAGTATCCCCAAATCCAGGTGACTCCTCCGATGATCACTCCGATCAGGGGAAAAAAGCACATGATGTACCGCATATTTTCTTTCGTCCAGTCGATTTTCGGCATTGGAACTTTGGAATACATTGAAAAGGCGATTTTAAAACTATTCCACCATGTTTTCATATTTTCTGTCCTTCTTTTCTCTCGTTTTTATGACACAGGGGGATTCCATAAACCACCTCTGTTACATTGACCGCCATCCTGGCGATCTCCTGATTGATCTGCCCCAGATAGGCCTGATACTGTCTGGTCTCTGGTGAATACTGGATTCCGTCGGAAAAAATCTCATTGGTCACCACCACCAGTTCTCCGGCCTGCTCTGCCAGAGAAGAGACCCCTTTTAAGATTTCCTCCACTGTATTTTCTCCTGCTCCCTGTTCCTGATACATTTCATTTGCCACCAGGTTGGACATACATTCCAGCAGTACACAGGAGCCTGGCGGAACCTGGAGATTTTTTAAGCCTGTATAACATTCCAGCGTCTGGAAGTTTTTTTTCCCTCGCATTTTCCGATGACGGCGGATACGCTCATGGCTTTCTTCATCAAAGGGATACATCGTGGCGATATAGATCCGCTCATGTTCCCCGAATCCGGTAATGACGCTTTCCGCATAGGCAGACTTCCCGCTGCCGCTGCCTCCGGTTATCAGTGTAACCATATCCTAAACCTCCTGTGTACTTTGGGTGTTTTTATAAAAGCCCCGGATTGCTACGTGCCAGGCACTCCCGCAATCATGATCCCCATTCTCATTCCAGGTGCTGGTATGCTTCCATGCCGAAGTTTCCGAAATCGCTCATGCCGTGATAAACGGCCAGGCCGGTATCCAGAAGAGGGAAGAGATTTAAGGCTCCAGTTCCTTCTCCCAGGCACATGTCGCAGTGAAGAGGCGCTTCTTTTCCCAGGGCTTTTAAGATCAGTTCTCCTGCCGGCTCTTTGGATACATGAGAAGCCAGCATGTAATCTTTTGCCTGGGGGCATAAAGCAGCCGCCAGAACTGCTCCTGTGGCAGAGATTACTCCGTCAATGACCACAGGCATATGACAGGCAGCTCCTCCCAGGAACAGCCCTGCGATCCCACCGATATCAAAGCCTCCCACTTTTGCCAGAACATCTATAGGGTCTTCTTTATCTGGTTTATGAAGGGCAATAGCCTCTTTGATCACCTGTATCTTCCGGTTAAACCCTTCTGTGGAAAGCCCGGCTCCTCTTCCTGTCATCTTCTCTACGGGAAGGTCCAGGAGTACAGAAGCAATAGCGCTGCTGGTAGTGGTATTTCCAATTCCCATCTCTCCGGTAGCCATGATCTGGTAGCCTTTTTCTTTCATCATACAGGCAACTTCAATACCTGTCTCCACAGCCTGGATGGCCTGTTCTCTGGTCATGGCTGGTTCCTTTGCCATATTTTTTGTGCCGTAGGCAATTTTCCTGTTGAGAATACTGACCTCTGTGGCCACCCCCACATCAACAGGGAAAATGTCGCAGTTTACAGTTTTACACATAATACTGGAAGCCGCCTTTGTCTGAAGGAAGCTCTCTGCAACCAGGGCTGTAATCTCCTTCCCTGTCTGGGTAACCCCTTCCTCTACAACTCCGTTATCTGCGCACATGGGAACCAGAACCCTTTTTTCTGTATGTACTCTGGGATCTCCGGTGATTCCTGCAATCTGTACCACCATATCCTCCAGTTTTCCAAGACTGTGAAGAGGATGGGCGATACTGTCCCAATGCTCTCTTGCCTGTTCCATAGCCTTTTCATCTAAAGGCTGGATTCCATTGACTGCTTCCTGTAAATTCATAATTACTGCCTCCTTCTCTCTCTCGCATAGTTTCTGCATCTATCTACATAAGCTGCCGCAAATCTGGGATTTCCCCAGTAATAGAAATGTGGAAATCCGGCGATCATGGAATCTGTACAATGGATACAATCCCATCCCCTGCTGCTTTCCGGTTTTTGTCCGTGGAAATCCTCCCCGCAGCTTGTAGAGTCAAAATAATGGAATTCATGAGCCGGGCAGGAACCTGTGTCCTGTCCGAAAACCTTTCCCTCTTTTTTCTCCAGAGTCAGATAGCCGAATCTGGAAAGTCTGGGTGTCTTATAGGCTTTGCCCTCTATGATCCCTACTCCTTTCCGGTCTTTTCCCTCCATATCCTGAAAGGTCTGGTGGAGATACATAAAACCCCCGCACTCCGCCAGGACCGGAAGACCATTTTCCAACGCATCCTTTATCTGGCTGCGCATATTTACATTTTTTTCAAGTTCCCCTGCGTAAAGCTCCGGATACCCGCCATACAGAAGAAGGCCGTCCAGATTCTCTGGCAGTTCCTGGTCATGTATAGGAGAAAACTCTGTCAGTTCAGCTCCAAGCTCACGCAGCAGTTCTAAGTTATCCTCATAAATAAAGCAAAAAGCCTCGTCTCTTGCCAGGCCGATCCGAACAGACGGCTTCTCACAGATTTCAGGAAGGGCTGGCTTTGCAGCTTCCAGGGCCGGCGCTGTATCCGCCAGCTTCAGAAGTCCCTCCAGGTCCAAAGACTCCTCCAAAACTTTTGCCAGCCGGTTCAGCTTTTCCTTCAGATCCTGTATCTCTCCTGGCAGCACCAGGCCTAAATGCCGGCTTTCAATAGTACATTCCTCCACCTTTGGGACATATCCGTAGACCTTCAGCCCCAGCTCTTCTTCTATCTGCTTTTTCATCCTGGGATACAGCATGGGAGACATCTGATTTAAAATTACCCCCTGGATCCCGCTGTCTTTTTTATACTCACAGAATCCTTTGATATATGCCAGAATGGAAAGGCTCATGCCTTTGCTGTTTACGATGAGCACTGCAGGAGTCTTGGTAATCCTTGCCAGATCATAGGCGCTGGCCCGGAAAGTGGTCCCGCCTACGCCGTCATAATATCCCATGACCCCTTCCATCACCGCAATGTCACAGTCCCGGCTGTTTTTTTCCAGAAGATACCTCAGGGTATCTTCTCCGGTGAAAAACGTATCCAGGTTTCTGGACTTTGTTCCGATAACCTTTGTGTGAAACATGGGGTCAATATAATCCGGTCCGCACTTAAAGGAGGCCGGATTTAAGCCCCTGTTTTTCAAGGCCTGAAGGATCCCGCAGGTAAGAAGGGTTTTACCGCTGCCGCTGGCTCCTGCTGTCAGCAAAAAACGTGGTGTCTTTATGGTCAGTTCCCCCTTCCTCGTCCTGTACAGGATATAATATATATGGGATTTTCCCCCATCATCATGTGATAAGAGCCGATTTCCCTGGACTTGCTCACACTGAGCTGGACAATTTCTGTGTCTGTCACCGGAAGTTCTTTTATGCAGCGGAGACTTTCCGCCACAGTTTCCAGTGCAATGCAGTTGATCACGATCCTCACCTGGGGATTTTTCTCCAGGAGCAGTTCCAGAATTTCCTTCATATTTCCAGAAGAGCCGCCGATAAAAGCCTGGTCAGGTGCCGGAAGGTCCTCTAGTGCCTCCGGTGCTGTTCCCTGGATCACCCTGAGATTATCTGCAGCAAACTTCTTTTTGTTTTTCTTTAAAAGCTCCACTGCCGGTTCTTTTTTCTCAATGGCAAAGACTTTTCCGTATGGAGTCCGCAGAGCCATCTCTACAGATACGGAACCGGTTCCTGCCCCTACGTCATAGCAGACGGAATCTGGGCGAAGTCTCAGCTTTGCAAGGGAGACTGTACGGACCTCTTCTTTTGTCATCGGCACCTTATCACGGATGAATTCCCCATCCGAAATTCCGTGAACTGACAAAAGCTCCTGACATTCCTCATTTTCTGCACAGACCACACTTAAAGGATCTCCTTCATAGTTCGTAAAGTCCTCTGGCTTGCCCTTTTGAATTTTTTCCTCAGGGTAAGAAAGACATTCTCCTGTGTACAGGGTTACATTTTTCATATCATATTCCAGAAGTTTTCTGGCCAGGTCAGAGATGCCGTCCCTGGTTCCCAGGATTGCAAAAACCTTTCGGTTATGGCGGATCAGAGGAACCAGATTTGCCTCTTTCCCATGGGCGCTGGTGATCAGTGCGTCATCCCAGGACTTTCCGATACGGCTCATAAAATATACCACGGAAGAAATGCCGCAGATAATCCGGACATTTTTTCCTTTAAGAGCCTCAAGGAGCTTTCTGGCCCCGCTGTAAAAGCCTACGTCTCCGGAAAGTAAAACCGCAATTCTGTCATATTCCGGATGTTCTTCTATGTATGCGGCAATCTTTTGGCTGTCATATTCGATAAAACAGTCCTGCCCGGGATTTTTGCAGGAGTCGGTCATCCTTCTGGCGCCGATAAGGAGCTGAGCTCCGCGGATTGCCTCTTGGGCTTCCACGGTAAGTCCTTCCCTGCTGCCCATGCCGATTCCTACCAGAGCAATCTCTCCCTGGGCTTTCAGACCGTATCTCCTGCACAGAAGCTGCCGGCACTGGCCCACAGAGATTCCTTCTTCCTTAAGAGGCCTTCCAATAACTACCGGAATACAGCCGCATTCCCTGGCTGCGTCGATCTTATCCTGAAATCCGCCTGCATCTCCTGACATCTTTGTTACCAGATATTTACAGTCCAGCTGACGGATCATTGCAGCGTTCAGTTCCCTGGAAAAAGGTCCCTGCATACAGATCAGGTTTTTTCCCTGAAACCCCAGTTCTCCGCACTGAAGGGCTACCTTTGGCAGAGACAGGACTCTCAAAAACACCCTTTCCTGATAGTCTGGAAGCCTGGTATACTTGGTAGCCTCTTTACTTCCTGTGGTAGCCAGAATGTTCCCTTCCCTATGAGAAAGGAGCTCTACAGCCTCCTCTACGCTGTCTGCAAAAATCCAGTCGCTGTCCTCTTCTGTCTTCTGATTTTCCCGGAGAATACGGATATATTCCCTGCCAGTTTCCTCACAGGCCTTTTTTATGTTTTCTGTGACCTGGGCCGCATAGGGGTGAGTAGCGTCCAACACCATATCCGGTTTTTTCTGCTGGAAAAGGGCTTTCATCTCTTCCACATCTAAGCGCTGGTGGGATATCTCCAGCACTCCGCTCTCCGGCAGAAGTTTCTCCCCATACTCCGTAGCCACACAGACATAGCCTGGCAAATTGTGACGATTCAGAAATTCTGCGATTTCTCTGCCCTCTGTAGTGCCGGCAAAAACAATCACTTTACACATTCTTATACCCTCTGGGAGTTACCATTTTTCCTCCCACATTTTTCGTCTGAGAATTTCCCACGAAAACCGTGGTAAACATATCCACCTTTGTATTCTTTAACTCTTCCAGAGAAAGGACCTTCATGGCTTCTCCCTCTCTTCCGATATTCCCCACAATGCCGCAGACTGTATCCGGAGACTTATATTCCATCATCAGATTGCAGGCTTTTTCCAGATAATCGTGGCGTTTCTTACTGGAAGGATTATAAAGACAAATGACAAAATCTGCTTTAGAAGCTTCTAACAGTCTGGTCTCGATCTTCTCCCAGGGGGTCAGCAGATCACTGAGACTGATCAGGCAGAAATCATGAATCAAAGGCGCTCCCAGCACTGCGGCGCCTCCTGTGGCCGCAGTTACGCCTGGAATGATCTCCAGCTCTACCTGAGGATATTTTACCCCCACCTCATACATCAGGCCGGCCATGCCGTAAACCCCTGCGTCGCCGCTGCAGATCATGGAAACAGTCTTTCCTTTTACAGCCTCCTCAAAGGCCATTTCACAGCGCTCCACCTCTTTTTTCATAGGTGTGGTCATAAATTCTTTGCCTGGAAAATGGTCTCTTACCAGATCCACGTACACTGTATATCCAATGATCACATCGCTGTTTTTCAGAGCCTGGGCCGCCTCAATAGTCATCTTCTCATAGGCTCCCGGCCCGATTCCAACTACATATAATTTATTCAAAGTTCACACTCCATTTCTTCATAGCCAGAGCTACGGTCACACCGTCCTGGGCAAATTTTCTAAGTATCAGCCGTCCTTTTCCCTCTTTGCTGCTTCCCAGAAGAGCAGCTCTTTCACACACGTTATCGACTCCTGTAACGTCCTTTACAAAGGAAGAAGAAGCATAGGTTCCCTCTACTTCCTCCAGTTTTTCCCTGCTGTAAGTGACAAAAGGCAGGTTTCTTTCCTGACAGTATTCCAGAATCCCTTCCTCGTCTTTTTTCAGGTCAATGCTGGCTACCTGTTCCATGGCTACGGAAGGGATCAGCAGCTCATCACAGGCTCTCCGGATTACTTTTTCCACGATTTCTTTCGGAGTTTCTTTTTTACATCCTACTCCTGTAGTGATCACCCTGGGGATCAGGTACAGCGTGTGTACGAAAGGATGCTCCATATAGCCGTTGGTCACATAGATTCCCAGCTCTGGTTTTTCTTTTCCCTCTTCCAGAAGCTTCAGTTCCTCCGGAATCTCCCCAAGCCATGGAAAATCACTGGCAAAACCAACTTCTTTTCCTGCCAGAAGAGCTGCTGAAACCTCTTTTGCCAGAGTCATATCAGAAATAAAACAACTGTTTTTCTTTGCAAAAACATCCACTGCAAATTTATTGTTCAGGTCTGTAGCAGTAGTCACCACTGGCTGCCCATGGACGATTTCCGCCACTTCCTGAGTCAGTTCATTGGCCCCTCCGATATGTCCGGACAGAAGAGAAATGACAAATTTTCCCTGTTCATCTACTACCACTACTGCCGGGTCTACTTTTTTGCTTTTTACAAAAGGGGCAATGCTACGCACCGCAATACCGCAGGCGCCGATAAAAATTATGGCGTCACAGTCTGCAAATCTCTGCTTGGTCCACTCTCTGATGGACTCGTCCACAGGCTTTGCAAAATCCTTTACATTTCGGAAATCTCTGGAATCTTCATCCAGCTGGGATTCGTCCAGAACTTTTTTGGTATACTTGCTTTTTGCATAGGAACTGACTTCATAATTCCGCTCCTTCAATACCCAATAAAGCATCTCGCTGAGACGATAGCCTGCCCGGCTGAAGCTTATGATCGCTATTTTCATTTCCTTCACCTCTTATCTTCTTCCTCTTATCACTGAGGTCCTGTACCTTTTCTGAATTCTGTAGTAAATTCCGGATGATACAGCAGGGAACGGTCATAGGAATTGTGGGAAACCACATCCCCAATGATCATCAAAGCTGTTTTGGTAATATTGTTTTCTTTTGCTGTCTGGGCCAGAGTAGCCACTGTACATACAAACTTCTTTTCATCTTCCCAGGTAGCCTTATAGACGATTGCCGCCGGTGTATCTGGTTTATAGCCTCCTTCGATGAGACGTCTGGACAGCTCCTCCAGCATGCCTGTACTTAAAAACACTACCATGGTTGCCTGGTGAGCCGCAAAAGACTCAATACTTTCCTTTTCCGGCACTGGAGTCCTTCCCGCCATTCGGGTAATGATCACGCTCTGGGAAACATTTGGAAGGGTATATTCCAGGTTCAAAGCCGCTGCTGCACCGGAAAAAGAACTCACTCCCGGACAATAGTCATAGGAAATCCCCTTCTCGTCCAGCACATCCATCTGCTCCCGGATAGCGCCGTAAAGACAGGGATCTCCAGTATGAAGACGGACTGTTGTTTCCCCTTCTTCTTCTGCCTGGAAAATCACCTCCAGTACTTCCTCCAGTGTCATTTTAGCGCTGTTGAAAATCTTACAGTCTTCCCTGGCATACTCCAAAAGCTGGGGATTTACCAGAGAACCCGCATAGATGATCACGTCTGCCTTTTCTAACAAGTTCTTTCCGCGGAGAGTGATCAGATCTGCCGCTCCGCTTCCTGCTCCTACAAAATGTACCATGATGTTTTCCTTTCTTCTGTTAGTTTTCTTTTACAATGATCAGAGAATAGTATCCGGAATCTTCCGGGATCTCTTCCACCGACCTGTATATTTTTTCTGAAGGCATACCGCAGTTTTCGATCATCACTGCCTTCTGTCCGCTTTTTTCTATACTCTCTTTTACTTGTTTCATTTTCTTTCCTGTCTTCATCAGGACCTTCGTCCCGGGAAGCTTCAGGATCTCTTCCATTTCCTGGGCTTTATAGGTAGCCGGTATCACATGGAGAGGCTGATCCGCCTCCACCAGTCCCATATTCAGCCTGGCTGCCACTGCACAGAAAGAGGTGATGCCGCTGACGATCTCCGCCTCATATCCTCTCTCCAGGATCCTTTTATGGACATAGAGATAGGTGGAATACACAGTAGTATCTCCCAAAGTGAGGAAAACCACATTTTTTCCTTCTTTAAGATAGGACTCCACCTGATCCGCCGCCTTATCATGATTGGCTTTCAGCACCTGAGGGTCCTTGGTCATAGGCATGGCCACAGGGATCAGTGTTTTTTCATCCAGTTCCTCATAAGCCCTCTTCACGATCTGATAAGCCACACTGGCCTGAATCTCTTTCCCCGGCACAGCGATAACCTCATTGTCCTTTATCAGTCTCAGCGCCTTTAAAGTAAGGAGCTCCGGATCTCCCGGTCCCACTCCTACTCCATATAATTTTCCTTGCATGTCTGTCTCCTTTGTTTTACATTTCTTTATACTGACGGCTTTTTATATTGTTTTTGCAAAAGCCGGATCAATTCCTCTGTATTTTCTGTCTGCCCCAGATAGCCGTATTCGTTAGAAAATATCACGGATCCCAGGAGCATTCGGTCATAAGTTCTGTGGTTCATGTAATATAAGATTCTTTTTGTCAGCTCCTCCATGACCGGCTCCAGAAGATTTTCTCTCCGGATCACAGCCAGAGCCTCGTCTGTGGTAATGGTATCCAGGATTTCTCTGGCTCCTTCCAGAGAAATTCCTGCCCGTATGGCGTTTGCAGCCAGCAGCTCCGCCCGGCTGTCTGCACATCTGGAATGGGTGTTCATGATCCCCCCGGCCACTTTTACGAACTTGCCGATATGAGAGACAAAAAGGATTCCTTTCACCTCCATATCCAGAGCCATATCCAGTGTCTCCCCTATGTAATTGCTGCACTTCATGCTTTCCTCAAAAGGCAGGTCCATATGCTCCTTTAAATATGCCGCTCCGTAGTTTCCCGGGGTGATCAGAAGATATTCTCCTCCGTTTTCCACCTTCTGACGCATTTCGATCTCAATGCTTTTGATCAGGGCACTTTCACTCATAGGCTCTACAATCCCCGAGGTGCCAAGAATGGAAATCCCTCCCCGGATCCCCAGCCTGGGATTAAAGGTCCTGGCTCCCACCCGGTCCCCTCCGGGAACACTGACGGTAAGAAGAAGCCCCCCCTCATAATCTGCTCTGGAACAGATTTCTTCGGTTTCCTTTAGAATCATTGACCGTGGGACTTTGTTGATAGCCGGACTTCCCACAGGCTGCTCCAGGCCTTTTTTCGTCACTCGTCCTACTCCTTCTCCTCCTTCCAGCCGGATCCCGGAATCTCTGGTCTTTTCTGCTTTTACAAAAATCTCCAGTCCGTCTGTGGCGTCAGGATCATCTCCCCCGTCCTTTTTCACGGCACAGGAGACCCAGTCCTTTCCCTGACTGATGTGGAGAAGCTCCAGATTCAGGAGGATCCCTTTCGGCGTCATCAGCTCCACCTGCTCCACCTTTTTGTTCTCCAGAAGGATCTCCACTGCTCCTTTTGCTGCAGCGGCAGCGCAGGAACCGGTGGTGTAGCCATACCTCATTTTCTTATTGTTTTTTATACTGTAATAGCCTTCTAATCCTGTTTTATGCTCCATATCCTGCCTCTGTTTTCTCAAATAAAACGAAATTTGTGCAAAGAAAAATCCGCTGCCAACTGGCAACGGACCTAGTGTATCACAGAGCTGTATCAGCTCTTTACCTCACACGATATCATGGAAGTATCCGGTTGCCGCAGATAAAACCTCCACACCTTCTGAAAATCTTATGTATCTGGCTTTCACAGTAACGGACTTGCACAGGAATTCCACCTGCTTCCATAAAGATTTCCAGCTTATTTTTTCAAGAATGACCTTGTTTATTATATAATTTTCTGTGCAAAAAGTCAACGTAAACCAGAAGTCTGCAAAGCACTATAAAATATTTAAAGAGCTGGTTAAAATAGCAAAAAAAGCTGCCGCATCTATGATTTTCTGACCATGGATACGGCAGCCCCTAATGTTATTTATTTCTTCGATTCCAGATAAACCAACTCCGCACTGGAAATATCTTCAACTGCAAGACCCAGTGCATCAAAAACAGTAATATCATTTTTGCTTTGACGTCCTGGTACTTTGCCTAAAAGCAATTCGCCTACAGAACCGATAATATGGGATTCCGTAATAATACCTTCCTTCAGAGGAATAAGATATTCCCCGCTCTCCTTTCTGCATGAAGGTGTATGATCCGAATAGAGCCTTGCTGCCCCGATCAAGTCGGATGCCACTTCTCTTGTAGTCGGAGAAAATGTACCGACTGCATTAATATGAACACCTGGCTTCACCATATCTTTGGTAAGATAAGCTTCCTTTGCAGGACATACCGTACAGATAATATCCGCATCGGCAACAGCACTTTCAACACTCCCGCAGGTTTTAACGGAAATCCCGTATTTTTTTTTCATTTCCTCGGCATATAGTTCTGAAGCTGCGGGATTTTTGTCGTATACGGTGACCTCTGTGATCTTTCTTACCAAACGGATGGCTGCAAGATGGCTTCTTGCCTGAGCTCCCGCTCCGATCACTGCCATTTTGTGAGCGTTTTTCTCTGCCAGCAGATCTGTGGCTACAGCAGAAACACATCCTGTACGGATTTCTGTGATACTCCCCGCCTCGATCATGCCGCAGACTGTGCAGTGTCTGCTCTCAAAGAGCATCACATATCCAATATGAGAAGGATAGCCTGTTCCCATATTCGGTTCATAGGCTGTGATTACTTTTGCTCCGAAATAGTCCCCTGTATACGCCGGCATAAAACCAAGAGCTGCGGTATTGGGCATCCTGCAGATCAGTCTCTGAGGCATTACACACTTTCCTAATTCCAGATCCATAAGAGTTTTTTTCATGACATCCATGCATTTCTCCGGTGTAAGCAGCTTCCTTACCTGTTCTTCCTCTATGATCTTCATATCTTTTCTTTACCGCCTTCCTTTAAGTATCCCATGGCTCCTGCCACATAGACAAGTACGCCTGTTTTCATAGATTCCTCATCAAAAATAATCCTGGGATTATGCTGCGTCAGCACCTCGCTGTTTTCCGGGCAAGCGCCAATCAGGAAAAAGGTGGACGGAACCAGGTCGCTGATATAGGAGAAGTCTTCACTGAACGGAAGTTTCAGGATATGGTCATTTACTTTCGCCGCATCCATATGCTTTTTGATCTCATTTCCGCACAGTGCTGTGACCATGGTATCCGTAACCACAGCCCCCATTTCAAGGGAATATTCTATCTGGGCGCTTCCGCCGAACATTGCGGCAGTCTGTTCCGTAATCTCTGAAACCCTCTTCTTAATCTGTCTGCGCACATCATTGTTGAATGTGCGGATATTCCCCTTCAGCACTGCTGTCTCAGGTATTGCATTGCCTGCAGATCCAGCATTGATGGATCCAAAGTCCAGTACAGCCATCTCCTGAGCATCTATCTCACGGCTATTTACTGTCTGAAGGTTCAAAACAATATGACATGCAATATTGATCGGATCAATGGTCGTATGTGGGACAGATCCATGCCCTCCTTTCCCATGTACGGTGATCGTAAACAGGTCTGCCCCTGTAGAGAGACTTCCCGTGCCATAGAGAACCGTCTCTTTTGGAAAACATGACATAATATGTGCACCAAATGCCGCATCAACCTTCGGGTTTTCAAGGATCCCATTTTCAACCATGTTACGACACCCGTAACCTATTTCTTCTGCAGGTTGGAACAAAAGTTTTACCTTTCCAGGAAGTTCATCCTCAATTTCTTTAAAAATCCGGGCTGCGGTAAGAAGCATAGCCGTATGTGTATCGTGCCCGCAGGTATGCGCTGCACTGTCATAAGTACACGAAAAAGGCAATCCGCTCTCTTCCTTCATTGGCAGGGCATCCATATCGGATCGAAGCAGAATGCATCTGCCCTCTTTTTTCCCGATTACCGCTGTCACCCCATGGTCTCCAATATCTATCGGCTTACATCCCATAGCAGTCAATTCTTCCTTCACATACTGCACTGTATGATCCAGATCAAACCCGAGTTCGGGATGCTGATGCAGATAACGTCGATTTCTTATCAGATCCTTTTCATATTTTTCAATCAATTTTTTATAATCCTGCATGCTTCTTCTCCTTTCCTGCAGGTTGATAAATTATCAACCTGATGTTAAAATCATAGTAAACATAGTAAGTGAGGTAATTGTTATGACAAAATCAGAGGCATTTTTCTTTCTTGACCGCTTGGCTCACGGCATTGCACTCATCTTCGGCGAAAGCTGTGAAACTATCATACACGATTTTTCAGACGGCATGATGACAAACGTGGCAATTTACAATGGAAATGTCAGCGGTCGAAGCCCCGGCTCCCACAATGGTATCCTGGATTCCTCTCTTGTCGATACAAGCCAGATCCGGAAAATCGGCACCCATGATATTATCAATCAGCTTGTTCATTTAAAAAATGGCCGTACTGTAAAATCCTCCACTTTTTTTCTCACCGGAGAAGATTATGTCCTCGCACTGGGGATCAATTACGAGATCACCCTGATGACGCAGATGGAACATTTTCTCAGTTCAGTTACCTCTGACAGCGGTGATCTCTTTTCTACCATGTCAGGGAATGAAAGATCTGACGCTGACCTGCTGGTACAACTCTTCCACCAGGCGTTGTCCCGAATTGGGGTTCCCATATCTGCCATGAAAAAACAAGAGCGTTTTTCCCTGGTAGCTCTCCTGAAAGAACAGGACTACTTCCGCCTGCAAAAAAGCGTCGGCTATGTAGCAAAGCAGCTAAATGTCTCTAAGTACACAATCTACAAGTATCTCAAAGAACTGGATGCCGATGCCTGACATCCGGTTCCTTATTTACATTCTTCGGACGATTTTTCCTCTCTTCATTACAAGTTTTGGTCTGTGATACATACAGCGGATATCCAGATCCGGTTTTCCGTCTACCAGGATCAAATCCGCTGACATTCCTTTTCGGATCATTCCGACTCTGTCTTCAATCCCTGCGATCACTGCGTTATTTCTTGTGCACTGAAGCAGAATATCCAAGTCCTTCATCCCGCAGTTCTCCCTACGGAATCTAAACTCAATCCCGTTATCATAGCAAAAGTCTCCGGCAGCACAATCTGTACCGAATCCAAGATACAGACCCATCTCATATGCTTTTGCCATTTTTTCCGTACAGTGTCGGAACATCGGTCCCAATCGCTTTTCCCAATAATCCTTTCTGGGGCCGTCAGAGATATGCATAACAGCCAATGTGGGAATCAGATACGCCCCCTGTACAGCCGCAAGCTCCACTCTCCTTTTATCTTTTTGTTTCAAAATGATAAGATGTTACCTTTTGGCCGTTGAGTTCAATTTCATCCTTCACAACTTGAAATCTGTTTTCAAAAATATCCGATCCGGCTCAAGGAACTTTCCTGCAGTCATCTCTTCAAACTGAACAACTGCCTCCCGGCCGAGGCGTTCCTGAAGAAAGGCCTTCCAATCCGCAGGATGCATGGGCCGATCCCAGCCAAATTGTTTTACAATGTCATCAATACTTCCTTTCCCGGCCCGTCGAAGCTGCGCCTCTGTGTTCGCCAGATACAGGAACCCTCTTCCATAAGGGCACTCCTGTGCGAGCCTCTCTTTCCATTGGATCTTCGGTATTTCCATATTCGGCGTCTCCCTGAAGGGATTCTGATAATATCTTCTCCCAATCTTTTCATTTAAGCACTTGACCGTAAATTCATCATCAAGAAATCCTCCAATATAGGGAAGCCAGGTACAGTAATATTCTGTGGCTCCTTCCAAAAACCAGGTTCCCTCTCCCACATTATTGTCGTCCATATATGGCCAGGTATGGGTCATCTCATGGATCAGTACATTGAACCATTTGTCCGGATCAAAGCCGCCAAATGCACTGTAGCCGGAGATAAAAGCATATCTGCAGGCCGATCCCCCATTGCTGATCACAAAGGGATCTCTCCTCAGAAAAACTTTAAATTGTGCATCCGGATCGTTAAAGTATTCCTTCTCATACTGAAAGATTGGAAACAGTTTCTCCGCAATAGGACGGATTTCAAATTCCGGTTCCGACAGATAATATACTCCGAAAGACTCATTTTCCACCGCACGGATCTTGCCGACGGTAAATAAAGAAATCCCAAGCTCTGTGATTTTCATGGACTTGTCCACATTTCCTTCTCTTCACATTCAAGAAAACCCTTTTCGTCCTCGATCCTTAGATATTCCATATCCGGGAAGGGACAAAGACCGCCGAAACCTTCATCAAACCGACAGAGCATAGGCGCACCGGTAGATACTTTTATATCCGGACTGCTGAGTTCATAATCAATAAAGGAAATCGTGTCCTTCTTCCAGAATGGTCTGATCACAATCTTTAATTTAGGTCTCATTTCTCCTCCTTTATTCATTCGTTAAGATTTTTATGGGCATTTTAGCAACAATTTTTAATTATTATACTTGTTAGTTGATAAAAATTCAATATTATATTGACTATTTGTCAACTTTCATTCTATTATTTAGCATCATTTGTTAAAATATAAAAGTGCCACAATCCAGTGTTTTCAAAGATTGTGGCACTTTTTTTCTTTTTAGTACTAAAAACGCAAATCAGGAATCTGCTCCTCTTATTGATATCAATTCAGACAAGTACATGTATCAGTCTCTCTGTACCGATCTGGGCCAGAGTAGGCACACTTTCCGGGTGAGTCCACTGGGCTATGGTATCCTGGAATAAAATGTTAGCGGAAGGGGGAAACTCCTCGTCTCCGTCCCAGAAAATATAAGTAAGCCTGATCTTTGGAAATGCATGGAGCGTAAGGCTTACGTCTCCGTATTTTTCCCGGATGCCGCCCAATTCCAGTCCTGCTTTTAAAAGCTCCTGGGAACGGCCTGCAAAATGCTTTTTCAGAGGCTCCAGAGCAGATCTTTCATAGGCCTTTTCAAACACCGCCGCTTCCCGGATTTCCCGGAAGGGTACCATTTTGCTGCCTTCTTCTGCGAAACTTTTACAATACCGCAGATGGTGCATAATGGTCAGTCTCTCTGTAACCGGGATCTCCCGTTCTCCTTCTCCAGTAATCTCTCCTGTCCCTCTGGAGATCCTGCATCTTTCACCGAAAAAAGAGAGAGATAGATTCTTCTCATCAAACTCTCCCCCTATCTTCTTAATAATATCCTCCTGGGGACATTTTACAAACCAGTCCTGAAACTGGGCATATACCTTTTCGTAATTCGATTCTTTCTTTTCCATAACATTACCTCTCTCGCCGATATTCCCTTTTTCTCCATACCGGGCAAATTTTTATATCAGGCCCGCTGTAGTCAGTTTAGCACAGGAAAAAACAGACGTACAGAAAAACTTCCGCACGTCTGCCTCTGTATCCCTTTATATGATAATGCAAACCAGTCCGCCTTTGCTGTCATTGACGATTTTCTGCATGGTATCCTGCAGTTTAATCTGGCTTTCATCTCCGATCTGTACCAACTTGGTATGTATACCGTCTTCTACCAGCTGGCCGATAGATTTGCCGAATATATTTGTCTGCCATACACTTTCTTTCCGTTCATCACAGGTCTTAATATATTCGATCAAATCTTTTGCCTGTTCTTCACTTCCTACAATTGGGGCAATCTCCGTTTCAATATTTGCCCGTATCATATGGATGGAGGGACTTACTGACTTAATTTTTACCCCATATTTGCTGCCCTGTTTGATCACCACTGGTTCCTCCAGCTTGATCTCTTCCTTGTCAGGAGTTACGACTCCGTATCCTTTTCCCCGCACTGCCGAAATGGCGTCTTGAACTTTCACATATTCTTTCTTCATCTTGGCCATTTCCTGCATCGTATGAATCAACTCATATTCGTCGGAAATAGATACTCCCGTCATTTCACTTAAGATTTCATAATACCATTTTTCATCCATATCCACTCGGACCTGTACCCTGCCATTGGATAGGGAAATTTTCTCCGGAGTCATATTTTTTACATATTCTGAAGAGAAAGGAAGATGCTCTCTGTCTGCATCTTTCACGTACCTCATCTTGCCCATCAGGTCCCGGATCCCGTTTAAGAGATTTTCCTTCAGATAATGGTCCGGAGGAAGCATTTCTACCCATTTCGGCACATAAAACTCCATCTGAACAATGGGAAATTCATATAAAATTTTCTCCAGGATTCTGGTAATATCCTCTTTCCTAAGCTGCTCACAGTTTACACTCATAACTCCAGCCTGATATTTTTTCTTCAGTTCCTGGACTAGATTCTGAGTCTCTTCTTTATAAGGCTTCTGGGAATTTACCAGGATCAAAAAAGGCTTTCCCGTCTTTTTCAGCTCCTGAACCGTCTTTTCTTCCCCTTCTATGTAATTTTCCCTGGGGATCTCCCCGAAAGAACCGTCACAGGTGATCACAAGACCAATACTGGAGTGTTCTTCAATAACTTTTCTGGTTCCTGTCTCCGCCGCCTGATGAAAGGGAATCTCATAGCTGAACCAGGGGGTTTTCACCATCCGTTCTTTTCCCTCTTCCATGTTTCCTGCTGCATCTCGGACCATAAAGCCCACACAGTCTATAAGGCGTATTTTCGCTTCCAGATCCTCTCCTAAAGATATTGCCGCAGCCTCTTTTGGAATGAATTTTGGTTCTACTGTGGTGATCATTTTTCCGGAACCGCTTAAAGGAAGCTGGTCTCTCACTTCCTTTTTTTGATTTTCCTCCATATTGGGAAGGACTGCCAGCTCCATAAACCGTCTTATGAACGTGGACTTTCCTGTACGGACCGGTCCTACTACGCCTATGTAAATTTCCCCGTTTGTACGGGCCTGGATATCCTGATAGATATGATATGCATCCATGAACCTGCCTCCTTAATTCTACTGCCCTGTCGCAGCAAAACCCCTGCTTTCTTCTCAGAGAGTCCCTTCCAGGGTTTCTGCACTCCGACATCATATTAATAATATATATGTGTCCCATCCTCGAAAAATGCCATGGATTTTCATAGTTTCAGGTACTGCCTCTCCGTCAAATTTAGAGCCGTTTTCGAACATTCGTTCTTGACAGAATTTAAACTCAGGCATATAATAGAATCAGAACATTTGTTCGTTTACTATTAAGAATTACTGGGGAGTTGATCATGGAAATAAAAAAAGAACCCGACTTAGAAGAAAAATTAAAGATTCTCTCAGATGCTGCCAAATACGATGTAGCCTGCACCTCCAGCGGCGTTGACCGGAAAGGAGAAAAGGGAAGTCTGGGAAATTCCAGAGCCTGCGGTATCTGTCACAGCTTTGCCGCAGATGGTCGCTGTATTTCCCTCTTAAAGGTACTTCTCTCCAACCACTGTATTTATGACTGCAAATACTGCCTCAACCGCCGTTCCAATGAAAGAATCCGAACCTCTTTTACACCGGAGGAACTCTGTACCATTACTATCGAGTTTTATAAGCGAAATTATATTGAAGGCCTTTTTTTAAGCTCCGGAGTTATAAAGAGTCCTACCTATACCATGGAACTGATGTATCGTACTCTTTTCCTTCTCCGAAATCAATATCATTTCAGAGGCTATATCCATGCCAAAGCCGTCCCCGGCGCCGCTCCTGAAATCATACAGGAGATTGGTTATCTGGCAGATCGAATGAGCGTCAACATGGAACTGCCCACAAAAGAAAGCCTCCGCCTTCTTGCTCCAGGCAAAAGCCACGAGGCGATTCTCCGTCCCATGAGTCAGATTCAGCAGCAGATTACGGACTATCGCCTGTCCATTGGAAAATCTATCTCTATGGAACGGCATTTTGGCAATCAGTATCTCGCAGGAAGCATTTTTTCCTCTTCTGCAAAGAGACTAGACTCTCAGAAAAAAGTTCTGCCAGATAGCACCAGCCCTTCTCTTCTCCAGGAAAGCGGCTCTCAGCTTTTGGAAGGTTCGCCTGGCAAAAGAGATTTATCCTCTCAAAAAAGTCCCAGGCCTTTTGCGCCTGCCGGGCAGAGCACCCAGATGATCATAGGCGCTACTCAGGAAAATGACTATCAGCTTTTAAAAGTTACCCAGGCTATGTATCAGCGCTATGATCTGAAGCGGGTCTTTTTCTCCGCTTACATTCCCCTGAACGAGGACAGAGACCTGCCTTCCTTGGATACAGCCCCGCCTCTTCTCAGAGAACACCGTCTGTATCAGGCTGACTGGCTTCTCCGATACTATGGTTTTCAGGCAGAGGACCTTCTCAGTCCTTCCCGCCCTAATTTTAATATCTTTCTGGACCCGAAATGCGACTGGGCTCTCCGGCATCTGGAGCTGTTTCCCATTGAAGTCTCAACGGCCTCTTACCAGGATCTTCTGAAAGTTCCCGGTATTGGAAATAAATCTGCCTGGAGGATCCTTCAGGCAAGGCGTTTCGGCAGACTGGACTTTTCTTCCTTGAAAACCATGGGCGTGGTACTAAAGCGGGCCCAATATTTTATTACCTGTCACGGGAAAATGCGCTACCGCACTCCCATAGAAGAAAATTTTATTACCAGACAACTTACGGGAAATGAGGAGAAAGCCCTCTGGGAGCTGGAGCATCCCCAGACCTACCGCCAGCTTTCCCTCTTTGATGACAATTTTCTGGAACTTCCCCCTACTGTGGAGGACAGCCGGAAAACAATCTCCGGACAATTATAACCTAATGGAGATGATTCTGCCTATTTCCACATTGCAGTCTTTCATCAAGTCAAAGACCTTCGCAGCAGTCGTCAAACAGACATGCTGGCATGTTCCCTTGGCTCGTTTTCCGCGAGAATAAATCAGGAGGTATTATTAAATGGTTGTTTTCACCTGCCATGATGATTTTGAATCCATGATGACCTGTATCTATGACGCCTGGGCCGCACGGCTGGGTCACTCCAATATACGGCTGATGACTGAGCCGGTAGATGAGCCGGAGCTTTTCTGCCAATACCGTCATATTGACCCGAACCTGGAAAAATGCCAGAAGGTCATCCGCTCTGTCCGCACAAAAATCTCTCCAAATGCTTACCAGGATATTTATCGGGCCGCTATGCACTGGAACCCTGACAAGCTGGATATTATTTACCGTTTTCTCGTCCTGGGGTTTGCCTGGGGCTCCCAGGTAACCCGTATGTTAAATAATCCCTATGTATCTGCACTTTTTGAGCTGGACCGAAAAGTATCCAATGAAAGCCATCAGTTCCGGGAATTTATCCGTTTTTCCAGGCTTAATGACCAGGCCCTCTTTTCCCTCATCGAACCTAAGTGCAATATCCTTACCCTGGTAGCCTCTCACTTTGCTGACCGGATGCCCTCGGAAAACTGGCTGATTACAGACAAGAAACGGCTTTTAGCAGTTGTTCATCCCAAAGATAAAGATTACTTTCTTACTTCCGTTACACCTCAGGAACTGGCCCATATGGAAGCGGCCCAAAAGGAAGACAGCTACTCTTCCCTATGGAAAGCCTTCTTTCATTCCGTAAGTATCGAGGCACGGACAAATGAGCGCTGCCAAAGAAACTTTCTGCCTCTCTGGTACAGGAAGAATATGACAGAATTTTCTATATGATTTCTCTAGACTATTCCCACGCCCGGAAGGCTGTTTTTTCTATAGGACAGTCCGGAGGACTTTCCCTATAGAAAAAAGACCCCGCCGGAAATCTGACAGGATTCCGGCGAAGTCTTAACTTAACCAATCTTATAAATATTTTCTCTTTGCAGCTTCTACTACATGACCAACCAGTACAGAAGTAGTTACGCTTCCAACTCCTCCTGGAACTGGTGTGATTGCTTCTACAATAGGCTCTGCTTTCTCAAAGTCTACATCTCCGCAAAGCTTGCCTTCAGCATTTACATTGATACCTACATCAATGACAACCTGTCCTTCTCTCAGATATGTATCATCTACTACGCCTGCACGTCCTGCTGCTACAATAACAATGTCTGCTTCTTTTACAACAGAAGGCATGTCTACGGTTCTTGTATGGCACACGGTAACAGTTGCATTTTTCTTGATCAGCATCATAGCCGCCGGCTTTCCTACTACCAGGCTTCTGCCGATAACAACGGCTCTTTTTCCTGTACAGTCAATGCCATAGTGGTCCAGAATCTCCATACATGCCTGAGGTGTACATGGAGGGAATCCCACTTCTTTACCTGTAAATACACCTGTCATAGAACCATCGGTCATACAGTCTACGTCCTTTGCAGGATCCAAGGCATTCTCAATAACCGCCTGATCTAAATGTTTTGGAAGAGGACGGAACAGCAGTACCCCATGGATATTGTCATTCTTATTCATCTTCTCGATTTCTGCCAGCAGATCCTCCTGGGATACATCTGCGGGAAGCAGCACCTTCTCACATGCAACGCCCAGTGTCTCACAGCGTTTTGTGGCGCCTCTCTCATAAGAAATATCACTTTCATTCTCGCCTACACGGATAATTCCAAGGGTAGGTTTTACACCCTTTTCCTCCAATGCTGCAACATCTGCTTTAATTCTTTCATTCAGTGCAGCCGTTACTTCTTTTCCAAGTAATCTCTTTGCCATCTTTCTAAATTCCTCCTGCATTTTCTACCAGTCATAGACTAATTTACATTATTTTAATCTGGATAAAACACTGTCAAAGGTTTCATCTGCGATTTTTGTATACTTTTCAAGCATAGCGTCTGCTTTTTTGTTTAATTCTTCTGCATACTCTCTGTCGGCCATTGATTTTGTATTAATATAAACATTCAGACTTGCACCCTTTAGTGCAGCTTTACAGAAAGCAGCGCCTACGCCGGCATCGCTGATTGCCAGTTTAGATCCCTTTGCAGCAAACTCTACGATTACTTCAATAGCTTCACAGCATTTTTCCATGATTTCCATAGGTACAGAGCAGGCATCTTTTAATACGATCTCCATTACCCGGGCTTTTTCGGCTTTTTCTTCCTCTGTCTCTCTGGGCATACCGTATGCTTTGGATAGAGGTTCAAACACTTCTGCATCTCTCTCAATAAGACGAAGAAAATCTTTCTGGAGTTCATCACATTTTTTCTTTAACTCCCACATCTCATCTTCCACGTCTGCATATTTTTTCTTTCCTACAGTCAGGCTTCCCACCATATTTCCCAGGGCGATACCTACTGCCCCTACCAGAGCAGAGGCACCGCCGCCGCCAGGTACAGGTGCTTTAGAAGCTAAAACCTCTACGAACTCATTACATGGTACAGTTGAAAATCCCATTTCTTATATCCTCCTAAAATCTGAAAGTAATTTCCACCAGGCGGAAAAGCTCTCCGCCCGGCGGATACTGCTATCTGTAAACTCTTGAAAGGTTTCAGTCGAAATCAGAACAGACCGGAAATCTTACCTGTCTCATCTACATCAATACGCTCTGCAGCCGGTACCTTCGGCAGACCAGGCATAGTCATGATCTCACCAGTCAGGGCAACTACAAAGCCTGCTCCTGCGGAAATCTTCAGATTTCTGACAGTTACTTCAAAGTCTGTAGGCGCTCCCAGTTTTGTCTGGTCATCCGTTAAGCTGTACTGAGTCTTTGCTACACAGATCGGGCAGTTGCCAAATCCCTGTTTTTCAAGCTGCTGTGCCTGTTTCTGTGCATTGGCAGTAAGGACTACTCCCTTGCCTCCGTATAC